>LZRV01000030.1 GCA_002159065.1 Paenibacillaceae bacterium ZCTH02-B3 | reverse complement strand
AGGTGGGGCAGATGATTGGGGTGAAGTCGTAACAAGGTAGCCGTATCGGAAGGTGCGGCTGGATCACCTCCTTTCTAGGGAGTCTTAGGCGCTCGGGTTCAGTTTTGAAAGAGCGAAGAGCTCTTTCAGTAAGGGGAAGCTCGGTTTGGTGGCGATGGCGGAGGGGAAACACCCGTTCCCATTCCGAACACGGCCGTTAAGCCCTCCAGCGCCGATGGTACTTGGACCGGGAGGTCCTGGGAGAGCAGGACGCCGCCAAGCCGGGTCGCCCGACCCCGATGAGGGGTGCGGCAGCAGATCCGCTTCAAGGGCCTTTAGCTCAGTTGGTTAGAGCGCACCCCTGATAAGGGTGAGGTCGGTGGTTCGAGTCCACTAAGGCCCACCATCATCGCAACCGCGCAAGGCAAGGCATGGGGCCATAGCTCAGCTGGGAGAGCGCCTGCCCCGCAAGCAGGAGGTCGGCGGTTCGATTCCGCTTGGCTCCACCATTCTCTTACCAACAAACCGCACCTTGCGCGGAAAGAACGCCGCGTCCGGCGGCGGAAGCGGCGGAAATCATGCGGGATTTCCTGCGCGCGTCCGGAAGGGTTCCGCAAGGCCGCCGGCCGCGCCGCAAGCCCTTCGCTCCGACAAGCCGGACGTCGGCAACGCCGTTCCCCGATAGCTCAGCTGGTAGAGCACTCGGCTGTTAACCGAGGAGTCACAGGTTCGAGTCCTGTTCGGGGAGCCAACCGCGGAGAGATGTCCGAGTTGGTCGAAGGAGCACGACTGGAAATCGTGTAGACGCGCCAAAACGCGTCTCGAGGGTTCGAATCCCTCTCTCTCCGCCAGCAACGTGGCCCGTTGGTCAAGTGGTTAAGACACCTCCCTTTCACGGAGGTAACAGGGGTTCGAATCCCCTACGGGTCACCACTTCTTCCAACATTCCGGGGAAAGCGCCCCTTTTCGCCGCGGGGTGGAGCAGTCCGGTAGCTCGTCGGGCTCATAACCCGAAGGCCGCAGGTTCAAATCCTGCCCCCGCAACCAATTTCAACCATGCTTTTTCCCGGAGCTTTTCCGGCCACACGGAGCTGTGGTGCAGAGGCCTAGCACGCCAGCCTGTCACGCTGGAGATCGCGGGTTCGAATCCCGTCAGCTCCGCCATTTCACCGTGCCGGCTCGGTAGCTCAGTCGGTAGAGCAGAGGACTGAAAATCCTCGTGTCGGCGGTTCGATTCCGTCCCGAGCCACCACGCTCCGGACTTTGGACATCGTCTGCCGGCGTAGCTCAATGGGCAGAGCAACTGATTTGTAATCAGTGGGTTGGGGGTTCAAGTCCTCTCGCCGGCACCAGGTGTTTCCGCATCGTGGAGGGTTAGCGAAGTGGTCAAACGCGGCTGACTGTAAATCAGCTCCCATTCGGGTTCGGTGGTTCGAATCCATCACCCTCCACCATCTTCCGCAGGGGCATAGTTTAATGGTAGAACAGCGGTCTCCAAAACCGTTAGTGTGGGTTCGACTCCTGCTGCCCCTGCCAATCCTTATCGCGGCGGTCGTGGCGAAGTGGTCTAACGCACCGGATTGTGGCTCCGGCATTCGTGGGTTCGAATCCCATCGATCGCCCCATTTTCTCCTTCTTCATTGGGGATTAGCCAAGCGGTAAGGCAACGGACTTTGACTCCGTCATTCCCAGGTTCGAATCCTGGATCCCCAGCCAACTCGCATGCGGACGTGGCTCAGTGGTAGAGCATCGCCTTGCCAAGGCGAGGGTCGCGGGTTCGAGTCCCGTCGTCCGCTCCATTTTGTATTCATATTCCAATTTGCGTTTGATTCGGCGCCATAGCCAAGTGGTAAGGCAGGGCTCTGCAAAAGCCTTATCCCCAGTTCGAATCTGGGTGGCGCCTCCATTTTTTATTGCGCGCCCTTAGCTCAGTTGGATAGAGCGTTTGACTACGAATCAAAAGGTCGGGAGTTCGAATCTCTTAGGGCGCGCCACTTACGCCGGTGTGGCGGAATTGGCAGACGCGCGCGACTCAAAATCGCGTGGGGCAACCCCCCGTGTAGGTTCGACTCCTATCACCGGCACCACTTCATCGACAATAAAAGCCCTTGCAACCAAAGCGGCTGTTCTTTATGCGGTTATAATTAGATGCGAAAATATATTCGCGTTGTCAAACTGTTAGATTGTTATATCGTGTTAGATGATATCTGGATTCCGTTGGGTGAATCACTGCTTATTGAAATGTATTCGCCAATTTGGAATAAAATCGTGGACGGTTTCGGGAACCATGATCCGGGCAGTGGCCGCTATAATCAACAACGTTCGAGGCGGGATGTGCTTCATCCCGGTAGAAATTGGGCGTTGAAGTTAAAAAACAGAACTGAAGCATATGACGAAATTGTTCAGAAAATTAGAGAATTTATTGAAGCAAACTCCAAGTTATTCGCCCCCGATCCCGATTCGTCTTAATGGAACGGCAACCGGAAACTGGTACTCGGAAACTGAACCATTCACCATCAAACAATATTGATCACAAGGCAAAGTCATGGGGTAAAACGAAAGAAGAGGAATGCTCATTGAAGCAGTCCTTTTTTTGTTGGAAAATGACACAAGGGCGAAGATCGTGTATAATACCTATACGGGTATATGTATTAAGAAAGGCGCATGCAAGGAGGGGTTTTTCATGGCGACCATTACGGCGACGGACAGCACACTGGATCAAATCATCAGGGACAACAGGGTGGTGCTGGTGGATTTCTGGGCTCCCTGGTGCGGTCCCTGCCGCATGATGGGACCGATTCTGGACCAATTGGCCCGGGAAGTGGAAAATGAAGCGGTCATCGCGAAAATCAACGTGGATGAAAATCCCTTTGCCGCCGTCAGGCATCAAATCCGGGGCATCCCGACCATGAAGCTGTTTGTCGGCGGGATCGAAATCGCAACCTTTGTCGGAGTCCAGCCGCTCCAGAAGCTGAAATCCGCGATCCTGCAATACGCGGGTTGATTGTGGGGAGAGACGGAAAACCGATGAAATACGACGATGCCATCAAAAAAAGGCTTCTCCGCGTGGAAGGACAGGTCCGGGGCGTCCTGAACATGATGGAGCAGGGGAAAGCCTGCAAGGATGTGGTCAGTCAGCTCGCGGCCGTCCGCAACGCGGTGGACAGGGCCATCGCCCATATCGTCGCGGTCAATCTGGAGCGGTGCATCCTGGAGGAGAGGGCGGCCGGCAACGAGACCGGCAGACTCGTGCAGGAAGCCGTCGAATTGTTGATCAAAAGCAGATAGGCATGGTGAATTGTCGTCGAAATGATCGGGAACCCGGAAGTCGTCGAGTGGACGGGTTCAAACGTCCCGTAGTCGACGACTTCCGGATCCCGGAGCCGTATCCGTTACACGTATTCCCGATGGGCGAGATATTCCGGCCGCGGCTTCTTCCCGGAGAACGGCTCGACCAACTTGTTCTCCACGCTGTTGAACACCAGGAAGATGTTGCTGCGCGGATACGGCGTGATGTTGCTGTTCGAACCGTGCATGATGTTGCAGTCGAACAGCAGCATCGAGCCGATGCCGCCAGTCGGCATTTCGATGGCGCTCTCCTCGACCAGCCGCCTCATGCTCTCGTCATCCGGCGTCCCGTAGACTTGCTTGCGCAGCGAATATTTGTAGTGGTCTTCCGGCGCCTCCCCGACGCATGAGACAAACTTCTTGTGCGAACCGGGGATGACCATCAGCGGCCCGTTATATGGATAATTCGGTTCAAGCGCGATCGAACAGCTCAGCGCGCGCATCCGCGGCATGCCGTCCTCCACATGCCACGTCTCGAAATCGGAGTGCCAATAGAATTCCTTTCCGGTGAATCCGGGTTTAAAATTGATGCGCGATTGATGGATATACACGTCGCTGCCAAGAATCTGCCGGACGGCGGCCACCAGCTTGTCGTGCCGGGCCAGCTTGCGGAACGCTTCGTAGTCGCGGTGAACGGCGAACACAGAGCGCACTTCGTCGCTGTCCGGCTCCTTGATCACCTCCGGAGCGTCGCTTCCCCGGCATTGCCGCCAAATCCGCTTCATTTCATCCCGGAAATGCCGGATTTCCTCGTCTTCAAAGAATTTTTCCAGAAACAAGTACCCGTTCTTCTCATAGAAATTCAGCTGTTCGCGCGTCAACGGCCCCTTGTCTTCGCAGCCCGGGTAGACGACCGGGTCCTGCCGCTCCAAAATTTCCGGCCGGCTTTTCACACGCGAAGGATAAAGGTCGATCGTCATCGGCCGCCCACCTCCTCCAGCAGCGGGTACACGCCGCTTTCGTCATGCACTTCCCGTCCCGTCACCGGCGGATTGAAGACACAGATCATGCGCATGTCCCGTTCGGCCCGCAGAAGATGTTTCTCGTGCCCGTCCAGAGCGTACAACGTGCCGGGTTCGATCGGAATGACTTCGCCGGTGTCCACCAATTCGATTTCGCCTTTCCCTTCAATGCAGTAGACCGCCTCCAGATGATGCTTGTACCAGATGCGGGTTTCCGTTCCCGCGTAGATGATCGTATCGTGCAGCGAGAAGCCCATCCCATCCTTGCGCAGCAGCAACCGGCGGCTTGCCCATGTGTCGGTCCGCACGTCGTCCGCGGTTCCGATAATGTCCTGCAATTTTTTGACAATCATATGCTCTGTCCCCCCCCCCCGTCCATTTTTGCGCATGAAATCAGCTTACAACCGCAAGGCTCTCATCCAGAATGGCAAGCCCTTGCTTCAATCCATCCCTGTCGATCGTAAGCGGCGGCATAATCTTCGCAACCTCGTTGTCCGCGCCGGACGTTTCCATGATCAGCCTGCGCCTGAACGCCTCCCCGCACACCGCTTCCGCCACTCCCGCATCCGGGAAGTGCAGCCCCTGGATGAGTCCGCGGCCGCGAACGGTTCCTTTCAGCACAGCATGCTTCTCCGCCATTTCCCGCAGCGCGGAGCGAATCATCTCACTCTTGGCGGCGATTTCGCGGCTGAACGAATCGTCCCGCCAGTAATCCAGCGCGGCGGTCGCAGCGACAAACGCGAGATTGTTGCCGCGGAACGTGCCGTTATGCTCGCCCGGTTCCCAGACGTCCAGCTCCGGCTTGAGCAGCGTCAGCGCGAACGGCAGACCCATGCCGCCGATCGACTTCGACAGGCATACGATGTCCGGACAGATTCCTGCCGGTTCGAAGCTGAAGAACGTTCCGGTGCGACCGCACCCCATTTGCACGTCGTCGACAATGAGCAGAATGCCGCGCTCGCGGCAGATATGTTCAATTTTCCTTAGCCAGGCGAAGCTGGCGACATTCAGGCCGCCCTCCCCCTGGACGGTTTCCAGAATCACCGCGGCGGGGAGTTCGACGCCGCTGCCGCTGTCATCGATCAGCTTCTTCATATATTCCGCCGTGTCCACTTCCTCGCCGAAATAATTGTCATACGGCATGAATACGGCATGATCGAGCGGCATGCCGGCGCCTTGCCGCTTGAATTTGTTGCCGGTAACGGCCAGCGAGCCGGCCGTCATTCCATGAAAGGCGTTGGTAAAGCTGATGATCGTCTTGCGTCCCGTGACTTTGCGCGCGATCTTCAGCGCGCTCTCTACGGCATTCGTTCCTGTCGGCCCCGGAAACATGATTTTGTAATTCAGTCCGCGAGGGGCAAGGATGATCCGGTGAAACTCCCGCAGGAACGTCTCTTTGGCCTGCGTCGCCATGTCCAAACTGTGGGTAATGCCGTCATTCAGCAGATAGTCGACAAGTTTTCGCTTGATCTTTTCATTGTTATGGCCGTAATTCAAGGAACCGGCACCGGCAAAAAAATCGATGTACTCATTGCCCGCCGTATCCCACAGCTTGTAATCCTTCGCCCTGCTGAACACCGTGGCGAACCTGCGGCAATAGCTGCGCACCTCCGACTCCAGCGTTTCGAAGACATGCAAACTGGGTTTCACCTTGGCTTGGGCATTGATCAAAACGGATTCCTCCTCCGTATGATTTCGGACGGACTCCGGCAGACCTCCGTCATGTCAAGGCAGCGGACCGATGCGATAGAAATCCTCGTCTTCGTGGGCGTCTCCCGGGAACATGGCGGCCTCGTATCCTCTTCCGACTTGCACGTCACACCCCAACGCTCTCGCCAATTTGCGGAACAACCCTTGCGAAGCCCGATTTGTCGGGGCTATGGTCAATTCAATTGTGCGCACGCCGCGGCATGATGCGCGCCGCAGCACATGCCGAATCATGCGATAGGCGATGCCTTCCCCGCGCCGGGCGGCGTCCACCGCCACCTGCCAGATAAACAGCACGCTCGGATCGCGGGGATCGCGGAAGGCCGAGACGAACCCGACCGCCTTGCCCGCCTCCTCTGCGATCGCGCACGTATCGGAAAAGTAATCGCACAACACGATGTAGGCATAGGCGGAGTTCAGATCCAACACGCCGGTGTCCTTCACCAATTGCCATGCGCGGGGCCCGTCCCTCGCTTCCGTTTTTCGGATGATCAGCTGATCGCTCTCGCGCGACATTTTTCACCTCCTTTCGCATCGGAATACTTTGATATCTGGCCGCAACGCCTGCCACTCCGGCATCCGGAGGGATGTCGGCCGGTCCGTTCATATGGGACGCCGAAAGTCAACGCCCGGCCCGATAAGCGCGGAACCTGCCCAGGAACGATTGCAGCCTTTCACTTTCCGGCTGCGTGAATATGCGGCTCGGCGGACCCTGTTCAACGATGCGGCCATCCGCAATGAAGATCACCCGGTCGGCCACATCCCGCGCGAACTCCATTTCATGGGTGATGAGCAGCATCGTCATCTTCCCGTCCGCGGCGATCTCTTTGATGACGGCGAGCACTTCGCCGACGAGCTCGGGATCGAGCGCGGAGGTTACTTCATCGAAAATCATGACTTGCGGTTTCATGACCAATGCCCGGGCGATCGCCACGCGCTGTTTCTCGCCGCCCGACAACTGCGACGGGTAATTGTCCCGCTTGTCGGCCAGTCCGACTTTGTCCAGCATCTCGAGGGCCAATCGTTCCGCCTCATTCCGCCGCATGCGGAGGACGCGGATCGGCGCTTCGGTGACGTTGCGCAGGATCGTCATATGCGGGAACAGGTTGAAATGCTGGAATACCATGCCGATCTTTGAGCGCATCCGATGAAGATGCTTCTCGTCGGCGCGTACGAGTTTCCCGCGCTTCTCCATATGCCACAGGTATTCGCCGTCCACTTCAATCGTGCCCGAAGTCGGCTCCTCCAGCGTCATCAACAGTCTCCCCAGCGTTGTCTTGCCGGAGCCGCTCGGTCCGATGACCGCCACTTTCTCGCCGGGCAGGATGTCAAGATCGACTCCCTTCAGCACTTCCAGTTCCCCGAACGATTTGCGTATATTGCGGAAACGGACCATCGGCCGCACGGAACCGCGCTCCGCCGCCGTTTCCGCAAGCGGTACCGCGTGCATGTGCATGCTCAACTTGCCGCCTCCTTCATACGGTTCGTTCACCACGGATCCGACTTCGACGATTTCGAATCCGATTTCCATATTGCGTCCCGCGCTGCCGGTTCAAACGGCGTTCCATCAGGCGGACAAGAAGCGACGAAGGGTAGCTGACGGCGAGGAAGAACAGCGCCACAAGACTGTAAGGCACAATGCCGTCCGCGAACGTCGAGGCAATGTAACTGTTGGCCGCAAGCAACATTTCGCCCAGTGTGATGGCCATGAGCACGGGCACTTCCTTGAACATGACAATCAGGTAATTGCCCATCACCGGCAATACCGGCGGAATGGCCTGCGGCAAGATGATGCGCAGCCACTTCTGTGCCGGACTGAAATTCAGCGCAACGGCCGCCTCCCATTGTCCTCGGGGCACGCCTTCAATGCCGGAACGGTAGACTTCGGACAGGTATGCGCTGTAATGCAGACCGAGGGACAGAATCCCGACGGTGAGCGCCGACAACGGCATTCCGATCAGCCGCGGGAGCGCCATCCACATGAAGACCGCCTGAACCACGAGCGGGGTCGTGCGGATGAATTCAATCAGCCAGACCATCGGCACGGAGACCCACTTGATGCGCGCCCTGCGCAAAATGGCAAGGATCAGCCCGAGCGCGCACGCCAGCGCGAAGGCGCCGAACGTCGCCTGGACGGTAATCCACAATCCGCGAAGCAGCGCGGGAATCAGTTCGTTCATCCGTCACATCCTCCCCGCCGCAAGTCGCCTCTCCGCCCAGCGGTACAAGAGCAGCACCAGCTGGGACAGGGCAAAATAGATGACGAGAAGCCCCGTGAAGATCGGCACCAGTAAGTACAGATAATAGTTCAGCTGCGTCATCGTTCGGTAAAAGACTTCCCCAAGTCCGATAAAGTAGGCCAAGGCGGTGCCCTTGAGCAATTCGACCTGAAGGTTGCCGAAAGGAGGCAGCATGCGTGGCAAGGCCTGCGGAACGATGATATGGCGCATGCGCTGGTAACTGTTGAAATTCAGCGCGATCGCCGCTTCCCTTTGTTCCCTGGGGACGGCCAGAATCGCGCTGCGCACAATCTCGGAGCCGTATGCGCCGTAATTGACACCGATCGCAATGACCGCGGCGGGCAGTTTCGGCAGTTCGACGCCGAGATGCGGCAGGGCGTAATAGATCCAGAACAATTGCACGATCAACGAGGTGCCCCGGATCAGTTCGACCAGCACGCTCGCGGTGCCGCGAACGGCGGCGAACCGGGATAATCTTGCCAGGCCGAAGACGAAAGACAACACGGCCGCCAGCAGCGTTCCATAGAGCATCAGCAGCACCGTCATCGGAACGCCTCTTAGCATCAGCGGCACGATCTTTTCGAAATAAACCTCGATCATCCCGCCCCCTCTCCCTGTGTGCAATGGTGCGGTTCCCCCGTGAGGGGGGAACCGGCACGCGTGCGGATCGGCGGCCAAAGCCGTGCGATTCGGCCGAATTCAGCTCATGTGCGCCATCAGGGCGCGGCACAAAGCGCTGCGGCCGTGACATCACCGGGATGTTCATTCTCCGTGAAGCCGAACGGCTCGGCAATCGTGTGCCATTCGCTGCTCTCTTTCACTTTTTTCAGTTCTGCGTTGAACGCATCGCGGAAGGCGGTGTCGTCTTTGCGGAACACGGCGGCTCCGTAACCCCATTGTTCTTCGCCGTCCACCTTCGGCTGCTCGAAATCCATGACCCGCTCCAGATTATCGTCACGGGCGGATTCCAGCATCGAGATCAGCGACGCCGCCGTCATGGTAATCCCGTCCACCTGACCGGTCTGCAAGGCGTTCACGGCGGCCGGCTGGTCCTTCACTTCGAGAATCTGTTCCTTGCTCACGCCGGCGGCCATCAGCAAATCAATCTCGATCGCACCCGCCATGACGGCGATTTTCGCGCCGGTCGCCGCCACATCTTCGTAGCTGTGCAGATTCTTCGGATTCCCCTTGATCACGGCCAGCGCCTCGCCCATGCGATATTCCGGTTCCGCGAAGATTACCTGCGCGCAGCGCTCCGGGGTGATGTACATTCCGGCCGTAATCATGTCGTACCGTCCGGCGTTAAGCCCGGTGATCAGTTGTCCGAAATCGACCAATTCGCCTTCCATTTTTTCGATTCCCAGCTTCCGCAAAACGTTTCTCGCGATTTCAACGGAAAATCCGGTCAGATTCTCGTTCTGATCCTCATATGCATAAGGCTTCTCATTGGCAAAGCCGACCTTGATGACCCCGGCTTCCCGTGCCGCATCCAGGGTCGAGGATTCACCGCCGATCCCCGTCTCGTTCGCGTTCCGGCTTCCCGTGATTCCGCCGTTGTTTGCGTCCGCGTTCCCGGATTTGCCCGTCTCCGCGGCGCATCCGATGACGACCACCGTCAGCAGAACGTTCAGCACGGGCAACAGCCATTTTTTCATTACGCTCTCCCAACTCCTTTTTTTGAAAAATTGGAGGTTTTCATGAAAACCACGTTGTTAGTGTAACATGAGATCCGGTTGAAGCTCACATGGCGTCAGTCTGCTTTATTTGGGCTCATCTTGACTCACTTGGACTAAGGCGGGATTACCTGACCGATACGCAAAAATCCTCCCAATTCCTCCCATATCGTATAGGAAACGATGTTGAAAGTGTTTACAAAACCAACCGGAGAGGATGAAAAATTCAAATTCGTCACCCGAAAAGGAGAGGGAAGGCCCGATGCCGGCCTGCCAACGGCACCATGTCCGGACAATCGGAAGCTTTTTTTGTGGGAGCAAATCAGGTATAATACCCATACTGGTATATGTATAAAAAATGTTGATCCATGAAGTGCGGATCGGCAAGTTGCGAACCCGTGATTTGAACGGCATCGGCAAGGAGGCGGCGATTTGGACGGCCTTCGGATCGGTTCCCTGGTCCTGAACGGACCATTGGTCTCGTATCTCCTGTTTGGCGCGGCCGGCTGGCTGGCGTTGCGGTTCCGGCTGCGAAGCGCCCCGGAGCGGGAGTGGATCCTGTCTTGCGCGTCCAACGCGTTCTGGCTGTGGCTGATCGTCTGGAAAGCGAGCTATTTGCTCGTCCACCCGGTTGAAGCCGTGCGGCAGCCGGTCTCGCTGCTCTATTTTGACGGCGGAGAACGCGGCAGATGGCTGGCAGCCCTTGCGGCCGCGGGATATTCGGCCCTCAAAGTCCGCAAACATCGCATGCCGTACAAAACGGCATTCGGGCATTTCGCCGCCTTCGCTTTCGCGGGCTGGTCGGCCCGCGAGATTCTGCTGGTTTCGGCGGGAGAGGAACCGGCCTTGTTTCACGCGGCCAGCGCCGGGTTCACGGCGGTTTTGCTGGCGTCGCTTTGGTTTTCGTCAAGGAAGACCGGTGCGACCACGGGTGTCGTCCACGCCGTCTGGTTTTCGCTGGGACACGCCTTGCTGTGGTTTCTCGTTCCGGACCGGCCGGTGTGGCTGTTGGCATTCGGCAAACAGCAGCTCCTCTTTCTGCTCGCCGCCGCGGCGCTGACCGGCTGGGCCTGGCTGGACGGGAAAAGGAACCGGGGAGGATTCCGTGCGGATGAAACATAACCTGATCGCGCTTCTTGTTTTGATCGGCCTTGTCGTTTACGGGACATATGAATATCTCCGCGGGGCTTCCCCGGATGCCGGACCGGCGGCGGAAGCGGCGGTTACCGGCCTGGAAACGGGCATCCGGAAAGGGCGGCTTGCCCCCGATTTTGCGCTGGAGGACTTGCAGGGGAATACGATCCGTCTGTCCGATTTCAGGGGGAAGACGGTGCTGGTCAATTTCTGGGCGACGTGGTGTCCTCCGTGCCGGGCGGAAATGCCCCACCTGCAAAAATTTTATGAGGATTACCGGTCGCGGGATGTGGTGATCCTGGGGGTCAATCTGACGCCCACCGAGAAAAACGCGGACCGTGTGCGGGAGTTCGCAAACGAGCGGCAACTGACGTTTCCCGTCGTTCTGGACGAAGAAGGAGCCGTCATGAACGCCTACAAGGTCGTCTCCTATCCCACGACTTTTCTGCTGGACGCCGGCGGCGTCATCCGGGAAATCTTCCACGGACCGATGCAATATGACAAAATGAAAGAAGCGGTTTCCCGGATCCAATAGGACGCGGTGCCGGGAGGGGGCGATCCTTTGCTGAACATTTTCGACGATCTGTATCAATTCAGCGCGTACGATCCGCGGTACGATCTGACCTGCCACCAGTATCTGCTGCTTGCGGACGAACCGCTGCTCGTCCATACGGGCAACGCGCTGCACGCGGAAGGACTCATCCCGCAGCTGAAACGCGTCCTTGGCGGCCGGGCGGTCCGGTATGTTTTCTTTTCGCATTTCGAATCCGACGAGTGCGGCGGACTGCCGCTCATCTTGAAGCATTTTCCCGGAGCCCGGCCGGTCTGTTCGGAAGTGTCGTCGCGGGAATTGGCCGGCTTTGGGATCACGGACGAATTTCTTGTCAAGAGGCCCTGGGAAAGGCTGGTTGCCGGCGGTTTCGAGCTTGAGTTCTTCGCCTTTCCGTCCGAAGTGCATCTGCGGGACGGGCTGATCGGTTACGAGGCGAGGCGCGGCATCCTGTTCTGCGGCGATCTGATCTTTCGTTCCGGGAGGGCGCACGGCGCCGTGATCGAGGCCGATTGGCAGGACGTGGCGGATCGGATCGAGCAGGCGCCGGACAAGGAGAAATGGAAGGAGCTCAAGAAAAACCTGCTGCGGCTGCGCCCCCGGTTTGTCGCCACCGGACACGGGCCGTGCCTGAAAATCACAGGTTAGACCAGTCGTCCGGCTATCCGTTCGGCATAGCCCACGGAATAGCCCAGGACCTTTTTGTGTTTCAGCGGAAAAGGAAGGCCCAGTCATCCCCCCCAATCGTCGATAGTGGCAGAAGCAGCGAAACCGCCGTCAACACCGCGAAACCCTTCCATTTCTATCCCAACCTGTCGGCATAAGATGTGATGGTCATAGGGTGATTACCAGCGGTATGATCTGGCGTCCGCGATTTGGTCGTCGATCGAAACCTATATCACGGGTGCGAAAGGCACCACTTGGGGAGGGGAAGCCAAGTGAGCTTCTATGAGGTGGCGGTGGAACACCGGTTCCCCGTGGCGGCGGATCGGGTTTACAACCTGATCGTCGACATGGACGAACACCGCCGCATTTTGCCCAAAGAATTTGAAAAGCTGGAGGTGCTGGAAGGCGGCAAAGGGGAAGGGACGGTTTTCCGCCTGACGATGAACGTGATGGGCTCCCGCCCGGGTTGGCCGGATGGGTGGAACGCTTCGCCGTGTCTTCGACGATCCGGTCAATCTACAAGCGGGAACTGAAGAATATGGAGGAGTTTTTGACAACGCAGGCAGTCCGGTAGAACGCGCGTTTCACCGGCTCAGGCGCAAGCGGATCGGGCCCGAAAGGGGCCTTTTTTAATTTGCCCCCGATTCGCCCATGGCCCGAATGAGTTCCGTTTTGCGCCATCCCCCGTACCAGTAATAGAGCAGATTCAGCACGGCGGCCGCGGCGAAGCTGATCGGGAAGCTCCACCACATCGCGTCGAAGCCGTACAGATCGCTCAGCACGGCGGCGAGCGGGATGCGGACGATCATCAGGGCGACAAAGGTCACCGCGAGCGGCACCATGACGGCGCCCGCCGCGCGGACGACGCCGGCGACGACGTTGAAGATGCCGAACAGGATGAATGACCACAGCGTCAAATCATTGATATGCATGGCAAGGGCGATGGCGGCGCCGTCCTCTGGAAGGAACAGGGAGACCGCCTCGCGGTTCAAAAGGTAGAGGATGATGACAAGCGCGCCGGTCAGCAGCACGTTGAAGCCCACGCCGGTCCAGGTGACGCGGGAGACGCGGCTCCACAGGCCCGCGCCGATGTTTTGCGCCGCCATCGACGTGACCGCGCCGCCGATGGCCAGGGCGGGCATCTGGATGTAGCTCATGATCTGGCCGGATACGCCGAAGGCCGCGGTCGCTTCGGAACCATAGGCGTTGACGAGATGAAGGAGAAGCAGGTTGCTCAGTGAGACGATCACCATGTTGAGTCCCATCGGCAATCCTTTCCGGATCATGATCCGGACGATTGGCCATTTCATGCGGAGCAGGTGAAACTCGCCGCGCGTCAGCCGCAGGAAATAGCGCCGGGCGTACACGTACGCGATGAGCAGCGCGAAACTGACGGCCTGGGCGATGAGCGTGGCCGTTGCCGAGCCGGCGATGCCCATTTTCGGGAACGGGCCGAGCCCCAGAATCAGCAGCGGGTTGAGCCCGACATCGAGCACGCAGGAAAGCAGCAGAAAATAAAACGGCGTTCTCGAGTCGCCGGCGCCCCGCAGCACGGCCATGAAAAGCTGGAAGCCGAACATGAACGGCACGCCCGCGAACATGATCCGCGTGTAAATGTCGGCCATCGCCATGGCGTCCGGCGGCGTGTTGAGCCAGTCGAGGATGACCGGGGAAAAGAGAATGCCGAGCGCCCCGGTGATGACGGACAGGATCGTAAAAAAGCTTACGCTGGTGCCGACGACCTCCTTGGCTTCGGCAACGCGCCGGGCCCCCAGGTTTTGTCCGATCAGGATCACCGCGGCCATGGATATGCCGAAGATGAGGCTGATCAGAAAAAACATGAGGAGGTTGGCGTTGGACGTCGCGGCCAGGGCGGTTTCGCCGAGCAGTTTGCCGACCCAGATCGCGTTGATGGAACCGTTCAGCGTCTGGAGCACGTTGCCCAGCAAAATCGGAATCGAGAAGAAAAACAGCGTCTTGGCGATCGGCCCTTCCGTGAGGATGGGCCGGGCTTCTCCGGACTTCGGAGTCGACATGGCGGTGAAGGTCTCCTTTGCTCCTGCTCCGCCGGCGCGTGCGCCGGACTTGCTCCCGCTATTATACACCCGCCGGGTGTCGATTGGAAATAGCGGGCAACGAAAAGGACTTTAAGCCGTATTACTGTATAAGGAGCAAACCCCGGAATCAAAAAAAGAAAGAGGTGCGGAAATGGCCGGCGCGGCGATTTTTTCGTTTTTCTTTCTGATTGTCCTTTACGTCGGATTGACGGCCCTTGTCCTGTTTATCTTCTATCTGGTCATCAGGGAAGCGATCAGCAGGTCCCGGGTGGCCGACCATCTTGAAGGGATCCATCAGGAACTGCGGCGGCTGAACGACAATCTGCAGTCTTCCCGGGGCGGCGGACGCTGGGAAGGATAAGCGGGCAAAATCATGCGGGCAAAAGGCGACTGAGACCACCTCAGTCGCCGTCCGGTCCGGAGGCGTTGGCGGGAGCCGGGGCATTAGCCGCCAGAACGGCGAGATCGCCAATCTCCGCGGTGAGCTTCACCGTCGGCGTTCCTTCGCCGCGCGCGCCGAGCGCCGTGCCGGGGAGCCGCACCTTTTCGTCGCCCATCAGCGTTTTCAGGTCGAGGGCGAGCGCCGCCGGCGTTTCGTCCGGGATGAGCAGGATGTCGCCCATCACCGTCTCGGCCTCAATGTCTTCCGTGATGTTCCGGACGCCCAGCCGGATATCGCCCGTCACGGTCCGGGCCGTGATGCTTCCGGCGAGCCGGGACGTCTCGATGTCGCCGTGTTCGGCGCGGATCATCAGCTGCGCCGCCCTGACGTCCGCCACTTCGACATCCGCCGCCACCGTGGCAATCTCCACCCGTTCGTACGGGCGATCCGGGATTTCCACCAGAAGCTTGTAGTGGCCGGGATCGACGGTAACCAGCCGGCGTTTGCGTTCCCGGGAAGCCTTGATGATGACCCGGCCGTCCCGTTCGGAGACCGTGAGCCGGAATTCGTCCCGGCGCGACCATTCGGCCTTGCCCGTCATTTTCGCCCGGATCGCGTCTCCTCCGGTCACGACGCGGACATCGCCGATGTTGGAGAACACCTCGATCCGGGTGACGCCGTCGGCCGCCGCCGATTGTTCTTCGTCGATGGCCACGGTGTTGAAAGGAGACGCGCCCAGCGCGTATTGGATCGAAAGTCCGGCGGCGGAGACCGCGATCAGCGCGAGTCCGACCGCGACCGTCCAGCCGCTACGGCTTCGGGGGAGCAACCCTTGCGGCAGCCTCATGCCAGTTTCCTCCTTATCGATTCGACGTTCCTTTGCAGAATCGCCAGCATCCATTTTCGAAGCAGCAAGGTTCCCTTCACCGCCGCCACCCACAGGATCAGCCCGACGCCGACCAGTCCGGCCAGAAGCGGCAGCATCCGGAAGAATTTGGCCGTCCACCCGTCCTGGATGAGCAACAGCACCGGCGACGCCATCAGATACACCGACGCCGCGAACAGTCCCGCCAGCACCAGCAGCCCGCACAAAAAGGGAACGAGCAGCGCCAGCACTTGAATCACGCCGAGTCCGACCCCGGCGAACACCGCGCCGCCGGGGCGCCGCTCTGACCCGCCTTGACACGGCCGGATATGAATGGTACGATGTTGAGCCCGCCACGAATCCTTCGGGATCCGTGGCGCAACATGTTCGTTTCCGTGGACAGAAGGGGAGTACGGCATGTTGATCCGGCGTTTTTTCCGTTACTACCGGCCTTATCGAAAGCTGTTTTTCATCGATTTTGCCTGCGCCGTCCTCGTGGGGATTCTCGAACTGGGTTTTCCGCTGGCCGTGGCGTGGTTCATCGACGAACTGTTGCCGCAGCGGAACTGGAGCGCCGTCGTGGCGGTCAGCGCCGGGCTGCTGGCGTTATACGTGCTGAGCAGCGCCATGCAGTTCGTGGTGAACTATTGGGGGCACAAGCTGGGCATCAACATCGAAACGGACATGCGCCGCGAGCTGTTCACCCACGTACAGCGGCAGTCTTTCCGCTTTTTCGACAACCACAAGACCGGAAACATCATGAGCCGCATCACCAACGACCTGTTCGACATCGGCGAGCTGGCCCACCACGGGCCGGAGGATCTGTTCATCGCCGTCATGACCTTTGCTGGCGCGTTCTGGGTGATGCTCACCATCAACGTGCCGCTGGCTTTGGTGGCCATCGTCGTCGTGCCGTTCCTCGTGTGGCTCATTTCGTACTGCAACCGCAGGATGAACGACGCGTGGAAAAGGATGTACGGCCACATCGGGGACGTGAACGCGCGGATCGAGGACGCCGTGGCGGGGGCGCGGGTGGTGCAGGCGTTCACCAACGAAGCGTACGAAATCAAGCGTTTTGAAAAAGACAACCAGTTTTTCCGCCAAGCCAAACTTACCGCCTACAAGGTGATGGGCTGGAACATGTCCAGCATGTACATCGCCACCCGGGTGATGACCATCGCCATCCTGGTCTACGGCGCCTGGCTGAGCTACTCCGGGTCGCTGTCCTACGGCGATCTGGTGGCGTTTCTTCTGTATTTGAACATTCTGTTCCGGCCGATCGAGAAAATCAGCGCCATCCTGGAAATCTATCCGAAAGGCATGGCGGGCTTCAAACGGTTCGTGGAACTGCTCAACACCGAGCCCGACGTGCAGGACCGTCCCGGAGCGATCGAGGCGCCTCCCCTGAAGGGGGACATCTGCTTTCGCAATGTGACGTTTGGATACGAAAAAGACCGCAAAATCCTGAAAAACCTGTCGTTCCGCGTCAAGGCGGGAACCACGGTGGCGCTGGTCGGGCCGTCCGGCGCGGGGAAAACGACGATCTGCTCCCTGATCCCCCGCTTCTACGATGTGGACGAGGGATCGATTACCATCGACGGCATCGACATCCGCGACATGACCAAGGCGTCCCTGCGCGCCCAGATCGGCGTCGTGCAGCAGGATACGTTCCTTTTTTCGGGCACCATCCGGGAAAACATCGCCTACGGCAAGCTGGACGCGACGCCGGAGGAAATCGAGGAGGCGGCGCGGAGGGCGAATCTGGCGGAATTTATTGCGTCTTTGCCGGACGGTTACGAGACGGAGATCGGGGAACGGGGGCTGAAGCTGTCGGGAGGCCAGCGGCAGCGGCTGGCGATCGCCCGGATGTTTTTGAAAAATCCGCCGATCCTCATCCTGGACGAAGCGACCTCCGCGCTGGACAGCGAAAACGAGCGGGCGATCCAGCAGGCGCTGGAGGAGCTCTCGAAGGGGCGCACCACCATCGTGATCGCCCACCGGCTGGGGACGATCCGGAACGCGGACCGGATTCTGGTGGTCACGGAAGACGGCATCGCGGAGGAGGGCACGCACGACGAACTCTTGGCCCGGGAGAACGGCCTGTTCGCCAAAATGCACGCGCTGCAGTTCGGCTGAGGCCGGGGGGTGGGAAGTTTCCATTTCGCAAGCGGCGGCGTGCTGGAATGTATCCAATCGCCGTTGGTTTCCCGCAGCGTCGTTACGGATGGTCGCAACCTGGTTTTTTTCTTCAACCTGAATTTTTTACTAAAATTTTTATTTGTGGAGAGTGACGAAGAAAATGAAAAGGAAAAATCAATATAAAATCGGAAATAAAAAACCTTGATTTTTTTCTTGTTTTTCGATACTTTTTAGTTGAACGACGAAGAGGAGAGAAGTATGAAGATTACCATTGGAATGCTCGCCAAACAATTGGGAGTCTCCATTAGTACGGTATCCAACGCCTTGAACAACAAGGGAGGCGTGTCTCCCGAAACCAGGGAAAAAATTTTATCTCTGGCGAAGGAGCTTGGCTATCCCATCGAAAATCATTTGCAAAAAAGAGATAAAAATTTTAGTAAAAAAATAGGAGTTCTTTTTCCCTGGCACAGCACCGTCGCCGATCCCAACTACTACATTTCAGAGGTGTTGGTCGGGGTGGAGGAACAGATCCGGCAGGAAGGGTTTTCCTTGCTGATTGAGAGCTTCCAGAACGTTTCCGTGTTGCCCGAACTGTTGAACCAGAATCTGGAAGGCTTGCTGCTCATCGGCGGGCAGTTTCCGGAAGAGTTCATCGTGGAATTGGCCCAGTGCGATTATCCCGTCTTGACAATTGGCACCTTTACGACGAAAGTTCCCCTCCATTCCGTCGTGGCCGACAACCAGGCGGGCGCGTACCAGGCCGTGACGCATCTGCTAAAGCTGGGACATCGCAATATCGGTTTCATCAACGGCCCGGCCGCCACCCGGTCGAGCCACAGCAAAATGGAAGGCTTCAAGCAAGCCCTTTCCGATTTTGGGCTGGACATCCGGGACGCCTGGATCACGAGCAGCGAGTTCAAAGTTGAAAGCGGATACGAGCTGGCCAAACAACTGATTTCGCTAAAAAATCGCCCGACAGCCCTCTTCGCGGCGGACGACCCGATCGCCATCGGAGTCATCAAAGGCCTTCAGGATCACGGGCTGTCCGTTCCGGAAGAAATGGCGGTCGTCGGTTTCGGCAACAGCCCCACCGGCAAATATATATCCCCTTCCCTGACCACGATAGATGTTTTCCAGCGGAAGCTGGGGAACCACGGCGCACGCCGGTTGATGGAACTTATCCAGCAGCGCCGAAACGGCGTGGCCAAGGAGGACATCGACACCTATCGTCTGGTATTCTCCACCCGGCTGGTCGTGCGAGATTCCTGCGGCGCCGGCGGAAGAAGCTGAACGGGAAGGGCGAATCTCAGGCCAACCGCCACAATTTCACTTCAAAAGGAGACGTGTCATGGGGTCGCAAATGAGAAAGACGATGTCGCCGGAAGAAGTCATGGCATTTCACCGGTCCATTTTTGTCGCTAACATGCACGGAGACTACGCCATCGAAGTGGCCAAGGCGCGGGAGCGGCACGGCGTGAAGGGCCTCATCCGGGACGTCCATGTTCCCCGCATGAAGGAAGGCGCCGTGGATTTCGAGTTTTACACCGTCGGCGGAGACGACATCATGTTCACCCAGGACCGGGATCTCACCCTGGGCACGTTCCGCTCCATCGACCATGCCTATGACGAAATCATTAACGAGAACAGCGGCGGGGTCTTGTGCCTCACCGCGGACGAAATTCTCCAGGCCAAGAAGGACGGCAAAGTGGCCTTCATGTTCACCATCGAAGGCGCGGGGCCGATCCAGGAAGACCTGTCGTTGCTGCGAAACTTTTACCGCCTGGGACTCCGCTCCGTCATCCTGACCTGGTTCAAGGCCAACCCCGCCGCGGATGGCGTTGGGGAGTCGCGCAACGGGGGTCTGTCAGAATTCGGAAAAAACCTGATTGAAGAAATGGACTCCCTGGGGATGTTGATCGACATCACCCAGTCATCTCCGCAAACCATCAAGGATGTCTTTGACGTGACAAAAAATCCGGTGATCGCGTCCCACTCCAACGCCAGCGGCTGCTATCCCCATCGCCGGAATCTGACGGACGAACAGATCAGAACCCTGGCCGAGCGCGGGGGTGTCATCGGCATCACCTGCTACCCGGCGCATGTCAGCGACAAGCCTTCCCTCGAGGCGTTCATGAGGCATATCGATTATTGCGTGAACCTGGCGGGGATCGAAGCGGTCGGCATCGGCCTGAACATCATCGTGCACTCTCCCCAGGATGCCGTCCATTTTTATGAACGCTCAAAGATTGAATATTCCGACATGGAGCTCAAGGGACTGGAAAATCTTGAAAAAATGCACGTGATCACCCGGGAACTGTTCACCAGGGGCTACGACGAAGAAGCGGTCAAAAAAATCATGGGAGGCAACCTGCTGAGAGTCATTCGGGACGTCATCGGTTAGCCGTCAGATCACGTCCGGGACGCCAGGCGGGCTTCCCACAGGGAGGAATCAGACACGGATGCGATATTTTGTGGTCATCGACGAAAAGGACAACGTGGCGACAGCCGTGCGGGACGCGGAAAAGGGCGAAATCATTGAAACCAATCTGAAGCAAAAAATCCTGCTGCTCGAACCCATCCCCAAAGGGCACAAGGTGGCCATCCGGGATATCAGGGCGAACGAACCCGTCATCAAGTACGGCGAAGTCATCTGCCTGGCCAGGCACGACATCAAAGCCGGCGAGCATGTCCACGTCCACAACATCATCGACATTCTTGTCGAACAAGTGGAGGCGCGAAAAAAAGGATGAAATTTAACGGCTACGTGAGGGAAAACGGCAAAGTCGGCATCCGGAACCACGTGCTGGTCATGTCTTCGGTGGGCTGCGCCAACACGGTCGTGGAAAAAATCAGCGCCCAGACCGGCGCGAATCCCATCACCCATCAGCAGGGATGCCTGCAGCTCGGCGTAGATCAGGAACTCACCAAAAAGACGCTGATCGGCGCCGGGAACAACCCGAATATCGGCGCAGTGCTCATCGTCGGCCTGGGGTGCGAAACGGTCCAGCCGACGCTGCTGGCCGAACACATCAAGGGCAAACGGGTGGAGTACATTACCATCCAGGAGTGCGGCGGGACGACCAAGGCCGTCGAAAAAGGCGTTGCCATCGTCCGAGAAATGCAAAAGGAACTGGAGAAGCAAAAACGTGAACCGGTCGACATCAGCCATCTCATCATCGGCCTGAAATGCGGCGGTTCCGACACCTTCTCCGGCCTGACGGCAAACCCCGTGCTGGGGTATGTCTCCGACCGCCTGGTCGATCTGGGCGGGACGGTCATCCTGTCCGAAACACCGGGATTCTTTGGCGGGGACCGGTATCTGCGGGAGCGGATCGTGACCGAAGAAGGCAGAAAAAAATTCGACGAGATTCTGAACACCATGTGGCAGGAATCCTCACGCCTCGGCGAGACCCTTGCGGACGGAGAGCTCAGCCCCGGCAACATCAAGGGCGGGCTGACCACGCTGATCGAGAAATCGCTGGGCGGCATCAAGAAAGGCGGCAGCCGTCCCATCCAGGGCGTGCTTGACTTTGCCGACGAAATCACCGGCAAAGGCCTGTGGATTATGGACACGCCCGGTTTCGACATCATTACCATCTCCGGCCAGACGGCGGGCGGCGCGCAGATGATCCTGTTCACCACGGGGCGGGGATCCCCTGTCGGATGCACGCTCTCGCCCGTGATCAAGGTCTGCTCGAACTCCAAGACCTACGAATGGATGAACGAAGACATGGACATCAACGCCGGCAAGATCATCGACGAAGGCCTGCCCATTTCGGAAGTCGGCGAAGAGCTGCTGATGAAAATGATCGAAGTGGCGAACGGCGAGCCGACGAAATCGGAACTGGCCGGCCACAAGGAATTCGCCCTGGCAAGAGTGGGAAGCACCCTGTAGTGCAGCCCATTTAAAAAATTAAAAAACAGCAAGGGGAGACAAAACATGTTGGGCATCAAGAAAAACGGCAAGTGGAAAGTCGTCCTGCTGGTGTTGTCCATCCTGCTGGTCCTTACGGGCTGCGTCGGTTCCAAGGGAAGCAACGACAGTTCCGGCGGCCAGTCCGGCGGCCAGCAGACGAGCAGCCCGGGCGGCCAGACGGGACAGACGGGGGGCGACGGCGCTGGCAAGGTGATCCGGGTCGGCGTGGGAAGCAGCCTGAGCACGGGTGACCCGCACATGACGGGATCGCCGGCGGACATGGCAGTCCTGATCAATATTTTCGATCCGCTGGTCCGTCGGGATGCCACCGGGAAACTGCAGCCGTCTCTGGCCGTTTCCTGGGAGATCGTCGGGGACAAGACATGGGAATTCAAGCTGCGGGAAGGCGTGAAATTCCACAACGGCGAGGAATTCAACGCGGAATCCGTTAAATTCAGTCTTGAACGCGTATTCAAGGAAGGCAGCAAATCGCCCATCCAGGAACTGAGGTCGTTTGAATCCGTCGAAGTCGTGGATTCGCATACCGTGCGAATTCACACGAGCACCGTCGATCCCTATGTGCCGGACAAGCTGGCCCTGTTCGCGGGGATGATGGTGCCGCCCAACTATATCCAGGAAAAAGGGGAAGAATATTTCCACAGCAATCCGGTGGGTACAGGCCCCTTCATCTTCGAAAGCTGGGTCAAGGACGGCAGCCTGAAGCTGAAGGCCAATCCCGATTATTGGGGGGCGCTCCGAAAGCGGCGGAGGTCGAATTCAAGTTCATTCACGACGCCCAAGCGCGCGTGGCCGCCTTGCTCAGCGGAGACGTGGACGTGATCAACAGCGTGCCTGCAACGGCCATCAATTCCATTGAATCTAATCCCAACTTGCGCCTCGACAAGGCGGAGGGCATCCGAATCTATTATCTGTCTACCGCCTACACGTCGGGCCCGACCCAGGACAAGCGGGTTCGCCAGGCCATCAGCTACGCTGTCGATACCCAGCTGCTCATCGACAAGCTCATGGGCGGGTACGCCGTCCAGATCGCCGCGCCGATCGCGACGTCCAACTTTGGCGCCGACGTGGATCTCAAACCGTATCCGTATGATCCGCAAAAGGCGAAGCAATTGCTGGCCGAGGCGGGCTATCCCAATGGGTTCGAAATCGAAATGAACACACAGCCTGGTATCTACACCGACATCGCCCAGGCCATCGTGCAAATGCTGGCGGATGTCGGCATCAAGGTGAACCTGAAACCGCTGCCTGCTGCGGAATTCGAGGACAAGTATCAGTCGGGACAGCTGGCTCCCCTGTGGAATTCCGGCTATTCCGTCTGGCAGGGCGACCCGACCACGCTGATCAGCACCTTCTTCGTCACAGGGATGCCCCGCGCCAAGTACTTCAGCGACGAGCTTGACCAAAAGATCAACGACATGAAGCAAATGACGGACGTGGAGCAGCGGAAGAAAGCGTTGCACGAGATCCTGAAAATCCTGCACGAAGACGCTCCGTGGGTGTACCTGTTCCAGGGCAACGACCTGTACGGCGTCAGCAAGAACGTCACCTGGAACGTGCCTTACGATCAGCTGCTGGAAATGAAGACCGCATCCATCCAATAAGACATGCGGCATGGCCAATCACCGGCGGGGAACACCCGCCGGTGATTACGCCTGCGGAAGCCAAAGGAGAGGGTCCGCGTGGCTGCCTATATCGCACGCAGACTTGTCATCATGGTCATCAGTTTGCTGGGGGCCTCCGTCGTCGCCTTTTTCATGCTGTATCTCACGGGGGATCCCACCAATCTGCTGCTGCCCGACGACGTGCTGCCCGAGGAAAGAGAAGCTTTCCGCAAGCAGATGGGGTTTGACCGTCCCCTGATCGTCCAGTATGGCGATTTTCTGCTTGGGCTGTTGCGGGGGGATTTCGGTTATTCCTTCCGCTATCAGCAGCCGGCGCTCGAGGTGGTCCTGGAGCGGGTGCCGGCTACCGCCGAGATGATGATCGCGGCCATCATCCTCATGCTGATCATTGCAGTCCCCATCGCGGTGCTGTCCGTGATGTACAACAATAAATGGGTCAAGTCCGCCTATATTGCCGTCACGTTCCTTGGGCAGGCGATTCCCGGGTTTGTCCTGGCGATCCTCCTGATTCTGCTGTTTTCCGTTCAGCTGCACTGGCTTCCGGCTTCGGGGAACGACCAGGGCATCAAAAGCCTGATCATGCCCTCCATCGTGCTGGCCCTGTTCGGCGCTCCGCAAATCATCCGTCTGCTCAGGACGTCGCTCGCCTCCGTGATGAACCTGGATTTCGTCCGCACGGCCAAGGCCAAGGGCCAGACGCGGGCGAAGATCATGTTTTTTCACGTCTTTCGGAACGCGCTTATCCCTTTTATCACGATTGTGGGCATGCAGATGGGCATTTTGCTCGGCGGTTCGGTGATCACCGAGACCGTTTTCGGATGGCCCGGGTTGGGGCAGGCCATGGTGCAGGCGATCGACAATCGCGACTATCCGGTCGTCCAGGCGGGCATTTTGCTAAGCGCGTTCTTTATCATGGCCATCAATCTGATCGTCGATGTGCTGTACGCCGTGATTGACCCGAGGATCCGGTATTGAGCCGATGGGAAGGGAGGGACGACGGGTTGGAACTGAGGGCTGGCATCCTGAAAAGCAAAGCATTGAAATTTGTCCGCAACAACGTCGTGGTTTCGGCGGCGATTGTATACCTCCTTGGAGTCATTCTCGTTTCAGTGTGCGCCCAGTGGCTTCCCCTGAACGATCCGAATCGGGGGAGCCTGATGGACAGCCTGACGCCCCCCGGTTATCTGGAGGGGGGAAACGAAAAGTTTCCTCTGGGTACCGACATGCAGGGCCGTGACATCCTGAGCCGCATCATATTCGGCGCCAGAACTTCGCTCGGCATCGCGTTCACGGCGACGTTGCTGGCGATGGGTCTGGGCATCCTGGTCGGCATCGTTTCGGGGTATTACAGGCGTCTGGATCAGCTGTTCATGCGAATCGCGGACGTTCAGATGGCGTTTCCGAGCATTATCCTGGCCATTGCCCTGGTCGCCGCCCTGGGAGGCGCATCCGTCACCAACGTCATCATCGTGCTCGCCATAGGCGGATGGATCGAATATGCCCGCGTCGTCCGTTCCCAGGTGCTTTCTCTGAAGGAAAGCGTACTGATCGAAGCAACCCGGTCGCTGGGGGCGAAGAACAGCCGGATTCTGTTCGTGCACATCCTGCCAAACGTGATTTCAAGTTCCGTCGCATTGGCTACCGTTCAAATGCCCATGTTCATGATTCAGGAAGCGGGCCTCAGTTTTCTCGGGCTGGGGGTGCCGTTGGACATCCCGAGCTGGGGCGGGATGTTGAAGGAAGGGCAGCAGCTCATTTACAACGCCTGGTGGCCGATCGTGTTTCCCGCGGCGGCGATCACCAGCGTCGTGTTTGCCGGCGTCATCGTCGGCGACTGGGTGTCGCGCCGGTATGAGAAAGTGAAATAAGCCCGGATGGAGGAAAGATCATGCCCACCATTCTGGAACAAGCGGTTCGGGAGAGGGCGTTTCCCTGCGCCGTTTGGCGGGTGTACCGGGAAGACGAACTTGTCATCGAGGAAAAAGTCGGCACACTGACATATGAATCCGATGAACCCGTCAATTTTGAAACCCGTTTCGATCTGGCTTCGGTGTCCAAGCCCTTCACCAGTTTCGCCGTGCTCCTTCTGGCGAGCAGAGGGTTGATTTCTCTGGACGACCCGGTGTCGCGGTATCTGGAAGAAATGGACACGCCGGAGAAAAGGTCCATCACCGTCAGGCAATGCCTGCTTCATACCGCGGGATTCGTTTCCAACCCGGAACTGCACAAACAATACTCCACACACCGGGAATTGTATGATATCCTGTTTTCCCATCCCCTCGCGTCCAGACCGGGGACACAAGTGGCTTACACCAGCATCGGGTATCAGGTTCTCGGGTATCTCGTGGAGAAGGTTGCGCGAACGGATCTGGCTTCGTTCATGAAAAAGGAAATTTTCGAGCCCTTCGGTCTGCGCGTCATCGGCTTCAACCCCGAAGACAGAACGGGCATCTGTCCGACGGAGTACAGCGAATTCCGCGGACGGTTGCTGGTCGGCGAAGTGCACGACGACAACGCCTACGTGCTGGGCGGCGTGTGCGGGCACACCGGCCTGTTTGCGGATGTGGAGGACGTCTGCGCCTTTGGCCGGATGCTGCTGGGGGACGCCAATCCGTTGGCGGAACCGTACCGGCGCGGGCTTTTTTCCAACCAGACGGCGGGCATGAACCAAAGCCGCAGCTGCGCGTTCGTCGTCAACGATCCGGAGTTTGGCGAATGGGATTGGGACGCGTTTTCCCATACCGGCTTCACCGGAACGTCGATTTTTCTGGTGCCCGAACTGAGACTGGTGTCCGTGCTGCTGACCAACCGAGTCTATCCCACGAGAGCCAACGAAAAAATCAGGGAAGTCCGCAGGAGGCTGCATTCCTGGCTTCATGCGCACATAAAGGGGAACGTCAGATGAATCCGCTGCTGGAGGTCAAGGACCTGAAAGTTTATTTTCACACCGACCAGGGGCTGGTCAAATCCGTGGACGGCATCCGTTTTTCCATCGGCCGGGGGGAAAGCGTGGCCCTGGTCGGGGAAAGCGGCTGCGGCAAAAGCGTCACCTCGCTCACCATCATGCGCCTTGTACCGACGCCGCCCGGGGAAATCGTGCAGGGGGAAGTTCTGTTCGAGGGGAAAAACCTGCTGGAGCTCCCGGAAAAGGAAATGACCAAACACCGGGGCAACCAGATTTCCATGATCTTTCAGGAACCGATGACGTCCCTCAACCCCCTGATCAAGATCGGCGACCAGATCGGGGAAGTGCTGCAAATTCACAAAAAAGCGGGCAGGAAAGAGGCGTTCCGGAAATCCGTCGAATTGCTCGGGGAAGCCGGCATTTCCAGGCCGGAGGAAGTTGCACAGAGCTATCCCCATCAGCTGTCCGGCGGCATGCGGCAACGGGTCATGATCGCCATGGCCATTGCCTGCGGCCCCAAGCTGCTGATCGCCGATGAACCCACCACCGCCCTGGACGTGACCATTCAGGCGCAAATTCTGGATCTGATCCGGCGGCTGAAGGATGAACTGAACATGTCCCTGCTCATGATTTCCCATGATTTGGGCGTGGTGGCGGATATGTGCGAACGCGTGATGGTCATGTACGCCGGCAAAATCGTGGAGGAAGCGGACGTCCGCGAATTGTTCCGGAATCCCAAACATCCCTACACCGCGGGACTTATGCGTTCCATTCCGCAGCTGGATCAGGAAACCAAACGTCTGTACAGCATTCCCGGCAACGTGCCGACTCCGAAAGATATGCCCAGGGGATGCGCGTTTGCGCCGCGCTGCGAACATGCAAGCGCGAGGTGTTTCGAGGAAGCGCCGCCTCTTGCGCCTGTCGGACGGGGACACCTGGCGGCCTGCTGGATGAACCAATAGCCAGGTACGGATCATTCAACTGCAGCTTGCAGCAAAAGGGAAGCGATGGGTATGGAAAAAATGCGGGAAGTCCTTCCACCGGGAAGGGAAATCTTGCTTG
The DNA here is from genome assembly GCA_002159065.1 of Paenibacillaceae bacterium ZCTH02-B3. GTDB lineage: Bacteria > Bacillota > Bacilli > Paenibacillales > Paenibacillaceae > ZCTH02-B3. The sequence continues at coordinate 11,207 of LZRV01000030.1, read as the reverse complement.
AAGCCAAAAACGTCAAAAAGTACTTTCCGATCCAAAAGGGATTCCTCAGAAAAACCGTTGGCCACGTAAGAGCGGTGGATGATGTTTCCCTGACGGTATACCGGGGCGAAACCCTGGGATTTGTGGGGGAATCGGGCTGCGGCAAATCGACCCTGGGACGGGTGCTGCTCATGCTCGCGCCGCCGACGGAAGGGGATGTGGTGTTTGAAGGCGAATCGCTGCTTCGTCTGGACCCCGAAGAATTGAGACGCCGGCGGAAAGAGATGCGGATGGTGTTTCAGGATCCGAACGCGTCGCTCAATCCCCGCCATACGGTCCAAAGGATCATCGAGGAGCCGATGTTGATCCACGGTCTGCATTCGTCGAGGAAAGAGCGGCTGGAAAAAGTGGTGGAGCTCTTGGAAAGCGTGGGACTCAATTCGTCGCATCTGCATCGGCGGCCTTCCGAGTTCAGCGGGGGACAGAAACAGCGTATCGCCATCGCCCGGGCGCTGGCGCTCAGGCCCAAGCTGATCATCGCCGATGAACCGGTTTCCGCTCTGGACGTCTCCATCCAGTCCCAGATCCTCAATCTGATGAAGGATCTGCAGGAGGAGTACCGGCTCACGTATGTGTTCATTTCGCACAACCTCAGTGTCGTCAAGCACATCAGCGACCGGGTCGGCGTGATGTACTTGGGCAGGATCGTTGAATTGACGACGAAGGAACAGTTGTACCGGAACCCGTTGCATCCTTACACGCAGGCGCTCATCTCGGCCATTCCGGTCCCGGATCCGAAACCTGTGCGGCAAAGGGAGCGCATCATCCTGAAGGGGGAACTGCCCAGTCCCTCCAATCCTCCAAAGGGATGCCGTTTTCATTCGAGATGCCCGAAAGCAATGGACGTGTGCAAGTCCGTGGAACCCAGGCTGCAGGAAGTTTCCCCGGGGTGCCTGGTCGCCTGCCATCTTTACGGAACCTGACGGATTTTCCCTCCGGAAATGGACGTCCGGCCATACATCAAGGCGGGGAGGCTGAAGCATTCATCCGCCTGAGACGTTTGCAGCGGGGAGTTTGTCCTGCAACTTTGCCTCCTGAACGTTAAACGGACAAAAGGTTCGCAGGAGGTGGGCGAAAGCGACGCGGGAAAAATCGGCGGAAACGCGGTTTGTCAGCAGGCGCCGGGCCTTGTTGAAACCGCTTACCAGCGGGGCGGACGCGTTGCAGCGAACCGGATGTCCGCCGGAATGGCAAACACGCTTTTTTGCCTTGCGACGGACTGTAAGTCCGTTGCGAATTGAGCGAGTTTGTCGACAGAACGAGAGCCGGGCTTGAATGACGGGCTCTCGTTTTTTTTCGGGCTGCCAACCGTATCCTGCGAATCCCATACATGGAATTTTAAGCGTCATGAAAATTTGCTATATTTGTATATATAAAAATCTAAAAATTATTCTAATCCGAAACGCAACAAGCCCGTTTTACAAAATGAATGTTTTGTAAAACGGGCTTCATCATAATGGCTCTTGAACAAACATGTGAACATTTTATGAATAATTTCAGGTGAGATTATAGGATAACTTTACAATGATGTAAAGGATCATAATGAGAAATTTTCCAGCGCCCGGTCGATCATTTCCCCGTTGATGCCGATGTATCGCAGCGTGATGGAAGGACTGGAATGGCCGAAGATTTCCTGCAGCATCGCCACGTCCTTGGTTTGCTGATAGAAATGGTAGCCGAACGTTTTGCGCAGCGTATGGGTGCCGATGGGTCCGTCGATGCCGCAGGCCTGGGCCGCGTTGTTGATGATGTGCCAGGCCTGCATGCGGCTGATGGGCTTGTTGCCCCGTTTCGAGGGAAACAAATAGTCGGAGTCGGCCATGCCGGCCGTATAGAACTCGATTTCCCGCTTCAGCGCGTTCGTGATGATGACCCTGCGGATGTTGCCCGTTTTCTTTTCCTTGATCCGCAAATATTTGACCCCTCTTACGTCCTTCACGCGCAGCGGCAGGATATCGCTGATTCGCAAACCGGAATTGATGCCGAAGGTGAACAGGAAATAGTCGCGATACGATCGCTGCCGCAAATAGTTTTTCACTTCCCGGATCTTCGACAGATCCCGGATGGGCTCGACCGCATTGGCTCCTCTTCTGGCCACCATCAGGTTCACCCTCTATATAATGGATATATTGCCTATAACATGGAAACCACAATTTTACAAAACATTCATTTTGTAAGATCGAAAATGCCGTATTTACGGCCATTTTTCAACATCGGGAGGTGGCAATGTCAATATTTACTATTACGTATAACATATATTTGCCGCATATAATGTGAAAAATGCGTGAAAAAAATCCCGCCGACCGGCGGCCGGGATGGGGAAGAAGAGTAGTTTTTCGCTTTGTCGAATGAAGGGGAGGAGAAAAAGATGGAAGACAAAAAGGAAAGAGAGATTCTGACGCCGGAAGAAATCGAAGCCTTCATCCGCGACCTGGAACTGCAGTATCAGGAGCTGGCCGATTCCAAGCCGTCCGGCTCACGGAAGAAGCCCGGGGAGACGGATTGATCGGCGGCCTGCAAAAAAGCCGGCTGGAAAGCCCGCCTGTTCAGGCGGGCTTTTGGCGTCAAGGCTTCCATTTGGCGATGGTATAGGTGCGGTAGCCGCCGGAAAGGTTCTTTGCGCTGAAACCTTTCTGGGCCAGCACGCGGGCGGCGTAGTAGGCGCGCTGGCCGACCTGGCAGTAGACCCAGATTTCCCTGTCGCGCGGCAGTTCATGCAGGCGGTCCCGCAGCTCGTCCATCGGGATGTGGAGGCTGCCCGGTATGGGCCGGCGGCGTGCTCCGCGGCGGTGCGCACGTCCAGCAGAACGGCGCGGGAAGGGTCGAAGGCGTCGAGATCCCGCACCGTCACCACTTGCAGCAGGCCGTTCAGCACGTTCTGGGCGAGGAAGCCGGCCATGTTGACCGGGTCTTTCGCGGACGAATACGGCGGAGCGTAGGCCAGCTCCAGCCCGGCGAGGTCGCACGCGGTGCCGCCCAGCCGGATGGCCGCGGCGATGACGTCGATGCGCTTGTCCGCGCCGTCCCGTCCCAGCGCCTGGGCGCCCAGGATGCGCCCGTTGTCGTCAAAGAGCAATTTGAGGGAAATCGGGCACGCGCCGGGAAAATAGCCGGCATGGGAGGCGGCATGCAGGTGCACCGCCCGGTACGGGATGTCCAGACGGGCGAGGGACCGTTCGTTAAGTCCCGTGCAGGCGGCGGTCAGCCCGAACACCCGCACGATGGCCGTGCCTTGGGCGCCTTTGTATACGGAAGGAATGCCGCAGATGTTGTCCGCCGCGATCCGGCCCTGCTGGTTGGCGGGACCGGCGAGCGGGACCGCGGATTTCGCGCCGCTTACGATGTCGGTGACCTCCACCGCGTCGCCGACGGCGTAAATGTCCGGGATATTCGTTTGCATGCGTTCGTTCACCAGGATGTGCCCGCGGGGGCCGAGAGCGATGCCGCTGCCTTCCAGGAAAGCCGTGTCGGGCTTTACCCCGATGGCGAGGATGGCGAGATCGGCTTCAAGGACGTCGCCGTTCTGCAGCGTGACGCGAAGGCCGTCCGCAGTGTCCGCGAAAGAGGCGACGCCGTTCCCCAGGATGAGGCGCACGCCGTTGGCCGCGAGTTCCTGTTCGGCCAGCGGCACCATGTCGTCGTCGAAGGGCGGCAGGATGTGCGGCGCCGCTTCCGCCAGCGTCACGTCCAGGCCGCGCCGGCGGAGGTTTTCCGCCATTTCCACGCCGATGAAACCGCCGCCGATGACGACGGCCGAGCGCGCTCCCCCGCGGTCGACCCGCGCCTTGATGCGGTCCGCGTCGGCCATGTTGCGGAGCGTGAGCACCCGTTCGCTGTCAATCCCCGGAATGGCCGGCCGGAGCGGCCGGGCGCCCGGCGAAAGAAGCAACACGTCGTAGGATTCCTCGTATTCGGCCGCGGCGGCCATGCCGGCGGTTTCCGCGCCGGTATCTCCGGCGGAGGTGTCTGGGCCGCCGCCGTTCTCCGGACCGAGGCGCCGCACGGTGACCGTTTTGCGCGCCGGGTCGACGCGGACGACCTCGCTGCGCACGCGCACGTCGATGTTGAAACGCCGCTTCATCCGTTCCGGCGTCTGCAGCAGCAGCTTTTCGCGTTCCCGGATTTCTTCCCCGATGTAATATGGCAGGCCGCAGTTGGCGAAGGAAATGTAATCGCCGCGTTCCAGGATCACGATTTCCGCCTCTTCATCCAGCCGCCGAAGCCGGGCCGCCGCCGTCGCGCCCCCCGCGACGCCGCCGACGATGACCGCTTTTTTGCCCATGGTTCTCTCCCTCCGTCAGTCCCGGTTGACCGTCTCGCCGCGCCAGGCCGCAAGGCCGCCGTTCAGATGGACAATGTCGCGGCATCCCCGCTTGCTGAGCATCCGCGCCGCCCGCCGGCTGCGCATGCCGCTTTGGCAATAGAGGAAAATTTTCCGGTCCGTCGGGATTTCCCCGATCCGCGAGGCCAGCTCGGACAGCGGAATGTTGACCGCTCCCCGGATGTGGCCCCGGGCAAACTCGTGGGGTTCCCGCACGTCGATCAGCATCCGCCCGGCGGGGCCGGCGTCCGCCAATTCCCGCGCGAAGCGGGAAGGGCCGACGTTCCGGACGCCGCGGATCGGGCCGAACAATTCGTAGGCCAGCCAGGCGACCGCCGCCGCCAGGAGGAGCCAGTACATATACCGCATGGGTGATCCCCCTCTGTCGAACTTTTTGTGATATACCCTGTGGGGTATTGGCGTTCGTCATGTCCATTTTAACGCGTGGGGGGCACCGGCTCCAAGATGGAGCGCGGAAGAAAACGTTGCAACATTGTGAACGGAAAACGAAAGGGTGAAACGCCGAACGGAGAGCATCCGCCGGAGATTGAACGAGGACGAAGTCGGTGCGAAAGAGGGGCGAAGGCGCGCGGCAGGGCACTTCAATGGGCTTGGGTTGGCGGCAGATCGTTGACTTATACCGTACCGGGGTATACTATAGAGTCAAAGGGGTGAATCCGGTGGACGCCATGCAAGGAACGATGGAGGACATCCGGCCGCCCGACGGCGCCGGGAACGGGGAAGTCCCGTCCGCGGACGGACCCGATCATCGCCGAAGCCATCATCCCGAGAAGCTCAAGGCGGATCTGATCGCCCGGCTCAACCGTATCGAGGGCCAGATTCGCGGCATCAAGGGCATGATAGAAAAGGATACGTACTGCGACCACGTGCTCAACCAGATCTCCGCCGTGCAGTCGGCCCTGAACGGCGTGGGCAAGCTGCTTTTGGCCGGGCACATGAGGAGCTGCGTGGTGGAGCGGATCCGGGAAGGCGACCTCGATGTCGTCGACGAGCTCTTGACCACCGTGAACAAGCTTCTGAAATGAGCATCCCCATGAACAACCGAACGAGGTGAACGCATCATGCAAACCGTGACGCTGAACGTGAAAGGCATGTCCTGCAACCATTGCAAGAACGCCGTGGAAAATGCGGTGCGGCAGGCCGGAGCCAAGGCGACCGTCGACCTGGCCGGCGGGACCGTGGCGATCGAGTACGACGAAACGAAAGTGACGCTGGATCAGCTGAAACAGGCCATTGAGGATCAGGGGTATGATGTGGTTTCGGTCTGATCCTCTGCCGGACGCCGGGATGATGAAACACCGGGATGCTGAGAAGCCGGAATGCCGAGAAGCCGGGATGCCGAGCAGCCGGGATGCCGAGACAACGGGATGCCGTGACGGAATCGGGACAGCGACAAAAGTGCCATTGTTTTCGCATGAAAACGGGGTTTCGGCCGAAAGAATGGCACTCTGTGCCATTAATTTGGAAAAATTTGTGCGATCCATGAAAAGCAGCTCGAAAATAATGGCATGAATGTCGCTGTTTTGTCCAAACGGTCATGAAAACGGGAAAATAATGGCATTTTTGTCGCAAGCAAGCCGCGGTGCCCGGGAAGCCGATGAACCGGGAAGCCGACGAATCGGGAAGCCGACGAATCGGGAAGGCAACGGAGGAAACAGGGGGCGCTGGACATGGAAACGGCACATCCATCCGCCCGGGACGCCCGGGATGTTCGGGACGTCCAAGACACCCGGGATGCTCCGGAAGCCCGGGACGCCCGGGATGCTCGGGAAGCCCAAGGCACCCTGGGCGTCCGGGAGCTGGAACAGGTGCAACTGCAAATCACCGGCATGACCTGCGCGGCCTGCGCGAACCGGATCGAGAAGGGGCTGAGCCGGCTGCCCGGCGTCGCCAGGGCCCACGTGAACCTGGCGCTGGAGACGGCCCATGTGGAATTTTCACCATCGGCGGTGTCCGTCGCGGACGTCATCCGCAAGGTGGAGCAACTGGGATACCGGGCGGCCGTGAAAGAGGAACGGGAAAGCGAAAAAGACCGCCGGCAGAGAGAAATCGATCGGCAAAAACGCCGGTTCGCGCTGTCGGCCGTCCTTTCGCTGCCGCTTCTCTGGACGATGGCCGGCCATTTTTCGTTTTTGTCGTTTCTGTGGGTGCCCGGCTGGCTCATGAACCCGTGGGTCCAGCTGGCGCTGGCCACCCCTGTGCAGTTCACGGTCGGCGGGCCGTTCTACGTCGGGGCCTACAAAGCCTTGCGCAACCGCAGCGCCAACATGGACGTGCTGGTCGCCCTCGGCACCTCGGCCGCGTATTTCTACAGCCTGTTCCTCACGGTTGAATGGGCGTTCACTTCCGGCGGGCATGCCGGCCATGCCCCGGCCCTCTATTTTGAAACAAGCGCCGTGCTCATCACCCTTATCGTGCTCGGCAAACTGCTCGAGGCACTGGCCAAGGGACGCACGTCCGAAGCGATCAGGACGCTCATGGGCCTGCGCGCGAAGACGGCTCTCGTCATCCGGGACGGGCGGGAAATCCGGATCCCCGCGGAAGAAGTGGCCGTGGGGGACATCGTGCTGGTGAAGCCGGGAGAGAAAATTCCCGTCGACGGGGAAGTGCTGGAAGGGTCCGCCGCTGTGGACGAATCGATGCTGACCGGAGAAAGCATGCCCGTGGAAAAAGGTCCGGGAGATCCCGTCATCGGCGCGACCGTCAATCTGAACGGAATGCTGAAGGTCAGGGCGGCCAAAGTCGGCAAGGACACCACCCTCGCGCAGATCGTCCGGGTGGTGGAGGAAGCGCAAGGGTCCAAGGCGCCGATCCAAAGGGTGGCCGACGTCATCTCGGGCATTTTCGTCCCCGTCGTCGTCGGCATCGCGCTGGTGACGTTCCTTGTCTGGTTCGTGTGGGCGGCGCCCGGAGATTTCGCCAAGGCCCTGCGGAACGCCATCGCCGTGCTGGTCATCGCCTGCCCGTGCGCCCTGGGACTGGCCACTCCGACGTCCGTCATGGCGGGGTCGGGCCGCGCGGCGGAGCTGTGCGTGCTGTTCCGGGGCGGCGAGTACCTGGAGCTCACCCACCGCATCGATACGGTGGTGCTGGACAAGACCGGCACGATCACCAAGGGCAAGCCGGAGCTCACCGATGTAATCTCCGCAGCGGGGGACGAACGGGAGTTCTTGCGCCTCATCGCCGCCGCGGAGAAGCCCTCGGAGCACCCGCTGGCCGAGGCGGTCGTTCGCGGCGCGGCCGCCAGGGGCATCGAAATTCCCGCGGCGGAAGCGTTCGAGGCGCTGGCCGGCCACGGCGTGCGCGCCGTGGTCGAAGGCAAGGAAGTGCTGGCGGGCAACCGCCGGCTCATGGCCCGGTACGGCGTGGAGCTGCCGGAGGGGGCGCTGGAGGCCGTGCGGAAGCTGGAGGAAGAGGGGAAAACCGCGATGCTCGCCGCGGTCGACCGCGTCTACGCGGGAATGGCGGCGGTGGCCGACACCCTCAAGGAAACCTCGCGGGACGCGATCGCGCGGCTGAAGGCCATGGGCATCGAGGTCGTCATGCTCACCGGCGACAACGAACGGACGGCCCGGGCCGTGGCGCGGCAGGCGGGCATTGACCGCGTTCTCGCAGAGGTGTTGCCGGAAGGGAAAGCGGAGGAAATCCGGAAGCTTCAGGCGCAGGGCAAAAAGGTGGCGATGGTGGGCGACGGCATCAACGACGCCCCGGCGCTGGCGGCCGCCGACATCGGGATGGCCGTCGGCACCGGCACGGATGTGGCGATGGAAGCGGCGGACGTGACCCTGATGCGCGGCGACCTCACCGCTATCGCCGACGCGATGGCCATCAGCCGCAAAACGATGGCCAACATCCGGCAAAACCTGTTTTGGGCCCTCGCCTACAATTCCCTGGGCATCCCGGTGGCCGCCGCGGGCTTTCTCGCCCCGTGGCTGGCCGGCGCCGCGATGGCCCTAAGTTCGGTGTCCGTGGTGCTGAACGCTCTCCGCCTGCAGCGGATCCGGGTGTGACCGGCCGGTTGCAGGCGGAGCGCGGAAGCGCCGCGCGGGCGGCCGAGCGGCACAGGTGGCGGCAAGCAGGTCCCGGTGCGGCACAGGATTTCTGCGCGCGAGCGGCGATGCGGAATGGCTGAGCAAAGGGTGGCGCCCGCCGGCGCGACGCGTGCCGGCCGCGCTTGCGCGGCGCGGGACGGCTCAATGCCCCCGCAAATACCGCACGATGGCTTCCGGCAGCGGAATGCCTTCCCTCAGCCGCCGCTCTTTCGTGAGGTTTTCCAGCTCGCCGGGGACGAGCACCCGGTCGAACCCCCTGGCGGGCGGCGCGGCGTGGATTTCGTCGATCATCCGGTCCATGGTGTCCAGGAAAGCGTCCGTTTCGGTGAAAAACGACGGATTCAAGGCCATGAAAAACTGCGCCAGTTTGCGTTTCCGGCTCAGATCTTCCGCATACATCGCCTCCACATGGGGGCCGAAAGCGGCGCCGAACAGCACGTACGACAGCACGTCCACCGCCAGCGCCAGGCCGTACCCCTTCGCTCCGCCGAAATGCCGCATGGCGTAGACCTTGTCCGGATCCGTCACGCTTTCGCCCTCGCGGTCCACCCCCCAGTCCGGCGGAATCGGCCTGCCTTTCAGCTTGTGGTCGAGAATCTTGCCGAACGCCACCGTCGTGGTGGCCATGTCGAGGATGACGGGCGGATGCTTGCGCGCCGGGAAGCCGAAGGCCATCGGATTGGTGCCGAAAAACGGCTCCCGACCGCCATAGGGCACCGCCGCCTTGTCCGTGTTGGACATGACGACGCCGATCATGTTCCGTGCCGTGGCCATTTCCGCGAAGTAGGACAGCGCTCCGCAGTGGCTGCTGTTCACCGCTCCGACCACGCCGACCCCGTGCTTTTCCGCCAGATCCAGCGCCGTTTCCATGGCCCGGCAGGCCGTCACGTGTCCGAGGCCGTCGTCGCCGTCGACGATGGCGGTGACCGGGCCGGTGCGGCTCACGCCGATCTGCGGCACGGGGTTGATGCCTCCGGCGGCGATTTTGTTTACATAATGCTCCATCCGCAAAACGCCGTGGGAATCCACGCCCCTCAGATTGGCATGGACCAGCACATCGGCGGTGATTTTCGCATGGTCTTCGGGCACTCCGGCGCCGGTCAGTTTGCGCGCGCACCAATCCCGCAGCTCATCCGAAGCCACCCGCACGAGTTCCATCCGATCCATCCTCCATGAAGTTCCCGCGTGTCCGTTGTCTCACCGTTCATTCCTTCGCGCCGCCGTCGATGGGATTTGCTTGCCGTCGTCTTCATTTCTCTGTCCCGGGATCCCAGGTTCCGGCGCAATCTTCCGTCGCGCCGGAACCGCCGCAGGTCTTGCGCGCGACCCGCGGGAAGAATGACGGCGCGCGGTTCCAGGGTCCGGTCGGCCATCCGGCTGAACAGCATCAAATGCGCGGCTGACGGGCGGACGACGCTGTCATTGCCTCCGCGCTGCCGGAAAATCGGGACGGAATCGAACCGCTCCTGAAGGAAGGGTATCCGCTCAAGCCGCTTGCCCGCAGGCTTTGGGCCAGGTCGGAATAGAACGGATTGGCGATCTCGGAAACGATCAGGATGATTGCGTTGCTTTTCCGGATGCGCAGTCTCCGCGCCGCGGCGTTCGGAACGCAGTTGAGTTCCGGATGGCTTCCAGCACGCGTCTCCTTTTGTCTTCATGCGCCCGGCGCGTGTTGTGGATCACATGGGAGACGGTGGCGACGGAGACACCCGCCTTTCTGGCGATGTCTTTGATGGTGGCCATGTGTGGTCTCCCATCCGGCGGCAACCCGGGTTTTTGTATACGCTTACATTTCAATTTGGGTGTAATTCTATCCCGAAAATTAAAGTAGCTTAGAAGCACAAAAAAGGTGGTACCCGGACATCGTCACTACTTTAGAGGAATAATATGGTAATTTGGTCTATGCAGTTTGGTCCATTTCCTCTACGACAACCTTGTAACCCAGGATTTCCAACTTGCGAATGGCTTGCCTTGCCACATGAGTTCGCTTGCGCTCTTCGTAATAATGAGGACCAAGCTCAATATAGATTTGCTTGTTCTTGAGGAGATGGTAACAAATCGTCAAAATTCGATGAGCCACCGCTACTGCCGCTCGATTGGCGCCCCTTCGGGCAGCGATGCGATGATACAAGCTGGAAAGATACGTGTCTTTGCAACGGGCAGCTGCTCGGGCAGATTCGATCAGGGCGGTTCTTAATTTCTGGTTTCCCTTGGTTGTCTTTCCCGATTTGCGTTTCCCGGCACTTTCATTGTTCCCTGGAGCAAGTCCCGCCCATGAACACAAATGTGCGGCGGAGGGGAACTGATCCATGTCGGTGCCGATTTCGGCCAGAATTTGTTCCGCACTCCTGCGTCCAACGCCGGGAATGGTGTCCAACCGCTCCAGGTCTTCTTCAAAAGGGTCCATCCGCTTCTTGACTTCGGCATCGATTTGTTCGATGAGTTTGTCCAGCTCGTCGATGTGGCGAAGCTGCGTCTTGAGCATCAGACGTTGATGGGGTCCGATGAGCCCGTGCAAAGCTTTTTGCAAGTCCGCTTTTTTGGCTTTCAGCCTTCGCTGCGCCAGTTCCGACAGAACAGCGGCATCCGTTTCGCCTGCAATGATCGCTTCGATCATGAGCCGACCGGATTTGCCCATGATATCCGAAGCGACGGAAGACAATTTGATGTTGGCGCCTTCCAGGACTTTCTGGATGCGCTGAATCTCCCGGGCGCGTTCGTCCATGAGGCTGCGGCGGTAGCGAATGAGTTCGCGCAACTCGCGTTGTGGTCGG
>LZRV01000029.1 GCA_002159065.1 Paenibacillaceae bacterium ZCTH02-B3 | reverse complement strand
TGTTGACGCTGGTTTCCCGTTCCGCCTTGACGCGAAAACGCTGGCGATCCCTTTGCTCAAGGATGATCTGATCCAACATCTCCAGCGCTGTCTTCATCGCGCTGGCGAACGCTTCCTGCATCTCCCGCAACATCCACTGCTCAAGCTCTTTCATTGTGGGAATGATTGTGGTAAAGTGCTGCACAGGAGCTTCCTCCTCTTGGTTTGTGTTTTTTGGCAAATTCACTTTACCAAGGGAGAAGCTCTTTTTCTATGTTCGCTTTTTCCAGACTTTACCCCCACGCAAATTTTACTCTAACGGCGGGTCCATGCATAGCGTCCTGTTGGTGGATGACGAGGTGTTTGCGCGGAAAGGGCTGCGTCGGCTGATCGATTGGGCAAGCTGCGGCTATCGCGTGATCGGGGAGGCGGACAACGGGGAAGACGCCTACCACATCATCCGCCGGCTGAAACCGGATTTGGTCATTACGGACGTCCGCATGCCGGTCATGGACGGACTGGAGCTGATTCGCAAAACGACGGAGAACGAACCCGAACACCCAGGATTTATCATCATCAGCGGATACAACGAATTCTCTTACGCCCAGCAGGCGGTCCGATACGGCGTTCACGATTTCATCCTGAAACCGGTGAACGAAAACGAGCTGAAAGCGGCCCTGCGCCAGCTCGACGAAAAGTTGCGCCGGGAAAAGCTGATACGCGGAAAAAAACGGCAGCTGTTTCACGATCTTCTCGTCGAGGCCGCGGTAAAAGGGGAAGCCGACAAAGCGTCGCTGCAGGCGTGGGCGGAACAGCTGGGCATCCGGCCGGGCGAAGCCGTCCGCTACGTCTTTGTCGAAATCAACGACCGGCACCCGTGGGCGGAAACGGGACCGGGGTTTGCCGACGAAGAAGAATGCGGCGAGCGGATCCGGCGGGTGATCGACCGGGTGGCCGGAACGGAGACGGAAACCCTGCTGCACAAGCACCACAACCGCTTCGGGGTGCTTCTTACCCGGCAACACCTGGACCGGTTCGGAGGCGATTGCGACCGGCTGGCCCGGGCACTCGAGCGGGAACTGTCGGACAGCCTGAAAACTCCCGTGTATGTGTACGTCGGAGCGCCCGTCGACGATTTGCGGCGGCTCGGCGATTCCTACCGGTCGGCCCGGGATACGCTGCTCTACAAGTTCGTGGTGGAACCGCACCGGGCGGTGGTGCACGAACAGGTTCGCGACCTGCACCTGCAGTACATCGACCTGGATGATGAACTGTACCGGCGACTCATGAACCGGATTGAGGAAAATCGCCCGGACGCCATCGCCGAAACCATTGACGAACTGTTTCGCGAATTCGCCGTCAAGCGTTACGTGCCGGAAGCGGTCAAAGCCGCGATCCACCGGTGCGTATCGGGAACGGTCCGGCTTCTGAACGAGGAAGGGCTGGACGAGCGGGAACTGGCGTCCTTTGAGCCGATTGTGGCCTGGCCGGATTACAACGTGACGCCCCGGGAGCTGAAACGGTTGTTCCTCCGGTTTGTGCTGGAGAGCGCGGAATGGCTCGGGAAACGGCGCAAGGAGTCCCTTCGTGGCACCATTCGCCATATCCGGGCATACATCGACGAGCATTTTCGGGAAAACATCAGCCTGAAAGGAATCGCCGCCCAATTTTACATCAACCCGGTCTACCTGGGCCAGCTGTTCAAGAAAACGTACGGCGTCTATTTCAACGATTACGTGCTGCGGCTCAGGGTGGAAGAAGCCAAGCGGCTGCTCAGGCAGACGGACCTGCGCATTTACGAGATCGCGGAGCAGGTCGGATTCAGCAACGCCGATTATTTCGTCACCCAGTTCGAGAAACTGGAACGCATGACGCCGACGGAGTATCGCAAGCAATGGCTGTGAACGGAACCAGAGGGGACAGGATATGAGACTGACGTTTCACCTGGACAACATCCGCCTGCGCAACAAAATGCTGATCGTCTATATTCTTTGCGTCCTGCTGCCGATTGTGCTCACCAATGTCGTGTTTTACCAGGTTACGACGAGCAACGTGAAAAACCAGCGCATGCGCGACATCGCGCGGGCCCTGGAACAGGTCAAAAACGAGTTTCGCCGGGAAATCGACGACGCCGTCCGGGTATCTTCGGTCTTCAGCACGGATTACATCCTGAACGGCATTTTGGAAACGGAATACGAAAGTCCCGTGGATTACATCGCCGCGTACGAGTCGTATTTGCGCAGGATTTTGAACAATTACATTCCCTCTTACACTTCCATGCAGAATATCAAGATCTACCTGGACAATCCGACCGTGCTGAACTCCGGAGGAATCGGCTATCTGTCCTACCGGGTCCACAATTCCGACTGGTACCGGGTGCTGGAGGAGGCGGAAGGATCCGAGCCGGTCCTGGTCCGGACGTGGCGGGAAGACGCGATCGACGCCGCGGGCAGCGGGCGGGATACGTTCGCCATCGTCCGGCGGATGGTTTATTTCAATTTTATCGGCGAAAGCAAATGGGAGAAAATCCTGAAAATCGAGCTGCGCACCCAGGCGGTCGAACAGGTTTTTTCCAACCTGAACCTGGACGGCCATGTATACCTGCTCAACGAAAGAGAGGAAATCGAATACACGACGGACCCGAACGTCGACTGGCGGAGAACCGCCGTTTTTTTTCATGCCGTTCAGCTTCCGGAAAAATCCGTCACGTATACCGCCGCCTATGACGGGGACGAACTGCTGAAAGACTGGAAGCTGGTCGGGGTCATCTCGGAGGACGAGGTCTTTCGCGAAGTGTACCGGTCCCGGGATTTCATCGTCTGGATGGCGCTCGCCAACCTCATGTTTTCGACGGCGGTCATCTATTGGATCGCGCGCTCCATGAACGTCAGGCTGGCCAGCATCCTCCGGCACATGAAGAAAGTGAAAAACCAGCAGTTTGTGCCGATCGAGGACCGGGAAACGCATGACGAGATCGGCCAGCTGCAAAGCGAGTTCAACCGCATGACCCTGCAGATCAAAAGCCTGATCGACGACGTGTACAAGGCCGACATCCACCGGAAAAACCTTGAACTTGAACGCCGCAAGGCCCAGCTCAACGCGCTGCAAAGCCAGATCAATCCGCACTTTTTGTTCAACGCGCTGGAGACGATCCGCATGCGCAGCCTGATCAAGAACGAAACGGAAACGGCGAAAATCATCCAAAACATGGCCAGGCTGCTGAGATCGTCGCTCACCTGGCACAAGGACCGGATCACGGTGGAGGAGGAGCTGGAGTTCATCCATTGCTTTCTGGAGATCCAGCAATACCGCTTCGGCGACAGGCTCTCCTACCGTTTGGACGTCGACCCCGCGGCGCTGAAGGTGGTCATTCCCAAGATGGTGTTTTTGCCCTTTGTGGAAAACGCCAGCATCCACGGAATCGAGCCGATGAAAGACGGCGGAGAGATCGACATCGGCATCCGGCTGACCTTCAATTATCTGGAATTTACCGTTCGCGACAACGGCGCCGGCATGAAACCGGAACAGGTCAGCCGCATCTACGGGTATTTGGAAAAGGACGAAGGGCTGGGCGAACGGATCGGGCTGCAAAATGTCATTTATCGTCTGAAAATGCTGTATGGCGAGCGGGTCGGGCTGTTCCTCGACAGCGCGCCGGGGAAGGGAACCTTCGTGCGGATCTCCCTTCCGGTGCAACCGGATACGGAGGATGATGACCATCCTCCGCCCACGGGTCTATAAAATTTTCTAAGGATAACCTTTAGTTTACAAGGTAAACAAAGTCAGGAGCGGGGGCTATACTGAAAGTGCTTTCATAAATTTTTGTCGGAAAGGGGCTGTAAATCATCATGGTGAGACGATGGCTTGTGGCGATGACTGCCGTGGTCATGGTCTTCGCCCTCGTCCTGGCGGCCTGCTCGGGCAAGAAGGAAAGCAGCAGCCAGCCCAGCGCCTCGCCGTCGGCTTCGACAGGCGGACAATCGTCGTCGAGCGACCAGTCGGGCAGTCGGGACAAGGTCACGTTCAGGATGTTTGTCGCGGTTCAGGGCGAAAAAGACGTCAATACCAACGAGACGGTCATCGGGAAAATCCTGGAAGAGCAAACCGGGGTCAATTTCCGGATCGAGCACCTCGTGGGCGATCTGCAGACGAAGATCGGCACGATGGTCGCGGGCAAAGACTACCCGGACGTGCTCGTTCCCGACGACGGGATCGAAACCGTGATCAAAGCGGGCGGTTTTATTGATCTTACGCCCTACATCGACAACGACAAGTATCCGAATATCAAGAAAGTCTACGGTCCCTACAAAAACCTGATGACCTGGGACGACGGAAAAATCTATATCTTTCCGTTCTCCGTGGTGGTCAATGATTATATCGGGGACCCGAACATCAACCAGGGCGCGTTCTGGATCCAGCGCCGGGTGCTGGAGTGGGCGAACTTTCCGAAGATCAAGACGGTCGATCAATACTTCCAGCTCATCGAGGATTTCATCAACGCCCATCCGAACGAAGATCTGATCGGATTCATCACGCTGACGGACGGCTGGCGGTTCTTCGCCACCACGAACGTGCCGAACCACCTCGCCGGATACCCGAACGACGGCGAAGTCATGGTGGACATGAATACCTTTGAAGCAAGGATTTACGCCGGCACCGAATGGGATAAGCGGTGGTGGCAGAAGCTCAACGAGCTGAATGCCAAGGGCTTGTTCTACAAAGCTTCGTTCACCGACAACTACGACCAGTACATTGCCAATTTGACCTCTCACAAAGTGCTCGGATTCTTCGATTACGGATGGCAGGTCGGCAACGCGACCGCCGTACTGAACGACGCCGCGCGGGCGGATCCGTCGCAGGACGGCTACCGGTACTTCCCGCTGCCCGTCGTCTTTGACGAGAACATCAAGGACCAATATCTGGACCCGATCGGATACGTCGCCAACCGCGGGTTCGGGATCACGGTCAACGCCAAGGATCCGGAACGGATCATCGAATTCATCGACCACCTGCTCAAGGAAGAAACCCAAATTCTCCTCAACTGGGGCATCGAAGGCGAAACGTATATCCGCGACAGCAACGGCCGCCTGACCCGTACGCAGGAAATGATCGACAAGATGGATCAGAAGTTCCTCGAAGAATACGGATTCACCGTGTTCGACTGGGACTGGCCGCATTGGGGCTCGAACTCCACGCTGTCCGACGGCAACGCCGTCATACCGGGCATGCAGCCGGAAGTGTTCCAGCTGAGCCTCACGGATGCGGACAAGAAGTTCCTGTCGGCGTACGGCGTCAAGTCTTATGCCGAACTGTTCGCCGATCCGGATCCCCGTCCGTGGTTCCCGGCCTGGGGCATTCCGAGAGACGAAGAGCGGCAGCTGTTTGAAGCCCTCAAAGGCGACGTCCAGCGGGAATACCTGCCGAAGCTGGTGCTGTCGAAACCGGAAGAATTCGAGAGCATCTGGAATCAATATGTCTCGGCGCTGAACAGGCTGGATATCGCCGGTTACGAGAAGTGGTACACGGAAAAAGTCCAGGCAGTCATGGCAAAAGCGCAAGGACAATAAACCGTCGTGGTTTACGCTGTCAGCTGACCGTAGCGAAAGGCCGGATTGTCGATCCGTTCCCGCCAGATCCGGCCTTTCGTTCATGTTTGTCGAGCTTCGCTGGCCCGGCCGCAGGTCGGGCGCCAAGGAGAGATCCGCCATGGAACATCCGCTTATGCTCAAACCGACATCCGCGGCAACCGTCGATACCAAAACGGGGGGACTCAAGCGATTTTTTCGGCTGCTTTGGAAACAGCGGGCGCTCGTCCTGATGTCCGTGCCGTTTGTCCTTTGGCTGTTCTTGTTCAGGTATGTGCCGCTGTGGGGATGGATCATTTCGTTTCAGGATTACCAGTTGGGCAAAGGACTCTGGGATCAGGAATGGGTCGGCTTCAAACAGTTCGAAGCATTGTTCAACGAACCGAGATTTTGGCGCGCGCTGCGCAATACGATCGTCATGAGCTTCATCAACCTGGTGCTCGGATTCACGACTGCCATCACCTTGGCCCTGCTTCTTAATGAATTGCGCCAAATTGTGTTCAAGCGCGTGGTGCAGACGATCAGTTATTTGCCCCACTTCATTTCCTGGGTGGTGGCGGCGGGCATTATCCAGGTGACGCTTGCGCCCGACGGCATCGTCAACGAATTGTTGCTGCGTCTTGGCCTCATCAAGGATGAACTTCTGTTCCTTGGCATCGGCGAGTGGTTCTGGGGCATTTACGGAGTAAGCATCGTCTGGAAGGATGTCGGATGGAACGCCATCATTTATCTGGCCGCAATCGCAATGATCGACCCGTCCCTGTATGAAGCGGCGGAGATGGACGGAGCGAACCGGTTCCGAAAAATGTGGCACGTTACGCTGCCCGGCATACGTCCGGTCATCGTCGTTCTGCTCATCCTCAACATCGGGTATTTGCTGGAATCCGGCTTTGAACCGCAATTCCTGCTGGGGAACGGCATGAACATGCGCTATTCGGAGAACATCGACATCTTTGTCCTGAAATACGGCATCCAACTGTTCAATTTCTCGCTGGCCGTGGCGGCCGGCATGTTCCGTACGGTTGTCAGCGTGATCCTGTTGGTGATCGCCAACAGCATCGCAAGACGGCTCAATGAAACCAGGCTGTACTGAGGGGAGGAATCGCGGCATGGCGGAAGCGGCAACCGTAACCCGAAGGAAAAGACGTCATCGATTCCGGATGTCTCTGGGCGACCAGATCTTTGAAACGTGCAATTACCTGGCCCTGATCCTCCTTATGGTGGTCACGCTGTACCCGTTTCTGAACACCCTTGCCGTCTCGTTCAACGATGCCCAGGATTCGATTCGCGGAGGGATTTACCTTTGGCCGCGGAAATGGACGCTGGAGAACTACCGGTTTGTGTTTGAGGAAGCCAGCATCCTGAACGCGACGCTCATTTCCGTTCTGCGCACGGTGATCGGCACGGTGCTGACCGTGTTTTTCTCGGCGATGGTGGCCTACACCATCAGCCGGCCGGAATACGTGCTCAGAAAATTTGTCACCATCGCGTTTATCCTGACGCTGTACGTCAACGGCGGTCTGATCCCGAATTATCTCTTGATTCGCGAACTGAATCTCATCGGCACCTTTTGGGTCTACATCCTGCCGGGGCTGATCGGGGCGTTCAACCTGATCATCATTCGCTCGTTCATTGAAAACCTGCCCGACAACATTCTGGAAGCGTCCAAGATCGACGGCGCGGGCGATTATCGCACGTTTTTCCACATCGTGCTGCCGCTTTGCACACCGGTGCTGGCGACCGTATCCCTGTTTACCGGTGTGTGGCAGTGGAACTCCTGGTTTGACGTGTTCCTGTACAATTCGTCCTATGAACATTTGAGCACGCTGCAGTATGAGCTGCAAAAAATCTTGTCGTTCTCCCAAGCCTCCATCCAGCGGGTGGACTTCAACGCCGCCGCGGCCCAGGGCGGCATCGGACAGGTCACCCCTTACGCCATCCGGGCCACGATGACCATTGTGGCGTCCGTCCCGATCATCATGGTGTATCCCTTCCTGCAAAAGTATTTCGTTCAGGGCATGATGATCGGCGGGGTGAAAGAATGACCGGGAATCTGCAACTTCTTCCCGCACGCGCCGGAGAAGGCTCCGGTCCGTTTTTCCCGCCTGTCCATCCCCCTTCTTTCGTATTCAGTTCCGGCCCCGGTTCCCGCTCTTGACGACGGAATCCATTCGGCCCACCAGCGAAACGCAGGGTGGGTCGTTTTCTTTTCGGCAATAATGATAACGCCGCCTTTTCGGCGGCGCTATCAGGGAGAGGAGAAACCGGACGAAGAGCTTATGGGGAAACGTAAGTCTTCTCCGCGGTTGTCCCCGGCGCCCTTTCCGGCGCCGGCATTATCCATTCTGTCCGCATGGGCGCAAATTATACATGTCCGCCCAAAAAAAATTGTCCGGATGCGCGCCTTGGGGTATGATTAACTTGCTGAAAACGCGTCGGCGCGAGCGCCGACCGGCGGGGGAGAGTGGCTTGCGGGTCATTTCGGGACAGGCCGGGGGCCTCCGGCTGCAAACGGTCCCGGGCCGTTCGACGCGGCCGACGGCCGACCGGGTGAAGGAAGCGATGTTCAGCATGATCGGCCCGTATTTTTCGGGAGAACGGGCGCTGGACCTTTTTGCGGGAACCGGCGCGCTGGGCATCGAGGCGCTCAGCCGGGGAGCGGGCCGCGCGGTTTTTGTCGACCGTGATCCGCGATGCGCCGCCGTCATCCGGAGGAACCTGGAGCACACGGGCCTGTCCGGACGGGCGGAAGTGATTCGGGGCGACGTCCGGCGGGCGCTCGAGATCCTCTCCCGCAGGGGAGAAACGTTTGGGCTGATTTTTTTGGATCCCCCGTATGACAGGACCGACTGCGACGAACTGCTTGCGGAATTGTCCGCCCGCGGCCTCGCCGCTCCGGGCGCGGTGGCCGTGGTGGAGCACCGGACCGGCGTGGACTACGGAGACCGGTTTGCGGGCTACGCTTTGCGGCGCCGCGCCGTCTACGGGGATACCGCGCTCTCCATTTACGATCACGGGGGGTTGACCGAATGAACGGAAAGCGCAACCAAGGCCGCAGCAGCACCGCCGTCTATCCCGGCAGCTTCGACCCGGTCACGTTCGGCCATCTGGACATCATCCGCCGGGCGGCCAAGCAGTTTGACCGGGTGATCGTCGCGGTGCTCAACAACATTTCGAAAAAACCGCTGTTCACCGTCGAGGAGCGGACCGCCCTGCTCCGCGAGGTGACCCGCGACCTGCCCAACGTCGAGGTGGACAGTTTCCGCGATTTGCTGGTCAACTACATGCGGTCCAAAAACGCGGAAATCATCCTCCGCGGCATCCGTTCCGTCACCGACTTCGAATACGAACTCCAGCTGGCCTCGACCAACCGGCAGCTGGACGAGGGCATCGAAACGATTTTCATGATGACCAATCCGAAATATTCATACTTAAGTTCGAGCATCGTCAAGGAAATCGCCAGTTTCGGCGGCAATGTGTCGGATCTGGTCCCGCCGGCGGTGGAAGCCGCCTTGCGGGCAAAATATGCGCAGGGGGAAGATGTCGTCAAGCTGACCGCTCCGCCCCGAAGAAAATCGGGCGCCAAGCGCGCGGACTGAAAACCGGCGGCAGCGGTCCCGCGCGGACGGTCATCCGTCCGCCCGGCGGGCTCCCGAAGGCGGGCGGAGTCCCTTGTCCGCATTTTTCGAGGCGGCCGGCGGTTTCGGACGGATCACCGCGGCCAGCAGGGACAGAAGCGCAAACGCCGCCAGGCAGCCCAGCAGGGCCAGGGCCGTCTCTCCCGCCAGAAGCCAGCCGCTTCCCGCTTCCCGGGGATGGGCCGCCGCGGCGGCCTTCCATGCGGAGTGCGGCACGGCGGGATCGGGTCCGGCAAGCAAGCCGGCCAGGGGATACGTGCACAGAAAGGCCAGCGCCGCGTGAAGCAGCCGTCCGGCGAGGAAGGCGCCCCAGGGGAATGGCTCCGCCGTCCCGTAAGCGGCCCGCGCCTGCAGCAGCCCGCTCATCCCGCTCCAGGCAAGCAATGCGGCCATCAGCGCCGCCAGGCGTTCCGGGGATGAGGCCAGGAGCGGGGACCGGCTGTTTTCGTAAGCGCCCAGATGCATGTCCACGACGCCGGGCACCAGCGCCCACGCGTCGGTTCCGGGCAGCGTCTGCCGGAGGAGGTTTACGGCCACGGCGCTCATGATCATCAGTCCGCCGACGGCAAAAAGCAAGAGGACGCTGTCCGCCACGCCATCCGCCAGGACCTTGCCCAGCGGCCGTCCGTCCGCTTCCCTGGCTTCCCGCATCGTCCGCCAGACGCGCCGCCAAAGGGGCGTTCCGGCGTCGCCCGGTGGCTGGGCGTGCCTTCCTTGCGCCGTCGCGGCGGCGATGCGGCCGCGCTCTCCGGCGAAGCGGCTCCAGAGCCAGCCGGCCAGGACCGCCGACAGCCACAGACCTCCGGCCATCGCCCAGCCGAGCCGGGGCGAATGCAGGAAGCCGGCGCCGACGATGAGCACCACCAGAAACAGGTTGGGCATGTGCGCCACCAGCAGGACCGTTTCCGCCTCGCGGCGGCCGATCAGCCCTTTTTCCGCCAGCCGCGCGGTTTCTCTCGCTCCGGCCGGAATGCCTCCCGCCCAGCCGACGGCGACGGCCCACCCGGCGGCTCCGGGCAGGCGGAACAGGGGGCCGGCGACCGATTCCAGCAGCATGCCCAGGGCGCGCAGCGCGCCGAAGGCCGCGAGCAGTTCCGCCAGCACCAGCGGCGGAAGCAGTCCCGGAAAAACCACATTCCACCACAAATCCAGCCCCGCCAGGGACGCCCGTACCGCATCGTCCGGCGAACGCACGATGCCGAGGGCGAAGACCAGGGCGCCCGTGCCCGGCAGAAGCGTGCCCATGAGCGACCGACGGCGGCTTTCGGATGCGTCCACGCCAATCCCCTCCGTGCGCGCGTGCCGACAGGAGCGCAAAGGCCACGGAAATGCCCCGGCCGGCGTGTCCACTACACGTTTACGCGAATGCGGACGAGGTTAGACCATCCGCAGGGGACCCGGGCGGGAGCGGGCGCATCGGCGGGCGCATGGCGGGGTGCGGACGGACGCGTCGGCAGGGAGACTCGCCGGAAGGACATCGTGGCAAGCGGGCGCTTCAGGTTGACAGAAATGAAGTTGCACCGATATAATGACTTTGTTTGTTTGGAGTGATCGCGGATGCAGCTGGAAGTGCAGAGTCTGCTGGCGAGGGGAGAGCCCGTGCGTTTGCGGGAATCCCTTGATGTCGTCCCGCTGCTTGCCGGCATGCGAGGTGCCGAACCCGTCGGTCCGATGGAGGCGGAACTCACGGCGCGTCCGGCGGGCGGCCTCATCGAGGTGAGCGGCCGGCTGACCGGCAGGATCCGCCTCGCCTGCTCCCGCTGTCTGACGCCGCTCGAGGAAACCTACGACATCCCGTACGCGGAGACATTCAAGCCGGTGCCGGAAGGCCGGGAGGACAAGGAAGAGGACGCCGACATCGTGCCGTTTTCCGGGTCCCGGCTGGAGCTGCGGCCATACCTGGAAAGCGAACTGCTCCTTCATCTTCCGCTGGCTCCGCTGTGCGACGAGGCGTGCCGGGGGCTTTGTCCCGAATGCGGGCAAAACCTGAACGAGCGCGAGTGCGGCTGCCGAAGGGAACGGATCGATCCGCGTCTCGAGGCGCTTCGCAAGCTGCTCGACGGCGGCCAACAAGAAGATCATTGACCTTCCCTCATCGGATAAGGAGGTGGGAACATGGCGGTACCGTTCAGGAAAACGTCCAAGGCCCGCAAGAACAAACGCCGCACCCATTACAAGCTGGCCGTTCCCGGCATGATCCGGTGCGACCATTGCGGCGAGCTGAAGCTGGCCCATCATGTCTGCAAGGTGTGCGGCACCTACAAATCCCGCGAAGTGATCCGTTCATAAGCGCGACGCGGCGCGTCCGGCGACATTGCGTACCGGCGCGTTTTTCTTTATACTCGATTTTGGTACCAGGTATTAGGATCGACATGACAAAGAAGTGCCGGCCGGCCGGCACCGAAAGGCGGTGGGCGGGCATCGAACGGCTATCCAAACGGGAACGGCACCAGAAGCTGCTGCAACTGTTGGACGAAAATCCGTTTTACACCGACCGGGAACTGACCCGCCTTCTGAAGGTCAGCATCCAGACGATCCGGCTCGACCGGATGGAACTGGCCATTCCCGAACTCCGCGAACGGATCAAAATGATGGCGGAGCGATCGTTCGACCAGATCCGGTCGCTGCCGCTCCACGAGGTCATTGGCGAGATCGTCGACCTGCAGCTGGACAAAAGCGGCATTTCCCTGTTCGAAATCCGGGGCGAGCACGTGTTTTCCCGCACCGGCATCGCCCGCGGACACCACATTTTCGCGCAGGCCAATTCGCTGGCGGTGGCGGTCATCGACGCCGAGGTGGCCCTGACCGCGTCGGCGGTGATCCGCTTCATCCGCCCGGTCCGGCTGGGGGAGAAGTGCATCGCCAAGGCGGTGGTCCGGCCCCGCGGAAACGGCGGCGGCCAGCGGGTCCGGGTGGATGTCACCACCTACGTGGGCGAAGAGAAAGTTTTTATGGGCCGATTTGTCATTTATCGCGCCGGCGGAACGAAGCGGGAAGGAGGAAACAGCTTTGCGGATCGCCATTGACGCCATGGGGGGCGATCATGCGCCGGATGTCAACCTGGAAGCTTCGTTGGCTGCGGCGCGGGAATGGCCCGACACCGAGATCATCCTGACGGGTCCCGCCGATCTGCTTCGCGGCCGGCTGGGGGACAATGTGCCCGGCAACCTGCGCATCGTGGACGCGAAGGAAATCATCGCCGCCGATGAGGAACCGGTCCGCGCGGTCCGGCGCAAGCCGGACTCCTCCATGGTCGTCGCCGGCCGTCTCGTGAAGGAAGGCGCCGCCGACGCGATGGTTTCCTCCGGCAACACAGGCGCGCTGATGGCCACCGGCCTGCTGGTGGTCGGGCGTCTGCCGGGAATCGACCGTCCGGGACTTGCGCCCATGTTGCCTTCCCTGGACGACGTGGGCGTACTGGCCCTCGATCTGGGCGCCAACATGGACGCCAAGCCCGAGCATCTCCTTCAATACGCGATCATGGGAACCATTTACCGGGAAAAAGTGCACGGCATCTCCCGTCCCCGGGTGGGGCTGCTCAACGTCGGCACGGAGCCGGGCAAGGGCAACGAACTCGCCAAGGCGGCGTACGCCCTGCTGGAGAAGGCGCCGATCCACTTTGTGGGCAACGTGGAAGCGCGCGACGTGTTGCTTCGCAACTGCGACGTGCTGGTGTGCGACGGCTTCAACGGCAATATCCTGCTCAAAGCCATGGAAGGGGCGGTAAGCGTTTTCATCCGCATGCTGCGGGAAGAGCTGAACGCGTCGGTGAAGAACAGGCTGGCCGCCCTGATGTTGCGCCCCGCGTTTCGCAAGGTGAGAAACAAACTGAATGACGAGGAATACAACGGAGCTCCGCTGCTGGGCGTCAACGGCCTGGTGTTCAAAAGCCACGGGTCGTCCGGCGCCCGGGCGGTCAAAAACGCCATTCGCAACGCCCGCGACGCGATCCGGAACGGATTGCGGGAGGCGTTGGGCGGCGAATTCGGCACGGGCGGGTGAGCATCGTCAAATGAAGGAATTATCCGTAGGCATTCTGGGAGTCGGCCGGTATTCGCCGGAACGCCGGCTCACCAACCGCGATCTGGAACAGATGGTGGATACGAGCGACGAATGGATCGTGACCCGCACCGGCATCCGGGAACGGCGCATCGCCGCTCCGCACGAGGCCACCTCCGACCTGGCCTGCGCGGCGGCCGTCCGCGCGCTTGACGCGGCCGGCGTCGCCGCGGAAGAGGTGGACCTCATCATTGTGGCCACGATTACGCCGGACATGTTTTTCCCCTCCACCGCCTGTCTCGTCCAGGACCGGCTGGGAGCCCGGAACGCGGCGGCGTTCGACGTGTCCGCGGCCTGTTCCGGTTTTATTTACGCCCTGGCCAGCGCTTCCGGCATGATCGCCGCCGGCATGTACCGAAACGCCCTCGTGATCGGCGCCGAATGCCTGTCCCGCGTCACGGACTACAGCGACCGCAACACCTGCATCCTGTTCGGGGACGGCGCGGGGGCGGCCGTGCTCGGGCCCGTGCCCGCGGGGAGGGGATTCCGCTCCTTCGTGCTGGGGGCGGACGGTTCCGGGGGCGAACTGCTGAAACTTCCCGGGGGCGGTTCCCGGATTCCCGCGTCGGCGGAATCGGTGGCCCAAAGGTTGCATTTCATGAAGATGAACGGCCGGGAAGTGTTCAAGTTCGCCGTGCGGGTCATGGGCAACGCCGCCGAGGAAGCCTTGCACAAGGCCGGCCTGACGAAGGAGGACATCGACCTCCTCATCCCGCACCAGGCCAACATCCGCATCATCCAGTCGGCGTTGGAACGGCTGGGACTGCCGGAAGAAAAGTGCGTCGTCAACGTGGACCGCTACGGCAACATTTCCGCGGCCTCGATTCCCGTGGCGCTGGCGGAAGCGGTGGAAGATGGACGGGTGCGCGAAGGCGACCGCCTCGTGCTTGTCGGATTCGGAGGCGGACTGACTTGGGGAGCGTCCGTGCTCATCTGGTGATCTTTTAAATAAAGATAACCGAAGGGTGGATTGCGCGTGGGCAAGACGGCTTTCGTTTTTCCCGGACAGGGAGCCCAGGAAGTGGGCATGGGGCGGGACGTCTGCGAGGCGTTTGAATCGTCGCGCCGGGTGATCGATCTGGCGGACGAGCTGCTGGGCTTTCGCCTGTCGGAGATCATCTTCGAGGGGCCGGAGGACCAACTGCGCCTGACGGCGAACACGCAGCCGGCGCTGCTCACCGTCAGCGTGGCGCTTCTGGAAGCGCTTCGCGAACGGAGCGCCGTGCGCCCGGATTTCGTCGCCGGCCACAGCCTGGGGGAATACAGCGCCCTGGTGGCCGCGGGCGTGCTGGCGTTTGAGGACGCCGTCCGCCTGGTGCGGCGCCGCGGCGAGCTGATGGAGGAAGCGGTCCCGGCGGGACGCGGGACGATGGCGGCGGTGCTCGGCGCGGAACGGGAGGCGCTGGAGGCGCTTTGCCGGGACGTGTCGGCGACCGTCGGGCTGGTGGAGCTGGCCAACGTGAACTGTCCCGGGCAAATCGTCGTCTCCGGCACTTCCGAAGGCGTGGGCGAAGTGGTCAGGCGGGGCGGGGAAGCGGGCGCGCGCCGCGTCGTGCCCCTGGAGGTGAGCGGGCCTTTCCATTGCTCCCTCATGAAGCCCGCCGCCGAGAAGCTGGCTGCAGAACTCGCCGCCGTCCGGTTCCGCGACGCGGACGTGCCCGTGGTGGCCAACGTGGACGCCCGTCCGGAAACGCGGGGCGACCGGTGGCCGGCTCTGCTGGCGGAGCAGGTCGTCTCTCCGGTGCTGTGGGAAGATTGCGTGCGCCGGCTCCTTGCGGAAGGAGTCGACACCTTCGTGGAAATCGGGCCGGGCACGGTGCTGGCCGGTCTCATCCGGAAGATCGACCGGTCCGTGCGCGTCGTGTCCGTGAACAACGCGGAAGCGGTGCGGTCGTTTGATCCGGCGTGAAGGCCGGACGGGATTTTAAGCCCGGTGGCGGCATCGCGGCGCATTTTCGGCGAAAAAAGAATGCGGAAGGGGGTGTTACCTTGGCCAAGTGGGATCTGACCGGCAAGACCGCTCTGGTCACCGGCGCCTCGCGGGGCATCGGGCGCGCCATCGCCGTCGCCCTGGCCGAAGCGGGCGCGGACGTCGGCGTGAACTACGCCGGCAACGAAGCGGCGGCGGTCGAGACGGTGGGGGCGATCACGGCGCTCGGCCGGCGGGCGCTCCTGCTCAAGGCGGACGTCGGCAAGCCGGACGAATTCGAGGCGATGGTCCAACGGATGCTGGATGCGTTTGGCAAATTGGACATTCTGGTGAATAACGCGGGGATTACCCGAGACAATTTAATTATGCGCATGAAAGAAGACGAGTTCGACAGCGTGATCGAAACCAACCTGAAGGGCGTCTTCAACGGCATCAAGGCGGTCGTCCGTCCGATGATGAAGCAGCGGTACGGGCGCATCATCAACATTTCTTCCGTCGTCGGCACGATGGGCAACGCGGGCCAGGCCAATTACGCGGCGGCCAAGGCCGGGATCATCGGCCTGACCAAAACCGCCGCCCGCGAACTGGCTTCCCGCGGCATCACGGTGAACGCGGTGGCGCCCGGCTTCATTGCCACGGACATGACGGAGAAACTCGCTCCCGAGTGGAAGGAAAAACTGCTCCGGGACATTCCCCTGGGGCGGATCGGAAAGCCGGAGGAAGTCGCCCAGGCGGTGGTGTTCCTGGCTTCCGACGCGTCGTCCTACATGACCGGCCAGACGCTGCATGTGGACGGCGGGCTGTACATGTGACCGGCCGTGCGGCCGCCCCGGCGCGCGAAAAGTCGCGCGGAACGCGCAGGCAGGCATGGCAATTTGTCCGGGTTTCCCGTATAATACCTTAAGGGAGGTGAACCGGATGTCCGATGTATTTGAGCGCGTGAAACGCATCATCGTCGAACGCCTCGGCGTCGAGGAATCGGAAGTGACCCCCGAAGCATCCTTCAAAGACGACCTGGGAGCCGACTCGCTCGACGTGGTCGAGCTTGTCATGGAACTGGAAGACGAATTCGACCTGGAAATTTCCGATGAAGATGCAGAGAAAATCACGACCGTGGGAGAAGTGGTTCAATACATAGAATCTCGCTCGTGATTTTTCTTCCAAGTCCCGTTCGCGCGACGGGACTTCTCCACATTCGGCGGCGTTCTTCGCGGGGCGCACCCTGCCGCGCGGGGAACGCTTTTGCAAGCCCGAGGTGATTTCCGTTTTGAAACGCCGCATCGTGGTGACGGGGATGGGGGTTGTCTCGTCTCTGGGCACCGATCTGGAAACGTTCTGGAAAAATTTGCTGGACGGAAAATCGGGATTAAGCCGGATCGAGTCGTTCGACACGTCCGAATATCCCACGCGGATCGCCGCGGAGATCAAGGACTGGCAGCCGGAAAACTACATCGACAAAAAGGAAGCCCGCCGCATGGACCGTTTCGTCCAGTTCGGCGTGGCGGCCGGCGGGATGGCCCTCAGGGACGCCGGCATCCGCATCGGCGAGAACGCCGATCCCGAACGGACGGGCGTCATCGTCGGCTCCGGCATCGGCGGCCTCGGCAGTTGGGAAGAGCAGTACAAGATCCTGATGGAGAAGGGTCCCCGCCGCGTCAGTCCTTTTTTCATTCCGATGATGATCGCCAACATGGCCAGCGGCCAGATTTCCATCCTGTACGGCGCCAAGGGGCCGAACACGACGGCGGTCACGGCGTGCGCGACGGGCACCCACTCCATCGGCGAATCGTTCCGGATCATCCAGCGGGGCGACGCGGACGTGATGATTTGCGGCGGCGCGGAAGCGGCCATCCGCCCCATCGGCATGGCCGGTTTCTGCGCGATGCGCGCCATGAGCACCCGCAACGACGAGCCGGAGAAAGCCAGCCGACCCTTTGACGCGCAGCGCGACGGGTTCGTGATGGGCGAAGGGGCCGGCGTGCTCGTGCTGGAGGAACTGGAACACGCGAAGAAACGCGGCGCCCGCATCTACGCGGAAGTAATCGGGTACGGCATGAGCGCCGACGCGTTCCACATCACCGATCCCGATCCCGACGGCGCGGCCCGTTGCATGAAGCGGGCTCTCCAGGACGCCGGCGTCGCGCCGGAAGACATCGGTTACATCAACGCCCACGGCACCTCCACGCCGACCGGGGACAAGTCGGAGACGGAGGCGATCAAGAGAACCTTCGGCGACCACGCGTACAAGCTGGCGGTCAGTTCCACCAAATCGATGACCGGGCATCTGCTTGGCGCGGCGGGCGGCGTGGAAGCGATCATCCTCGCCCTTGCCATCCGGGACGGCATGCTGCCGCCCACCATCAACCTGGAATACCCGGATCCGGACTGCGATCTGGACTATGTGCCGAACAAGGCGCGTCCGGCGAACATCCGCACGGGGATTTCCAATTCGTTCGGATTCGGCGGGCACAACGCGACCATCGTCATGCGCAGGTATGAAGAGTAGGCAGGGTTGTTGATGGACGCAGGCGGAAACGCCCGCCTGCGTCCGCCGTTTATGGGAGGCGCGGACCTGCTTGCCGCCAGTGGATTGAAACGGAGGTGTCACGGAGATGCTGCCGTTGCGCGAAACGCTCCAACGTCTTGCGATGCGCCTGGATCTCGATTTTCGCAATCCGGCCCTGCTGGATCAGGCGTTTACCCACACCTCTTACGTGAACGAACAGCGCGGGAAAAGCATCGAAGACAACGAACGGCTGGAGTTCCTGGGCGACGCGGTGCTGCAGCTCGTCGTATCGGAATACCTGTTCCGCAGGTTTCCGGAACTGGCGGAAGGGGAACTGACGCGGATGAGATCCGCCATCGTGTGCGAACCGTCGCTTGTCCGTTTTGCCGAGGCGCTTGGCTTCGGAGACGCCGTGCTTCTGGGCAAAGGGGAGGAGCGAACGGGCGGGCGGACGCGGCCGTCCCTGCTTGCCGACGTCTTCGAAGCGTTCGTGGGAGCCCTGTATCTGGATCAGGGGCTTGACGCCGTCCGCGCCTTTTTGGAACGGAATCTCTTTGCGCACCTTCCGGAGAAGGGACAGGCGGACAAGGATTTCAAGACCCGGCTGCAGGAAAAGGTGCAGACCCTCGGATTCGCCGCGCCGGAGTACCGCGTGGTCGAGGAACGCGGACCTTCCCACGACCGGCATTTCGTCGTCGAGGTGCTGATCGCCGGCCGCGCGGCCGGACGCGGTTCGGGGCGTTCCAAGAAGGAAGCGGAGCAGCAGGCGGCGGAGCGGACCTTGAAGATGATCGAAACGACGGACCTCAGCGAGTGGAGGTGAACGCGGGCGGATGCACCTGAAACGCATCGAACTGATCGGATTCAAATCGTTCGCCGACCGCACCGAACTGGAATTCGGCCGCGGCATCACCGCCGTCGTCGGCCCCAACGGCTGCGGCAAGAGCAACATTTCCGACGGCATCCGCTGGGTGCTGGGCGAACAGAGCCCCAAGACTTTGCGCGGCGGCAAAATGGAGGACGTGATCTTCGCCGGCAGCGACACGCGCAAGCCGGTGGGCTACGGCGAGGTGTCGCTCACCCTGGACAACAGCGACGGCGCCCTGCCCCTGGATTACACCGAGGTGACGGTGACGCGCCGGCTCAGCCGCAGCGGCGAAAGCGAATACTACATTAACCGGCAGCCCTGCCGGCTGAAGGACATCACCGAGCTGTTCATGGACACCGGAGTCGGCAGGGAAGCGTATTCGATCATCGGACAGGGACAGGTGGAGCAGATCCTGAGCACCCGGGCGGAAGACCGCCGCGGGATTTTCGAGGAAGCGTCCGGCATCGTCAAGTACAAGACCCGCAAGAAGGAAGCGCAAAAGAAGCTGGAAGACACGGAGCAGAACCTCATCCGCATCGGCGACCTGATCGGCGAGCTGGAGAGCCGGCTGGAACCGCTGGCCGAACAGGCCAGGCGGGCGGAAACGTACAAATCCCTTGCGGAAGAATTGAAAAAGCTCGAAATTTCCCTGTATGTCCATCAGATCGAGCAGGTGCACCGGTCCTGGAGCGAGGCGAACGACAGGCTCGCGGAACTGAAGGAACGCGTCGCCTCCCTGGCGGCGGAGGCCGCCCGTCGCGACGCGGCGCTGGAGGAGAAACGCGCGGCGCTGCTTGCGCTGGAGGAAGCCGTCGGACGCCTGCAGGGCGAACTCATGGCGTGCGTGGAGGAAACGGAGAAAACCGAAGGCCAGCTGGAGGTGCTCAAGGAGCGGGAAGTCCACCTGAAGCGCAACCGGGAGGGGCTGCAAGATTCGCTGGCGTCGGTGGAAGCGCGGCTTGCGGAGCTGGCGGCGGAAGCGGACGCCGTGCGCCTGCGGCGCGAACAGACCGCGGAAGAACTTCAGCTGCTCCGGGCCCTCCTCGCGGAAGAGGAAGCGCGTCTGGCCGCCGCGGAAAGCGGCGCCGAGACGGAAGCGCGGCTGCGGGCGGAGCTGTTTGACGCCATGCAGGCCATCGTCCAGGCGCGCAACGACCTCCGCTATCTTGGGCAGCAGCGCGAACAGCTTGCCGGAAGGGCCGCGCGCCTGGAGGAAGAACGGTCCCGCTGGAACGGGGAGCGGGAAGCTCTGGAAGCCCGCCGGCGGGAAATCGGGGAACGGCTGGCGGCGGCCGCGGCGGAACTTGCTCTCTTGAGCGAACGCCAGACGGAGGAAGGCGTGCGTCTTGCGGAGCTGGAGCGGCTGCGCGAGGAAGCCCTGGCGGAAGCCCGGCGGTGGGAGCAGCGGCGAAGCGCGCTGATGTCGCGCCGCGATACGCTTCGCGAGCTTATGGACGCTTACGAAGGCTTCCAGCAGGGGCCGCGGGAAGTGCTGAAAATGGCGCGCCGCGGCGAGCTTGCCGGCGTTCACGGCGCGGTGGCCGAGCTGATCCGGACGGACGCGCGGCATGAGACGGCCGTGGAAACGGCGCTGGGCGGCGCCCTGCAGCACATCGTGACCGATGACGAGGCGGCGGCGCGCGCGGCCATCGAGATGCTGAAGAAACGGCAGGCGGGGCGGGCGACGTTCCTGCCGCTGGACGTCATTCGGCCGCGCAGGCTGGATGAACAGGATCGGCGCGCGGCCCAGGCGGAAGACGGCTTCGTCGGCGTGGCCGCCGAACTGGTGGAATGCGACGCGCGCTATGCGGATATCGTCGGCAGCCTGCTGGGACAGGTGATCGTCGCGGAACGCCTGGAGCAGGCGAACCGGATCGCCGCCCGGCTGCATTACCGCTGCCGCGTCGTCACCCTCGACGGAGACGTGGTGCATCCCAGCGGTTCCATGACGGGGGGCAGCCGTCTGAAGCAGGCGGTCAGCCTGCTCGGACGCGGACGGCAGCTGGAAGAGCTCGCTCGGGAGATCGCGGTGGCCGAAGCGTCCCGCGACGCCGCCCGGAAAGAAGCGGAAGACAGGGCGAAAGAAGCGGCGGAGACCTCCCGGCGCATCGAAGAGCTGCGCGGGCTCGCCGAACGGGTACGGCTGGACGAACAGCGGCTTCTGGCCGAGCGCGAACGGTTCGCCCAGGAAGAGAAAAGGCTGGAAGCGGCGGGCGCGGCGCTGGACGCCGAAGCTGCTTCGCTTGCGGCGGAGCGCGGCCGGCTGGACGATGAGGAAAACAGGCTCAAGGCGCGTCTGGACGATCTGTCCGGGGAGGAGCGGCGGCTTCAGGAAGCGGTCCGGGAAGCCGAGGCGCTTCGGCTGCGCAACCAGTCCGAAAAGGAGAAAATCCAGGAAGCGCTCACCGAACGCAAAGTCGCCATCGCGCGTCTGGAGCAGGAGTTGCAGTCGCTGGACGAACAGGCGGCGCGCCTTCGCGGCGAGACCGCCCGCCTGAACGGGGAAAAGCGCCAGATTGCCGCGGCGCTCGAACAAAACGCGGCGGAAGCGGAGCGCACCGAAGCGGAGTGGAGCGGGCAGCGGGAGAAATTGAACGGGCTTTTGATCCGCAAAGAAGAGCTGTCCGGCGCCATCGAGCTCCAGCGTGCCGAACGGGCCGAACGCCTGCGGGAAATCGAACGGGAAGAAACTGCCGCGAAGGAGTCGCGGCATGTGCTGAAGCTGGCGGAAGACGAGCTGAAGGAAACGGAAATCCGGGCGAACCGCGCCGACGTGGAGCTGGACAATCTGCTGCGCAAGCTGGGCGAAGAATATGAAATGAGCTTCGAATGGGCCAAGGCGCATTACGCGCCTCCCGAGGATGTCGCCAAAGCCCGGCTTGAAGCCGGCGAACTCCGGCGGCGCATCGGGGCTCTCGGCGAAGTCAACCTGGGCGCCATCGAAGAATACGCCCAGGTCAGCGAGCGTTACCGCTTCCTGACCGAGCAGCGGCAGGATCTGCTGGAGGCAAAGGAAAAGCTGCACCGCCTGATCCGGGAAATGGACGAGGAGATGGCTCGCCGGTTCCACACTACCTTCGAGGAAATCCGCCGGAATTTCCGGACGGTGTTCGCCCGCCTGTTTGGCGGCGGACAGGCCGATCTGATCCTGGCCGAACCGGACCGCCTCCTCGACACGGGCATCGAGATCGTGGCCCAGCCCCCCGGCAAGAAGCTGCAAAACCTGCAGCTTCTGTCCGGCGGCGAGCGGTCGCTGACGGCCATCGCCCTGCTGTTCGCCATCCTGCACGTCAAGCCGGTTCCCTTCTGCGTGCTGGACGAGGTGGAAGCGGCGCTGGACGAAGCGAACGTGGTCCGGTATGTGAACTACCTGCGGGAAGTGGCGGAGCAAACCCAGTTCATCGTGGTGACCCACCGAAAGGAAACGATGGAAGCCGCCGACGTGCTGTACGGGGTTACCATGGAGGAAAGCGGCGTATCCAAGCTGGTATCGGTCCGCCTGGACGAACGGGAAGGCGAAGCGGTGGAAGTATCGGCCTGATCCGCACCGGTCCCGCCGGCGTTCGGACGGATGCTTCAACCACATCGGGTTCACGGCCGGCCGGCTGAGGCTATATGGCCGATTCAACGGCTGTATTGCCTCCACGGGCGGGCCGACCGAGGCCGTGCACAGAGAGGCGCGGCTTTTTAAATGCGCCCGCGGGGGCGGGGAGCGAATCGCCGGGGAGCGCCGCGACGCGGTTCACGGCGCCGCGGACGCGTACCGCCGGAACCCCGCCGGCGACGTATCCAAGAATAGAAAGGAAAGAATGCAACGATGAGCTTTTTCAAAAAACTAGGGGAAAGCATCGCGGCCAAAACCGAATCGGTGACCGCCAAGTTCCGGGACGGTCTGGCGAAGACGCGCACGGCGCTGGCCGGCCGGATCGGCGACCTGTTTTCGCGAAGCAAGATCGACGAAGCGTTCTTTGAAGAACTCGAGGAGATCCTGATCGCCGCCGACGTGGGCGTGCGCACCACCATGGAGCTGATCGACGAACTGCGGGAGGAAGCGTCCAAACGGAAGCTGGAAGATGTTTCCGAACTGCAGCCGATATTGGCGGAGAAACTTGTTCAAATACTGAAAGGCGAAGGAGACGATGCCAGGCTGAACCTGAATCCGAACGGCCCCACCGTCATCCTTTTCGTCGGCGTCAACGGCGTCGGCAAAACGACAACCATCGGCAAGCTGGCGTGGAAATTCCGGCAGGAAGGAAAATCGGTGCTGCTGGCGGCGGGCGACACGTTCCGGGCCGGGGCCATCGAACAGCTGGAAGTCTGGGCGCAGCGGACGGGGACGGAAGTGGTCAAGCAATCCCGGGGCGCCGATCCGGCCGCCGTGATGTACGATGCGGTAAAGGGAGCCAAAAGCCGCGGCGTCGAAGTGCTCCTGTGCGACACGGCCGGCCGCCTGCAGAACAAGGCCCATTTGATGGACGAGCTGGCGAAAATCCGCCGCGTCATCGAACGGGAGCTGCCGGGCGCCCCCCACGAAACGCTGCTGGTGCTGGACGCGGCCACCGGCCAGAACGCCTTGCAGCAGGCCCGGATGTTCGGCGAAAAAAGCGGCGTGACCGGCCTGGTGCTGACGAAACTGGACGGCACCGCAAAGGGCGGCATCATCGTCGCCATCCGCAACGAGCTCAAACTGCCGGTCAAACTCGTCGGTCTGGGGGAAAAGCCGGACGATTTGCAATCTTTCGACGCGGAGCAGTTCGTCCACGCCCTCTTCGCGGGTTCGGCGCCGGAGGACGGAGGTTCGCGGGAAGACGCTTCCGGCGGCCAAATGGGCTAAATATGGGTTCAACAAAAATTTACTCTTGTTTGATTTGGTTTGTGTTTGTATTTTTGACGGAAGGTATGGTATAATGCCACCAGAACCACGAAAAAAACAACAAGAAAAAAACATTGAAATCTTATAAAAAAACTAGGAATTTTGATTGATAAGCCGTATTGCCGTATTGTAATATGGCTGTGAAAAAATAGAAAAGGGGCGTTGAACAGAAATGCGAAATGCGGCGAAGTCACTGGTTCTCATCCTTGTCGCTGTCGCGCTGCTCCTGGCGGGCTGCGGCAACCGGGGAGGTTCGTCCCAGGGCAGCGGAAGCGGCAGCGGCGACCTGCCGAGCAACGTGCCGGACCAGATCCGCGAGAAATGGCCGATCAAGATCATGGTCATCCGCAAGATCGGCGGCGACGACCACACCGCCCAATATCTGGCCGGCGCCAAAGAGGAAGGCGAAAAAATGGGCTTCACGGTCGACACCTTCTCCGCGAACGGGGACTCGGCCAAGTTCCATGACGCCATCCAGCAGGCGATGAACCAGGACTACGACGGGATCATCATCTCCCACGGCGACGACGAAGCGACCATCGACGAAGTCCGTCAAATCGTCGACAAGGGGATCCCGGTCGTGACTTTCGACTCCATCGACGGCCTCAAGGACATCCCCGGCGTCACGATGACGGCGCAGGACGACTTCGCCCTCGCCGAAATGTCCCTCGGCCAGCTGGTGAAAGACTTCAACGGCCAGGCGAAAATCGTGTACCTGTGGGTCGACGGCTTCCCGCCGATGGTCAGACGGAATCAGGTGTACCAACGAATTCTGCAGGAAAACCCGGGCATCCAGGAACTCGACCGCTTCGGCGTGGCCGCCGCGGATACGCCGGTGCAAACGCAAAACGCGGTCGCCGCGATGCTGACCAAGTATCCGAAGGGTGAACTGGACGCGATCTTCGCCACCTGGGACGCCTTTGCGATCGGCGCCACCCGCGCGCTCAACGAAGCGGGCCGCCAGGAAGTGAAGATCTACGGCATCGACGTGTCGAACGCCGACCTGCAGGCCATGCAGGAGGAAAACAGCCCGTGGGTCGCCACCGCCGCGGTCGATCCGAAGATGATCGGCGCCGTCAACGTCCGGCTGCTGGCGAAGAAGATCGCCGGCGAAGACACGCCCGCGACCTACGACCTGGAAGCGAACCTGATCACCCAGGAAGACCTGAAGAAGTCCAGCGAACCCGTCAACATGGTGACGCTGGCCAACATCATCCCGGGTTGGGGCCAAACCGACGCCTTCGAAGAAGAATGGATGAAGGCGCTCAAGAACAGATAACAAACGACCGTCCGAGAAAATGCCCTGCGGCAGAGTCCCGTCCGGCAAGGGCGCGGCTCTGCCGCACGCATCATGATCCCCTTGCGCAGTCCGTTTTCCAAGGCCGCATTTTTGCGGCTTTGCTTTTCACACGAAGGATTTCTGGAAACGCTTTCTGGGTGAAAACCATGCCAGCCACAGCCACCGAACCTCTGCTGCTCGAAATGAAAAACATCTCCATCGAATTTCCCGGCGTGAAAGCCCTGGACGATGTCATGTTCGCCACGGCAACGGGCACCGTCCACGCCCTCATCGGCGCCAACGGAGCCGGCAAATCCACCCTCATGAAGGTGCTGACCGGCGCTTACCCCCACTACACGGGCGAAATTTTCATCGGCGGACGGAAAGTGGACATCCGTTCGCCGAAGGACGCCAAGGATCTGGGCATCCAGATCGTGCACCAGGAAGTGGACACGGCGCTGATCTCCTACCTGACCGTCGGGGAAAACATCATGCTGGACCGCATGATCAACGACTCCGGGAAAAGGCAGTGGATGAACTGGCCTTCCCTCCACCGGCAGGCGCAGGAGGTGCTCGACCGCCTCAACGTCCGCATCTCCCCGCGGAAGCGGGTGGACGAACTGACGCTGGCGGAAAAGCAGATGACGCTCATCGCCCGCGCGATCGCCAGGGAATGCCGGTTCCTCATCCTGGACGAACCGACGGCGCCGCTCAGCCGCTCCGAGACGGAGGAACTGTTCCGCGTCGTCCGGGATCTTAGGTCGCGCAACGTCGGCATCATTTTCATTTCGCACCGGTTGCCGGAATTGTTCGAGATTTGCGACGAAATGACCGTCATGCGCGACGGCCGGTTTGTCGTCCGGGAAGCGGCCCGCAACCTGACGCAAAACCAGCTGGTCGAGTACATGCTGGGCCGGAAGCTGGAACAGCAGTTTCCGAAACACCAGGCGACGCCCGGCGAGCCGGCGTTCGTCGTGAAGAACTTCAGCGACGACACCGGCAAGGTGAAGAACGTGAACTTCTACGTCCGCAAGGGCGAAGTGGTCGGGATCGCGGGGCTGGTCGGCGCGGGGAAGACGGAGCTGTGCAAGGCGCTGTTCGGCCACACCCGTGCGACCGGGGAACGCATGTTGAACGGCAGGCCGCTCAAGATCCGGACGCCCAGCGACGCCGTCCGCGCGGGTCTTGCCCTGGTGCCGGAGGAACGGCGCAAGGAAGGCGTGCTGGTGGAGGAGAGCGTGTCCACGAACATCACCACGGTCGTGCTCCCCAAGCTGTGCCGGATGTTCGGAACGGTCCTGGATTTCGGCCGGGAGAGGACCATTTCCCGCATGATGATTTACGACCTGGGCATCAAGACGCCCAGCGAAGCGGCGCTGGTGCGCAACCTGTCCGGCGGCAACCAGCAAAAGGTGGCCATCGGCAAATGGCTGGTCGCCGACGCGGAGGTGTACATTTTCGACGAACCGACGAAGGGCGTCGACGTCGGAGCCAAGCGGGACATCTTCCAGCTGATCGCGAAACTGGTGGAACAGGGCAAAAGCGTGATCTACGCGTCGTGCGAACTGTCCGAGATCATGGGCATCACCGACCGCGTGTACGTCATGTACGACGGCACGATCGTCAAGGAACTGGAGACGGCGAAAACCAACGAAGAAGAGCTCTTGTTTTACTCGACGGGAGGCAAGTGACCGATGAGCGATACCCGTACCGAAAAGGCTGTCCAACCTTCTTCCGGCGCGGACCCGGGCCCGGCGCCAGGCCGGAAACCGTCCGCCGCCCGGTTTGACTGGTTCCAGTTTTTCTACCGATACGGCACGATTGTCACCATCGTCCTGCTCATCCTCTATTTCGGCCTGGCCACGGACAGTTTCCTGCAAGGGCAGAACATCATCAATATTTTGCGGTCCATCTCCATCGTGACCATCATCGCCATCGGCTTGACCATTTCCCTGGCCGTCGGAGGTTTCGACCTGTCGGTGGGTTCCACCGCTTCCCTTGCCTGCGCGGTGGTCATCTCCATGTTCGTCTGGTACCACCAGCCCACGGCGATCGGGGTGCTGGCGGCCATCGGCGCGTGTCTGTTGGTCGGGGTGCTCAACTCGTTCCTCATCATCCGGTTCAAGATTCCCGACATGCTGCTGACCCTGGCGGTCATGTTCGTCATCCAGGGCGTCGCCCTGACCTATTCCCGCGGCGCCACCATTTCGCAGAACATGGTCATGCCGGACGGCAGCTTCGCCACGGGGCAGATTCCGAAACTGTTCGCCAAATTCGGGCAGGTGCCGGGCATCATCATCATCATGCTGGTCATCGTGCTTCTCGTCCACCTGTTCCTGAACTACACCCGGCACGGGCGCTACATGTACGTCATCGGCGGCAACATGGAAGCGGCCAAGCTGTCCGGGATTCCGGTCAACAAGTACCGGATCGCCGCGTATCTTCTGTCTTCGCTGTTCGCGGCGATCGGCGGGATCGTGCTCGGCGCCCGGATCCTGACGGCGGAGGTCAACTCCGGCGCGCCGTACCTGATGGACGCGGTGGCGGCCACGTTCATCGGCTTCTCCGTCTTCGGCGCGGGCAAACCGAACGCCCTCGGGACGTTTTTCGGGGCCGTGCTCATCGGCATCCTGCAGAACGGGCTGGTCATGATGTCCGTGCCGTATTACTCCATGGACATTGTGAAAGGCGGCGTATTGGCGTTCGCGCTGGCGCTGACCTATTACCGGAAACGGTAAAGAAAACAAAAGATCGGAGGCGGCGAGACCATGGCGGATTTTTCCACCTACTTCACCATGAGCGAAGCGGATGCGATCGAGTACGCAAAAGGGAAGCTGGACCTGTTCCCGAAGGGAGCCCGCCTGAGCTGCAGGGAAATCGGCGACGGCAACCTGAACTTCGTGTTCCGCGTCGTGGACGAGGATTCGGGGCAATCGATCATCATCAAGCAGGCGGGGCCGGTGGCCCGGATTTCCGACGAGTTCAAGGTTTCCCCCGACCGCAACCGCATCGAATACGAAATCCTGAAGGTGCACAACGAGCTGGCTCCCGGGCTGGCGCCCAGGGTGTACCATTACGACCCGGTCATGAACTGCACCGTCATGGACGACCTGTCCGACCACGTCATCATGCGCAAGGCGATGATCGAGCACCGGCAGTTCCCGCTGTTTGCGGACCACATCACCACCTTCATGGCGAACACGTTGCTGCTCACGTCGGACGTGGTCATGAATCACAAGGAAAAGAAGGTCCTCCAGGGCAAGTTCATCAATCCCGACCTGTGCGAGATCACGGAAGATCTGGTCTACACCGAACCGTTCTATGACTGCCCCCGCAACGACGTGTTCCCTCCGACGCGGGATTTCGCCCGGAAGCTTCTGTGGGAAGACGAGAAGGTGCTGCTGGAAACGGCCAAGCTGAAGTTCGATTTCATGACCCACGGGCAGTCGCTCATCCACGGCGACCTGCACACCGGTTCGATCTTTGTCCGGGAGGATTCCACGAAGGTGATCGACGGGGAGTTCGCGTTCTACGGCCCGGCCGGCTACGACGTGGGCAACGTACTCGCCAACCTGATCTTCGCCTATGTCAACGCCAGACAGACGATGGAAGAAGGGCCGGAAAAGGAACGCCACATCGGCTGGGTGCTGAAGACCATCGAGGAAGTGGCGGACCTGTTCCAGGAGAAATTCATGCGGCTGTTCCACGAACGCGCGACGGAGCGGGTCGCCCGCTATCCCGGTTTCGACAAGTGGTACCTGGCCGGCATCATGCGCGACACCAGCGCGGTGACGGGGCTCGAGCTGGCCCGTCGTACCCTGGGGATCGCGCACGTGAAGGATATCACCTCCATCGCCGACGAGGCCAAGCGGGCCGAGGCGGAGCGCATCTGCCTGATCGCGGCCAAGACGTTCATCCTGGAACGGGACGCCATCGCCAAAGGCAAGGATTATCTGCAGGTGATCCGGGACAGCGAGGCACGGGCTTCGGCGTAATTCCGCCGGGAACCGCCGGATCCGCGCGGTCCGGTTCGCGGCCGGAAGCGGCCGGCACAACCATCACAGACAAAGGGGGCGATCGCGATGGCGCAGCATGAAGTCATCCGTTCGGTGGTGCTCGACGACGCACGGAACGCGCTGATTCTTCTGGACCAGACGCTGCTGCCGAACGAGAAAAAGTTTTTGACCCTGACGGAACCGGAGGAAATCCACGAAGCCATCTACGAACTCAGGGTGCGGGGCGCGCCGGCCATCGGCATCGCCGCCGCTTACGGCGTCTATCTTGGCACGAAGGCGTCCAAGGCGGCGACGGCGGAAGAGCTTTACGAGGAGTTCAAGCGCGTCAAGGCGCTGCTGGCATCCGCGCGGCCGACGGCGGTCAACCTGTTCTGGGCCCTGGACCGGATGGACGCGCGGTTTCAGCGGGAGATGGCGGCGGGCAAATCCCCGGCGGAGATCAAGGCGGCCCTGCGGGAGGAAGCGGAAGCGATTTGGGCCGAGGACGAGCAGGTGTGCCGCTCCATCGGCGAATACGCGCTGTCGCTGCTTGAGCCCGGCATGGGGCTGCTCACCCATTGCAACGCCGGCACCATCGCCACCGCCCGCTACGGGACGGCGCTGGCGCCCATCTATCTCGGCCAGGAGCGGGGCTACAACTTCAGGGTGTATGCGGACGAAACGCGGCCGCTCCTGCAGGGGGCGCGCCTCACGACGTGGGAACTGATGGAAGCCGGCGTCGACGTGACGCTCATCTGCGACAACATGGCGTCCATCGTCATGAAAGAAGGCAAAGTGCAGGCCGTGTTGGTGGGATGCGACCGGGTGGCGGCCAACGGCGACACCGCCAACAAGATCGGCACCTCCGGCGTGGCCGTTCTGGCGAAGCATTACGGCATTCCGTTCTACGTGTGCGCGCCGCTGTCCACCATCGACCTGAAATGCCGGACGGGGGACGACATCCACATCGAACTGAGGCCCGCCGAGGAAGTCACGACCAAATGGTACGAAAAACCGATGGCGCCTCCCGGCGTGAAAGTGTACAACCCGGCCTTCGACGTGACCGACCATTCGCTCATCACGGCCATCGTCACGGAAAAGGGCATCGCCCGGCCGCCCTATACGGAAAGCCTGGCGCGGATGTTTGAACAATAAGCGGAGCACCCGGCGTGCCGTCCGGGTGCCCCTTCATTCAGCTTTCGCATTCGACGAGCTCGACGC
This sequence comes from Paenibacillaceae bacterium ZCTH02-B3, assembly GCA_002159065.1. GTDB lineage: Bacteria > Bacillota > Bacilli > Paenibacillales > Paenibacillaceae > ZCTH02-B3. The sequence continues at coordinate 9,993 of LZRV01000029.1, read as the reverse complement.
CCTGCTGTTCAAGGAATTCCCGCCATTCGGCGTCCAGCGGTTTGTCCACCACCACGGTGTGGATCTTGTCAAAGCCGCAGATGTGGGCGAACGAGGTCCGGTCGAACTTGGTGATGTCGGCGACCAGATACGTGCGGTTGGCGCGCTCGGCGGCCAGCCGCCTCACCTCGGCCTGTTGCTCGTTGGAGTCGGTGATGCCGTGCTGGCGGCTGAGCGACCGGCAGGAGATGAACGCCAGGTCGAAGAAATAGCCGCCGAGGCTTTGCAGCGCGCCGCGCCCAAGGGCGGACATGGACGAACGGCTGATGCTGCCGCCGGTGATGATCAGGTGGACGTTCGGGTTGTCGATCAGGGCGTTGACGATTTTGATGGAATTGGTCACAACGGTGATCCGGCGGTTCTCCAGCATCCGGGCGATGTACAGCGAAGTGGTGGACGCGTCGAGAAACACGGAAACGCCGTGTTGGATGAATTCCACGCACTTCTCCGCGATCTTGCGCTTGCCTTCCACATAGATGTGCTCGCGCAGGTTGACATCAACGTCGTTCAACACGCCGTCGTTGATGTACGCGCCGCCGTAGATCCGGGTCAGGAACCCTTCCTGTTCCAGCTGCTTGAGGTCTCTCCGGATGGTTTCCTCGGTCAGGCCGAACAGTTTGGTCAGCTCGGCGACGGTCACGTTTTTCTTTTCCGCGATGATTTCCTTGATCTTGGCTTTTCGGGCGATGGGCAGCACGAGGCTTCACGGCTCCTCCCGTTGTTTCGTGTTGCTCGAATTTGAATATATCATATTTTTGTTGGATTGTGCACGCTTCCGCAACGTTTTATTTTCGTGAAAAACCGATGAAAAAGCCAAAAATCTCGTATATTTCGAGGAAGATTTGGGATTATGGCGGAAGATCAGAAAAAAAGTTTGTATAAAACAATAGAAACCAAAATAAATTATTGACAATTTCGGTTCAAAATAAGAGAATCAGGGTATAACGGGGCAACGACGGATGTCGGGGAGGTGAAACCGTCTTGGAGCGCCGGGAACGATACTTGTCCGATTTTGAAGCAAAGAAATGGATCATCGAGATCGGCAAACGAATGTATGCCAAGAACTTCGTGGCCGCCAACGACGGCAATATCAGCGTCCGCACCGGTCCGAACGCCATCTGGGCCACGCCCACCGGCGTCAGCAAAGGGTTCATGACGCCCGACATGCTGGTGAAGCTGGACTTAAACGGGAAGGTGCTGTCCGGCAAAAACCGGCCTTCTTCCGAAATCAAGATGCACTTGCGGGTCTACAAGGAAAATCCCGAAGCGCGCGCCGTGGTGCACGCCCATCCCGTCGTGGCGACCTCCTACGCCATCGCCGGCATCAGCCTGGAACGGGCGCTGTCCTCGGAAGCCGTCGTGCTGCTCGGCAAGGTGCCGGTGGCGCCCTACGCCACCCCGGGCACGGAGGAAGTGGCGGAATCCATCGCCCCCTATTGCCGGGATTACAACGCGGTGCTTCTGGCCAACCACGGGGCGCTGACCTGGGGCAGGGATCCCCAGGAGGCGTATTTCCGAATGGAATCGCTGGAGCATTACGCCCTGATGAGCCTGTACACCGGCGAGGTGCTCAAGAAGGTCAACGAGCTCAGCTGCAGCCAGGTGTCCAATCTGCTGGAAATCCGGGAAAGAATGGGGATCCGGGGCGGGGGGACGCCTTCCTGCAGACCGGACGAGCTGGCGGGCGGTGATTCGGCCTGGGCGGAAGCCTTGCGGACCGGCACCGCGGGAACGGATTCCCCGCGAACGGACGGTCTGCGGATGGACGCGCCTCGCACGGACGCCGCGCGGGAAGACGCCGGCCGCGTGGCCGCTCCGCGGGCGGAAGCGGAGAAACAGGCCGTCATTGAGGAGATTATTGCGAAGGTCACGGAGGAAGTGCTCCGGAGGCTGTCCTGACGAACGGGGCCGAAAACGGCCAGACCGGGCCCTCACGACGGGCCGAAAGAGGTGATCGGTGTTGGAAATCCGACTGACGGAAGCGGATGTAAGGCATATCGTGGAAAGCGTCCTGCGCAACATCGACCAGCGGCTCGCTTCCGCATCCGCCGGGCAGGCGGACAAGGCGCGGCCCGAAGCGGCGGGCGGCTGCAGCGTGCGGCCGGCCGCTCCCGCCGGCGGCGCATCGGCAGGCTTTGCCGCGGGCGGCGCGACGTCCGGCGCTGTTACAAGCGGCGCAACGGCTGGCGCTGTTGCGGGCGGCGTGACGTCCGGCATGGCCGCGGCGGCTTCCCGCCCCTCCGCGCCCGGGGTCGTGACCGGCGGCGCCGCGTCCCGGGCGGGCGACCTCGGGGTGTTCGAGCGGCCGGAGGACGCCATTGAAGCGGCCCACCGGGCGCAACGGGAATACGCGCAAAAGTTCGGCATGGAGGACCGGGAACGCATCATCCGGGCCATCCGCCAGGCCGCGCTGGACCACAAGGAAGGCCTGGCGCGCCGGATGTGGGAAGAGACGAAACTGGGCCGCCTGGAACACAAGGTGGCCAAGGTGGAGCTGACCGCGCTGAAGACGCCGGGCACGGAAGACCTGGAGACCCGGGCGGTGACCGGCGACAACGGACTCACCCTCACGGAGCTTGCGCCCTACGGCGTCATCGGCGCCATCACCCCGGTCACGAATCCGGCGGAGACCATCATCAACAACGCCATCGGCATGCTGGCCGCCGGCAATTCCGTGGTGTTCAACGTGCATCCGTCCGCCAAAGGCTGCAGCATGTTCACCGTGCAGCTGATCAACAAGGCGATCATGAACGCGGGCGGGCCGCCCGATCTCGTCACCATGGTGAAAGAGCCGACGATGGAAACCCTCGACGTCATCGTCAAATCGCCGCTGGTCTCCCTGCTCGTCGGCACCGGCGGGCCCGGGCTGGTGAGGACGATTCTCGCGTCGGGGAAGAAAGCCATCGGCGCGGGAGCCGGCAATCCGCCGGTGGTGGTGGACGAAACGGCGGACCTGGAGCACGCGGCCAAACAGATCGTACTGGGCGCCGCTTTCGACAACAATATCCTGTGCATCGGCGAGAAGGAAGTGTTCGTCGTCGACAAGGCCGCGGACGAACTCATCTTCCATCTGCTGAACAACGGCGCGTACATGCTCGGGCGCCGGGAACTGGAGCAAATCATGGAGTTCGCGCTGGTATCGGACATTCCGGGCGCAAGGCCCAGCTGCAGCGGCGACGAATGGCGCTCCTGGCATCCGGCGAAGGAATGGATCGGCAAGGACGCGCGGCTCTTCCTGGAGCGGATCGGCATTCGGGACAAAAATCCGGAGCTGCTCATCTGCGAAGTCGATTTCGACCATCCGCTGGTGCAAATCGAACAGATGATGCCGATTCTGCCCATCGTCCGGACGCGCAGCCTGGACGAGGCGATCGAGATGGCGGTGCAGGCCGAGCACGGCAATCGCCATACGGCGGTCATGCATTCCCGCAATGTGGACAACCTGACGAAATTCGCCCGCGCCATCCGCACGACCATTTTCGTGCAGAACGGTTCCTCGCTGGCGGGCGTCGGCTATGGCGGAGAAGGCTTTACGACGATGACCATCGCCGGTCCCACCGGCGAAGGACTGACGTCGGCGAGAACGTACACGCGCAAGATCCGCCGCGTCCTCGCGGGCGGCGGACTGCGAAACATCGGCTAGGTGATGCGCGGTGGAACGGCAAGCGCTGGGAATGCTTGAAGTCCAGGGATACAGCGTGGCCCTGGCGGCCTTGGACAGGGCGTGCAAGGCGGCGGATATCCGGATTCACGGGATCGACTGCAACAACCCCGACGGGAACGTGCAGGCGATCATTCCCCTGATGGTCCAGGTGAAGTTCACCGGCCGGGTCGCCGACGTCGAACACGCGCTGGAGGTGGCCAGGGAAACGGCCAGGCAGTATCTGCCGGACGAAGCGATTCTGACCCGCTGCATCCCCTCCGCGGCGCCGGGCATGGAAAAGCTGCTTTCCGTCGGCAAGGTGACGCTCAAGCCGCGCGGCCGCCCGTGACGAATGCGGCATGGCAGACGCGGACGGCGGCGGACGCGCAAGTCCGGCGGATGCGGTTGGCCGGAGGGAGCGGAAGTCCGAAGGACCCGGCAATCCGGCGCATCCGACGGCCCGGCGGGCTCGACGGTCCGGAAGCGGAGAAAAAGGCGGGAAGGGAGAGAATCATGGCACGGGAAGCGATCGGCGTGGTGGAAACCCTGTTTTACACCACCGCCGTGGAACTCACCGACGTGATGTGCAAGACGGCTGGCGTCGAGGTGCTGTGCGTCGAAAAGGAACTGGGCGGGCGCCTCGTGACCGTCATTGTCGGGGGCAGCGTCTCCGAAGTGACCGCGGCCGTCGAAGCGGCGCGCGAGCAGTGCCGGGACAGGCCCGGCAATCCGCTCCGGATGAGCGTGGTCATTACGCGGCCGCATGACGAAATCATGAAATTCATCGAACCGGCGGCGACATCTCCCGAACCGCCGGATGACCGAAATGCGAAACAACCGGCCAAGCGGCGTACTGCCGCCAAATCACGCAGAGGCAAGGAGGGTTGATCCTGATGCAAGAATCGCTCGGCATCATTGAAACGCGGGGGCTGACGGCCGCGATCGAGGCGGCGGACGCCATGCTGAAAGCGGCGAACGTGGAGCTGGTGGGAACCGAGAAAATCGGTTCGGGACTGGTGACCGTCATCGTGCGCGGGGACGTGGGCGCCGTCAAGGCGGCGACGGAAGTCGGCGCGGAAGCGGCGCAACGGATCGGAGAGCTGGTGGCTTCGCACGTCATTCCGAGGCCGCACGGCGATCTGGCGAAAATGTTGCCCAAACTTTGAGGACCGCCTGGGTCCGAAGGAGGTTGCACCATCATGAGGGAATCGCTCGGCATCATCGAAACGCGGGGGCTGACGGCCGCGATCGAGGCGGCGGACGCCATGCTGAAGGCCGCCAACGTGGAAATCGTCGGCACGGAGAAGATCGGCTCCGGGCTGGTGACTGTCATCGTGCACGGAGACGTCGGTGCCGTCAAGGCGGCCACCGAAGTCGGCGCGGAAGCGGCGCAGCGCATCGGGGAACTGGTGGCCGTGCACGTCATTCCGCGGCCGCATGCCGATCTGGCGAAGATTTTGCCGGCGCTCTCCTGAGCGCACAACAACGGGGAAACCGGAACGAGGGAGGACTCATCAATGAATGAATCGCTTGGCATCATCGAAACGCGGGGCTTCACGGCGGCGGTCGAAGCGGCCGACGCCATGCTGAAGGCGGCGAACGTGGAACTGGCCGGAATCGAGAAAATCGGTTCGGGTCTCGTGTCGGTGCTGGTGAAGGGCGAAGTGGGCGCCGTGAAGGCGGCGACGGAAGTCGGCGCGGAGGCGGCGCAGCGCATCGGCGAACTGGTGGCCGTGCACGTCATTCCGCGGCCGCACGGCGACATCGGAAGCATTCTGCCCCGCCTGAAGTGAGCGAACGTGCGCAAAGCGGGGTGATCGCATGCCGACGCCATCGCGGACGGAACTGATCGAGACGGTCACGAAACTGGTGCTGGAGGAGCTGGCCGGACGGGGCATCGTGCCCGTCCGCGAAAGACTGCGCTTCGTGCCCGTCGGCGTGTCCGCCCGGCATCTCCACATTACGCGGGAGCATTTCAAGCTGCTTTTCGGCGAAGACCGCGAGCTCACCCGCAGCCGGGACATTTCCCAGCCCGGCCAGTTCGCGGCGGAAGAACGGGTCACGCTGATCGGGCCCAAGGGCACGATCGAAGGGGTTCGCATTCTCGGTCCGTACCGCCGCCAGACCCAGGTGGAACTGGCGCCGAGCGACGCCAGGCGTCTCGGCTTGTCGCCCCCGATCCGTCCTTCCGGACGGCTGGAAGGCACGCCAGGCATTACGCTGGTCGGGCCGCGGGGGCGCCTGGAGCTGGACAGCGGCGTCATCATCGCCGACCGGCACATCCACATGACGCCGGCCGACGCGGCCGCTTACGGCGTCGCCGACGGGCAGGAGGTCCGCGTGAAGGTGGAGGGCCCCCGCGGCGGCGTCATGGATCGCGTGTATGTCCGGGTCAGGGACGATTTCGCGCTGGAGATGCATATCGACACGGATGACGCGAACGCTTTTTCCATCGCCACCGGGGACCGGCTCGAACTCATCCTGGACGAGAAATGAGGTCGTAAGCGATGATCATCGGCAAAGTGGTGGGCAACATCGTGTCCACGCGCAAGCTGGAGGGGCTGCAGGGCTACAAGCTGCTCGTGGTGCAAAAGCGCAATTCCGGCGAAACGTTCGTCGCCGCGGATGCCATCGGCGCCGGGATCGGCGAAAACGTCCTCGTCACGACGGACGCCAACGCCCGGTTCGGCCTCCATCGGGACGCGCCCATCGACGCCCTTGTCGTGGGCATCATCGACCGGGAACCCGACATTCCGGGAGAAGCCGCGGACTGATGCTGCAGCCGCACATTCCGCCGCCGGCGCGGGACCGGGGATCACCTCCGTCCGGGCGCCGGCCGCGCGCGGATCATCCATCACCCGCCGGGAAGGGGGGAAACCGGTGAAAATCGTCATCGTCGGAGGCGTCGCGGCCGGGATGTCCGCCGCTGCGAAAATCAAGCGAACCAGTCCGGACGCGGAAGTTGTCGTTTACGAAAAGGGCGGCTTTCTCTCCTACGGCGCCTGCGGCCTGCCCTACTACGTTTCCGGGGTGAACGACGACTGGCGCAAGCTGATCGCCCGCACGCGGGAAGAGTTCGAAAGGTCGGGCATCCGGACCTTCCTGCGCCACGAGGTAGTCAAGGTCGCGCCCGACCGGAAGCAGATCATGGTCAAGAACCTGGAACAGGGGAGCCTGTTCCTGGATTCCTACGACAAACTGATGATCGCGGTCGGCGCCGCGCCGATCGTTCCGGACGTGCCGGGAATCCGCCTGCCCGGCGTTCATCTCCTGAAGACGATGGAGGACGGCCTGGCCCTGAAGGAAGCGGCCGCATCCTCCGCACTGCGGGATGTGGTGATCATCGGCGGCGGGGCGATCGGCCTGGAGGCCGCCGAAGCGATGGTGCACCTGGGCAAGCGGGTGCGCGTCGTCGAGCTGGCCGACCGGATTCTTCCGCCTTTCGATCCGGAAATCACGGAACCTGTCACGGAAGAATTGCAACGGCAAGGAGTAAGCCTGCACCTGGCCGAACGGCTGACGGAAATCGCCGGCGCGGGGCGGGTGGAACGGGTCCGCACTAACAGGGGCGAATATCCGGCGGACCTGGTCATCCTGGCCACCGGCGTGCGTCCGGCCACCGGTTTTCTTGCGGGAAGCGGCATCCGCCTGGCGCCGAACGGAGCCATTTACATCGACCGGGAAATGCGCACGAACATCCCCGACGTGTACGCGGCCGGCGACTGCGCCGTCGTGTACCACCGGGTGATGGAAGAAGACACGTACATTCCGCTGGGGACGACGGCCAACAAGATGGGCCGCCTGGCCGGCGGCAACATGCTCGGCCGGCACGACAAATTCGTCGGCACGCTGGGAAGCGCGGCGATCAAGGTGTTCGACCTCGAGCTGGGGAGAACCGGCCTGTCCGAGGCGGACGCCAAACGGCTGGCCATCGACTACGGCACGGCGGTGGTCGAAGCGATGGACCATCCGGCCTATTACCCCAATCCGACGCCGATCCGGTTCAAGCTCATCTACGACAAGGAAACCAAGACGCTGCTCGGCGCCCAGGGCGTCGGGGCCAAGGGCGTCGTGCTGCGCATCAATCTGTTTGCCGTGGCCATCCACAACCGGATGTCCGCGCGGGAGCTCGGCATGGTGGACCTGTGCTATGCGCCGCCGTTCTCCGGCGTGTGGGACGCCGTGCACATCGCGTGCAACGCCGTCAAATAAGCCGGGATGGCGCATGCCGTCCGATCGGGCCGGGGCTTCATCCCGACCGGACGGCGTATCCGCTCACAAGGAGGGAATCGGGATGGCAACCTCCGCATTCGCAAGCCGGACCAGGGCGCGTTCCAAACTGATGCCGCTGGAGGAAGCGGCCGCCATGGTTCGCGACGGCGATCTGCTCGCCCTGGGAGGCAACGTGCTGCACCGGGCGCCGATGGCCTTTGTCCGCGAACTGATCCGCCAGGGCAAACGGCGTCTCGGCGTGGTGAAAACCGCCGGCGCCCACGACATCGACCTTTTGTGCGCGGCCGGATGCGTGGAAACGGTGAACGCCGGCTTCGTGAGCTATGAGACGGAATTCGGCCTGGCCGCGCATTACCGGAAGGCGGTGGAGAGCGGGGAGGTCAGGGCGAACGAGCACGCCTGCTACACGGTCATCAGCGCCCTCAGGGCCGCCGCGTCCGGCGCTCCGTTCATGCCGGTGATCGGCTTCAGAGGCACCGACCTGATCCGCGAAAACGACGATTTCCGCGTCATCCCCGATCCGTTCGGCGGCGAGCCGGTCACGGTGGTCCGGGCGATCGTGCCCGACTGGGCGGTCATCCACGTGCAGGAAGCGGACGAGACGGGCAACGCGGTGATCCACGGCCCGAAGTATGAAGACGTGCTCATGAGCCGCGCCGCGCGCAAGGTGATCATCACCGCGGAGCGCATCGTCAGCGCGGGGCACTGGCAGCGGCAGCCCACGCTGGTGGACATCCCCGGCTTCCTCGTGGAAGCGGTGGTGCACGCGCCGCGGGGAGCGGCTCCCGGATCCTGCGACCGGATGTACGACGCGGACCTCATGGCACTGGCAAAATTCATGAAGCTGGAGCGCAAGGACATTCCCGCCTATGTGGCGCAGCATGAAAGAGCGGACCGAAGCGGCCGGAAGGCGGTGATTCGGATATGAACCGAATCCCGGGACAACCGAAAGCGCAACCGTATCTCCAGACGAAAACGCAACCGAAAACGGTTCCGGCAGCGACGCCGGCAACGTCCCGGATGGCGCCGTCCAAAACGCCGTTTGCCGCGCAGGCCAAAAGACCGGCGACCGCGCCGTCCAAAACGCCGCAAAAATCCGACTGGCGGATCGCCGACCTCATGGTGTGCGTCATGGCCCGGCTCCTGCAGGACGGCGAGCGGGTGTTCCACGGCGTGGCTTCCCACCTGCCGATGATCGCCATGGCCCTGGCCAGGAAGCTGCACGCGCCAAACCTGGTCTGCCTGAACATTCCCGGCGGCGTCAACCCGCCTTCCGTTCAGAAGGCTTCCTATTCTTCCGCGGGAGCCGATTTGCTCTCCGGAGCGGAAGCCTACTTCCCGCTGGACCAAATTTTCGATTTGTCCATGCGGGGCGGGCTGGACGTCGCGTTCTTGAGCGGCGCGCAATTTGACTTGCACGGCAACGTGAACAACTCGGTGATCGGCAGCTACCGGAATCCGAAGGTACGCCTGCCCGGCGGCGCCGGCAGCGCGGTGCTGATCCCCACCGCCAGGAAGGTCATCATCTGGCGCACCCGGCACGACCGCAGGACGTTTGTCGAAAAGGTGGACTTCGTGACCACACGGGGCAACGTGTGGAAGGTCGTCACGCCGCTTTGCGTATTCGGCGTAAAGGACGGCATGCTCCGGCTGGAATCGGTCCATCCGACTTCTTCCCTGAGAGAAGTGGAGGAAAATACCGGTTTCCCCCTGAAATACGGCGATGTGGTGTACACGCCGCCCCCGACCCCGCGGGAACTGGCCGCGTTGCGGCAGGTCGATCCCCATGATTACCGTTTGAAGGAGTTCAAGAACTGACCCGGTACGGATCGGGCTTTGACAGAACCTTGCGGACAGGGCCGCAAGGTTTTTCGTTGCGGCCAGACAACACAATCCATTTACCCGCCGGCTTCGGCCCTTCAGCGAGCGGACGGGAATAAATTTCGGGTTCCGTGTCAACTCATTTAAAAATGTTACCGAAGGAAAAAGGATCACTCACGTAATTTTGTTACCCAATGAGGCCGTCAGGTAGCCATCACGGGTTTCGGTGTGACATTGGCGGATGTTTCGGGATGGGA
>LZRV01000028.1 GCA_002159065.1 Paenibacillaceae bacterium ZCTH02-B3 | reverse complement strand
AGGCGACGCTGGTTTCCCGTTCCGCCTTGACGCGAAAACGCTGGCGATCCCTTTGCTCAAGGATGATCTGATCCAACATCTCCAGCGCTGTCTTCATCGCGCTGGCGAACGCTTCCTGCATCTCCCGCAACATCCACTGCTCAAGCTCTTTCATTGAGGGAATGATTGTGGTAAAGTGCTGCACAGGAGCTTCCTCCTCTTGGTGTGTGTTTTGTGGCAAATTCACTTTACCAAGGGAGAAGCTCTTTTTCTATGTTCGCTTTTTCCAGACTTTACCCCCACGCAAATTTTACTCTAACACACGTCCGCCAGCATGGCGCCCAGCGGGCTGCCTTCCGCCACCATGTCCTGCAGCGCGTAGACGGAAATCGGAAACATCGGGAACCCGGCCGCATACGGCGCGATTTCGTAGAGCTGGAAGTAGACGACGAGCGCCTTGTCGGCAATGTAATAGTCCTGGTCGGGCCGGATGGCGGTAAACTCGCTCAGGGTGGGAAAATCCCGCTCGCGGATCTGCTCCCGGACGATCTCCGAAATGCGGGCGACATACGGGCTGCCCGGTTTGAACAGATCGCCGAGCGCATACGGCCGGCCGGTGGCGACGGCAAACGTCAGCGATCCGGCGAAGGTCATGCCGTGGGCCATCGGCGGGGTGTAGGCGTAGTTGACCTGGATCAGGCTGAGCACGCCGCGCTCGTTGGTTTTGATCTCGTAATAGCCCTGCATCTGCGTCATGCCCTTGATCTGCGCGGACAACTGCCGGCGGATCAGCTCCCGGGTCTGCGCCGCGATCGTCCGGTTGATGCGCGTCTGGGCCTCGCGGTCGGCAAGCCCCGCCGCCTGGGGAAAAAAGATTTGCACGTTCGGCGCGCGATGCGTCATGGTTTCGATGCGAACGGGGAATCTGCCCGGATCGGCGGTGGTCATCCTCATCATCCTTCCCGGCGTAATCGCGGACCGGACGCCGCGGATGCCGCCCGGCGCCCCTCCTTCGCTTCTCTATGCCTGGAAACCGCATCTTATGCCCCGCGAAACACCCTAAAAAATTTACAAAAAATCATAAAATCGCGTTGTTCCCCCCCTCGATGATGACGAACGCTGGGTCAGAACGGCGCTGCGCGCGTCCTGGAAGTGTGGAGTGAGACGCGGGACGACAAATATTTCGATTGCCTTTACCGCGGCATTTCTCCCCTGGCGAACGAAGAAGGGAAGATTCAAGGGTACGATTCGGAAGATTACATTCTGGACAACATCAACAGCGGACGGCTGCTCTTCCCGCTCTGCGACCGGACGGGGGAGAAGCGCTTCCGGAAGGCGGCTTTCCGACTGCGGGACCAGTTTCGCACCCATCCGCGCACGGACGAAGGCGGCCTGTGGCACAAGCCGGTGTTTCCGCGGCAAATGTTTCTGGACAGCTCCTGCATGGCTTTGCCGTTCTACGCCGAATTCGGGGCGAAGTACGGGGAACCGGAAATCTTTGACGACGCGGCGAAACAGATTCTGCTTCTGGCCAAATATACGAGGGACGAGCATACGGGCCTTCACTGCCACGGCTGGGACGAGACGAGGACGCAATTCTGGGCCGATCCGAAGACGGGCCGCTCGCCCAGCTTCTGGGGCCGGGCGATGGGATGGTTCGCGATGGCGATGGCGGACCTTGGACATCCTGCCCGCGGATCACCCGCAGCGGGAGAAGATTCGGCAGGTGTTCCGCAGCCTCATGACCGCCCTTGTCAAGGTGCAGGATCCGAAAACGGGGGTATGGAACCAGATTGTGGACCGTCCGGCCGAAAACGGGAACTACCCCGAGGCTTCCGCTTCCTGCATGTTTGCGTATGCCCTGGCGAAGGGCTTGCGGATGGGGTGTTTGTCCGCCGAATTCCGGAAAGCCCTGGACACCGCGTACGCGGGCATTCTGAAGCGGTTCGTCGCGGAGGACGGGGACGGCCTGCCGGTGCTCAGGGGCACGTGCAAGACGGCGGGACTCGGGCTGAATCCCCGACGGAACGGGACTTTCGAGTATTACGTCAGCGAACCGGTGGCCGACGACGATCCCAAAGGCGTGGGCGCGTTCATCCTGGCCGGCGTGGAAGTGGAGCGGCTGGGCTGAACCCGCGGCTTGGCCGGCCGGCGCACGCCTTGGCTCCCGGATGCGGCGATCCGCCGCATCCGGGATTTTTTATGGATATCCGATCCGCCGTCAGCCTGCCCGCTGCCGGCCTTCCCGCGCCTCAACCCCCGGAAACGGATCATTCGGAAGCCGGATGCCGCGCCAGGCGATCACCTTGCATTGGCCGAAGGAGTTGTCGCCCGTCGCGACTACCGTGCCGTCGGCTTTCAGGCCGACGGTATGGGCGCAGCCCGCCGCGACGGCCACCAGATCGCGCCAATGTTCCACGTCGCATTGGCCGAAAGTGTTGTCCCCCGCCGCCACCTCCGTTCCGTCGGCTTTCAGACCGACGGTGTGCAGGCTGCCCGCCGCGACCGCCACGAGATTCCGCCAGGCGCCGACGTCGCATTGGCCGTGCGAGTTCGCGCCCGCCGCGACGGCCACGAGACCGCGCCAGCCGTACACGTCGCACTGGCCGTGCCGGTTCCAGCCTGCGGCGACCGCCGTCCCGTCGACTTTAAGGCCGACGGTATGGGAATGGCCCGTGTTGGTTGCCATGTGGACGTTGCCTGCCGCCACCGCGACGATGCCCCTCCAATCGCCCACATCGCACTGGCCGCACCGGTTGTCGCCCGCGGCCGCCACCGTCCCGTCGGATCGGACGGCGACGGTATGGCGGCGTCCCGCCGCGAGGGTGACTCCGGGGGTTTTTGGCGCAAGACGGATCATGTTTTCCTCCATGTCTTCCCGACTGTCAAAATCAGGGTTATTGTAAATTTCCGCCGGCTCGCCGTCAATGCCGGGAAATTTTCGATGAGATTTGTAAGAAAATATATCATATGTTGGTTGTCTTTGTGAAAAAAACAGCGTGAATGGGCCAAAGTTTCACGTTATTCCAAGGAAATTCGGGCTTAACTGGTTATATAATATGACCGAAATTAGAGTTCAATGTAAATATATCTAACATAAAGATTGGATGGCGGCATCACGTTTGCCTGAAAATCCGACAAGGAGGGGGCGGCATGGAGAACCAGGGTTCCAATGGAGTTCTTTTGCGCACCGTGGGACTGACCAAACGCTTCGGTTCCCTGGTCGCCAACCAGGGCATCGACCTTGCCGTGAAAGCGGGAACCATCCACGCCGTGCTGGGAGAGAACGGGGCGGGCAAAAGCACGCTGATGAAAATGCTGTACGGCGTCTACAAACCGGACGAAGGCGAGATTTACATGGACGGCCGTCCGGTCACGCTCCATCCGCCGTCCAGGGCGCGGGAGAAGGGAATCGGCATGGTGTTCCAGGATTTCCGGCTGATCCCGGCGATGACGGCGCTGGACAACGTCGCACTTGCGGCCGGCAGCGGGTGGCGTTTCCGCCGCGGCTCCCTGCGCGAACGGATGCTGGAAATTTCCGCGAAATACGGACTCTCCGTCAACCCGGACGTCCCCGTCTGGCAGCTCGACCTCGGCCAGCGGCAGCGGCTCGAGATCGTGAAAACGCTGATGGCGCCGAACGTCCGGCTCATCATTTTCGACGAACCGACCAGCGTGCTGGTGCCGCAGGAAGTGCGGGCGTTCCTGGACATGCTGGGCCTGTTGCGCAAGGACGGATTCGGCATCCTGCTGATCACGCACAAGATCGACGAGGTTCTGGCGTGCGCCGACGAGGTGTCCGTGCTGCGAGCCGGCCGGCTGACGTACCGGGCGGAACGGGACGAAGGATGGACCGCGGAAAGGCTGGTGTCCGCCATGCTGGGGGAAAGGACGCCGCAACCGGTGACAAAGCGGGATCGGGCCGGCAAACGTCCGACGGAAGAGGCGCGGCGTTCCGGGCATCCGTCCGAAGAAGTCCCGCGCCCGGAGCCTCGGTTTGCGGACATGCCGCCCGAAGCGCTTTCGCGTATGGAGCATCCGTCCGAAGAAACCTCGCACCCCGGGTGTCCGTCCGAAGGGCCCGGGGAAGTCCTGCGTCTGGAAAACGGCGCCATTGCGGGCGACCACGGGGAACTGGTGCTGGAATCCGTCAACCTGACGCTGCGCCGGGGAGAGATCACCGGCGTCGCCGGCATTTCCGGCAACGGCCAGCGCGAGCTGGCGGAGGCGCTGTGCGGCCTGCGCAGGCTGAAGCGCGGAACCGTGACGATCGGGGGCAAGCCGGTCGCCGGCGGGCCGCGGGAGTTTCTGGAAGCCGGCGTCGCCTGCGTGCCGGAAGATCCGCTGCGGGAATCGGTGGTTCCGGGGTTTACCATCCTGGAACACATGGCCCTGGAAGGCATTCCGCTGCGCCGCCGGCGGATGGGCATCGACTGGCGGCATGCCCGGGAGGCGCTGGAGGCGAGCGAAGAAGCGCGGGCGTTGAACCTGGCGGAGGCCGGACGCCGCGCCGACCGGCTTTCCGGCGGCAACGTCCAGCGCATGGTGCTGGCCCGGGCGCTCATCCGCAGGCCGCGGGTGCTCATCGTCAGCTACCCGAGCCGCGGACTGGACATCGGCACCGTCCATGCCATCCAGCGGCAGCTGATCGGGCTGGCCGAAAGCGGAACGGCGATCCTCCTGTTCTCGGAAGATCTCGACGAACTGTTCAAGCTGTCGGACCGGCTCATGGTGTTGTTCGGCAAGCGGCTGCTGGGTCCCTACGATCCCGCCGAAACGGATGCGTTCCGGATCGGGGAGCGGATGCTGCGGGGTGAGACGGCATGAAGACGGAAGCCGACCTTCTGCCGCTGTCGCCGCAGGCTGCGCGGGCCGTCGGCAGGCTTCGTCCGGCCCGGAAGATCGGAAGACAGATCTTTGTTTTTCTCGCTCCGTTCGTGCTGTACGGCCTGTTTTTGCTGTACAACGGCGTCAACCCCTGGGAGCTGTACGTGTCCATGGTCCGGTCCGCTTTCGGCGACTGGTTCGGTTTCGGGGAGACGCTGATCAAGGCGACGCCGATCCTGCTCACCGGGCTGGCCGCGGCGCTGCCCGCCCGGGCCGGCCTCATCAACGTCGGCGGCGAGGGGCAGCTGGCGATCGGCGCGCTGTTGGCCACCATGGCCGCCGTGTGGCTGCTGGACGCCGTCCCGGCGGCGGCCGGCATTCCGCTGATGCTGTTTGCCGGCGCCCTGGGCGGGGCCCTGTGGGCCGGCGTCACCGCCCTGCTGAAGGTGGCGGGGCGGATGAACGAGACGATTGCCAGCCTGCTTCTGAACTATGTGGCCGTGTTTTTGGTCGGCTATTTCGTGCACGGGCCTCTGAAAGATCCCCATTCGTTCAACTGGCCGTTTTCCCCCGAAATCGCCCGCCAGCTTCGCCTGCCGGTCTTTGACGGAACGCGGCTGCACATCGGATTTCTGCTGGCGATCGCCTTCGCCGTCCTCGTCTGGCTGGTTCTGGCAAAAACGGGGACCGGTTTCCGCATCCGCGTGCTGGGCGGCAACCGCATCGCGGCGGAACGGGCCGGCATCCGCGTGAGCCTGATCTATGCCGGGGTATTGCTCGCCGCGGGCGCGCTGGCCGGCATCGCGGGGATGATCGAAATCGCCGGCATCGAAGGCAGGCTCCGTCCGACCACGGGGGCGACCTACGGGTATCTCGGATTTCTTGCCGCCTGGATGGCCTGGAACCATCCGCTCCGGCTCCTGCTGACGTCCTTCCTGCTCGGCATGATCGCGGTGGCGGGCAACGAGCTGGAGATCGGGTCGGGGCTTCCGTCCTCGTCCGTCCACATGCTGATGGCTCTGGTGCTCTTTTTCCTGATGGGCGGCGCAAGGGGGCGCAAGGCATGATCGCGGACATCCTTACCGGCGCGCTTCGTTCCGGCACCTCCGTCATGCTGGCCAGCCAGGGAGAATTGATCTCGGAACGCGCGGGCGTCATCAACCTCGGCACGGAAGGGTGCATGCTGGCCGGCGCCCTGGGCGGTTTCGCGACGACGGTCTGGACGGGCAATCCCTGGCTCGGCGCGCTGGCGGGCGGGCTGTGCGGCATGCTCCTTTCCCTGATCCACGCCTGTCTCGTGCTCGACCGCGGCGCCAACCAGCTGGCTTCCGGATTGACGCTCATGTTTTTCGGCATCGGGGTGACCGCCTTTCTCGGGCGAAGTTTCGTGAGCGAACAGATCGTCGGGTTCAATCCGGCGCCGATTCCGGTCCTGTCCGACATTCCGGTCCTCGGAGAAGTGCTGTTCAACCACGATCCGCTGACGTACCTGTCCATGCTGCTGGTGCCGGCGCTCTGGTTTGTCCTGTTCCGCACCCGGATCGGCATCATCCTGCGGGCGGCCGGAGAGCGGGAGGAGGTGCTGTTCGCGTGCGGCGTCAATCCCCGGCTCGTCCGTTACGCGGCCGTGCTCGCCGGCGGCTTCCTGGCAGGGATCGGCGGCGCCCAGCTTTCCGTGGCCTATACCCACAGCTGGGTCGAGAACATGACCGCCGGCCGCGGCGTCGTCGCCGTCGCGATGGTGATTTTCGCCGCCTGGCGGCCGTTCAGGGCCATGCTGGGCGCATACCTGTTCGGCGCCGCCCAGGCGTTGCAGCTCACCGTCCAGCAGCAGGGACTGCCGATCTCGCCGTACTTCCTGTTCATGGCGCCGTATGTGCTGACGCTGGCCGCGCTGCTGATTGTGGAAAGGCGAAAGCGCAGTTCGGTGCCGGAAGGCCTGTCCAGGGTGTTTGCGGCCGACGCCGACGGTTAACGCCGCAGCCCGCCGGACCGGCTTCGCGGGACAACCGGACCGCCGGTCCGTGGCGCGACAGATCTTATAGATTCACATTCAATGGGAGAGAGGGGAACCGAAACATGAAGAGGAAACGGAACAGAAAGGCCGGATGGGTGTGCGCGCTCATGGCGCTGCTCATGCTGATGGCGGCCTGCAGCCAGCCCGGCGCCGGCGGCGGATCGTCAGGCGGATCGTCGGGGGGATCGTCAGGGGAATCGTCCGGCGGACCGTCCGGTTCTTCCGGCGGCGAAGCGCCGGGGACGGGAGGTTCGGCGATCGGATTCATTTTCGTAGGCACAAAGGACGACTATGGATACAACCAGGCGGCCTACATCGGCAGCGAGGCGGTGGAAAAGGCGTTTCCGGACCTGAAAGTGCTGCGCGCGGAGAACGTCCCGGAAACGGCCGAAGCCGAGCGCGTCCTGGAACAGATGATCAAGGACGGGGCGAAAATCCTCTTTCCGACTTCCTACGGCCACCTCGATCCCGCCCTCAACGTGGCGGCGCGGCATCCGGACGCGGTGTTTTTCCACCAGGGAGGCCTCAAGACGGCCGAAAACCTCGGCACCTACTTCGGCACCATCTGGGAGCCGGTCTATCTGGCGGGCATCGCCGCGGGCAAAATGTCCAAAACCGGCAAGCTGGGCTACATCGTATCCGTGCCGATCCCGCAGGTGCTGCTCAACATCAACGCGTTCACCCTCGGCGCCCGGTCCGTCAATCCCGACGCGACGACGACGGTGGTGTTTACCGGCAGCTGGTGCGATCCCGGACAGCAGGCCAACGCCGCCAACTCGCTGATCGACGGCGGCGCGGACGTGCTCACCCAGCACCAGGACTGCACGAAAACGATCATCGAGACGGCCGAACGCCGCGGCGTCATGTCGGTGGGGTATCACGCGGACGCTTCTTCCCTGGCTTCCCTGGGATGGATCGTCGGCTCCGTCTGGAACTGGCCGGATCTGTTCGTCGACATGGCGAAAACGGCCGTTGAAGGAAACTTCAAGGGCAGCAAATACGACGGCAAATTCCGCGGCGGGCTGGCCGACAACGTGGTGCGGCTCACCGGTTTCGGCGAGAACGTTCCGGAGGATGTCCGGACGCTGGTGGAGCAGAAGAAGGAAGAGTTGTTAAGCGGCCGGCTGCATCCGTTCGCGGGACCGGTCCGCGACCAGTCGGGCGCGGTCCGGATCGAAGAAGGCGTGATTCCCACCGTTGAGGAGCTGGAGTCCACCGACTACCTGGTGGAAGGCGTCATCGGCAACATTCCGCAATGACGCGGGCATGACGGACGGCATGCATCCCCCGGACCCGGTCCGGGGGATTTTCGTCGGGCAGGCCGTCCGGTTTTCTTCAATGGGAATCTCTCCGGAAAAACCGGTTCGGATTCTTCCGCATCAAACATCCGGCAAGCAGAAAGGGGATCGGGAAATGGACGGAAGGCGAAAAAAGAAGGAAGCCGTTCTGACCGTGGAGGAGGCGCTGCCGTATCCGTTCCGGATGCGTCCGGAACGGACGGCGGTCGTCGTCATCGACATGCAGAACGATTTTTGCGCCCCCGGCGGCTTCGGGGAACGCCTCGGCAACGACATCGGGCCCGCAAGGGCCATCATTCCCGTCATCGCCTCCGTGCTGGAGGCGGCCCGCTCATGCGGCCTCTTCGTCCTGCATACCCGCGAAGGGCATCTGCCGGATTTGTCGGATTGCCCGCCGTCCAAGCTGGCGCGCAGCCGGCGGCAGGGGGCCGGCATCGGCGACGAAGGGCCGATGGGCCGCCTGCTGATCCGGGGCGAGCCCGGCCATGACATCGTGCCGGAGCTGGCGCCGCTGCCGGGTGAGCCCGTCGTCGACAAGCCGGGGAAGGGGGCGTTCTATCGCACCGGGCTTCACTCCCTGCTGCGGCGGGCGAAGATCGAATCCCTCGTGCTGTGCGGCGTGACGACCCACGTCTGCGTGCATTCGACCCTGCGGGAAGCCAACGACCGCGGGTACGAGTGCCTCGTGCTGGAAGACGCCACCGCGGCGTTCGACCCCCGCGACCATGAAGCCGCCATCCGAATGGTCCGCCAGCAGGGCGGCATCTTCGGATGGACGGCGAAAGCGCGGGACTTCATCTCCGCGCTTTCCCAAAACGCCGCGGCTTCAGGATGACAGCGACGGCCGGTGACGGACCCGCGGGCTCTCCGCCTGACGGAAGCGCTCCTATCCGGATGCGACGCCCCGCCAGCCGTCCGGGTTGGTCACGTCTTCCGCCCCGGCGGACAGGACATAGCTTTCGCACAGGAAACCGGGCACTTCGGCGCCGTCTTCCAGCTCGATCCGGCCGATGCCGAGCGGAGCGGGGATGGACGCCACGAAGGCGCCGAACGACGCCAGCGGCATTTCCCAGATTTCCAGGGGCAGCGAGGCGCCGCCCTCTTCCACCCGGATCAACCCGGGCTTGGCCGGACGGGCGGGCAGCCGGACCATCCGGTATTTGGGGGCCGTCCGGGCCGCCCGGACGAACCGGGCGCCGTGTTCCCGCATCTGGCTTTCGAGGGGGAATCCCCGCATATGAAGCCCGCAGACGGCGACGGGCGTCGTCGCCTTCCGCCGCAGGAACAGGCGGGCCGTCTCCTCGATGAGGCCTTCCCGCCCCGCGAGGGCGAAGAAGGTGATGCCGAAGGGCAGATCCCGGTCCGCGGGATCGGCCGGCACCGCCGCCGCGCACAGGTCCAGCAGGTTGCAATGGTTCGTGTAGCGCCCCAGCGCGCTGTTGGCGGCGATCGGGTTGTTCCGCGCTTCTTCCCGCGTCCAGGTGCCGCCGCAGGTGGGCATCGCCAACACGGCGTCCTTCAGCAGCCACCTGGCCGCCAGCTTCAGCTCCTGAAGCCGGTGGAACGCGGCAAAGACGTCGGCCGCCGTCCGGGAGGCGCCGGAGCCTTGCCGCAGGACGGATTCCGTCACCGGATGGGCCGCGCCGGGATGCGATTCGATGAAGGCGCCGAGGGCGGCCCACCGTTCCGCGATCCACGGCCCGTCGTACAGCAGGGCGGCGGCTTCCTCGAACAGCCCGGTATCCGACGCTTCCACCGGAATCCCCAGCGAGCGCAGGCGCTCCACGGCTTCGTCCCAGGCGGACCGGTACCGTTCCGCGAAGGGGCCGAAAAACTCCGGCCGCCGCCGCGGCACAATCAGCCTGGCGGGACGCTCGGCCCGCGGCGGCCCAAAGCTCCGGGACCAGGGATCGGCGTCGTCTTCGCCCCGGACGATCCGGTCCACGAGGATCGCGTCATCCAGATCGCGGGTGAACACCGTCACGCAGTCGAGGCTGGCGCAGGCGGGCACGACGCCGCGCGACGGCCAGGCGCCCACGCTCGGTTTCCAGCCGATGAGCCCGTTCAAGGCCGCCGGCACCCGGCCCGATCCCGCCGTGTCGGTGCCGAGGGCGAAAGCCGCGTGGCCCCGCGCCACGGCCACCGCCGAGCCGGAACTGGAACCTCCGCTGATGAGTTCCGGCCGCAGCGCGTTGTGCGTCTCTCCGTAGGGCGACCGGATGCCGACCAGCCCGGTGGCGAACTGGTCCAGGTTCGTTTTGCCGAGCGGGATGGCTCCCGCGGCGACCAGCCGCTCCACGACGGATGCGTGCCGTTCCGGGGTATAGGCGTAGGCCGGGCAAGCCGCCGTCGTCGGCATGCCGGCCACGTCGATGTTGTCCTTGACGGCAAACGGAACGCCCCACAGCGGCAAATCCGGATCCATCCGGCGAAGCCGCCGCAGCCAGGGAGCCAGGCGTTCCATGGACGGCGGCGTGATCCAGATGTTCATGTCCGCGTCGGCTTCCGCGCGGCGGATGATTTCCCGGATCACGTCCGCCGGCGTGATTTCCTTGCGCCGGTACATGTCCTTCAGTTTCCGCACGGTGAACCGGTTTTCGGATGGAACCGTCAGCCGGTCCGGCGGAACTTCCGGACGGATCGCTTCTCGCATGGGGAAAAACCTCCTTGTTCAGCGTTCAGGGGGAATGGCCGGTTTCGCCTTCCTGCGGCCACATGTCCCGCAATTTGATGGCCAGTTCCAGCTGCAGCATGTCGTCGCCGGATTCCGCGTCGATGCCGAGCAGTTCCAGGGCCCGTTCCACCCGGTAGTTGACCGTATTGTAATGGGTGAAGAGCTCCGCCGAAGTTTTTTTTGCGCTGCGGTTGTGCCGGAAATAGACTTTCAGCGTCTCCAGCAGCATGGTGCCGTGTTTCCGGTCGTACTCGGCCAGGGGAACGATGAAACGATCCCGGAAATGGCGCACCTCTTCCGAATCGGGCAGCAGATAGAGCAGCTGATAGACGCCCAGACGCGCCGCGTCGACGAGAGGTTCCCGCACGCCGCAGACGCGGCTGATGGCGTGGACCTTCCGGGCCTGCCGGTAGCTCACGTGAACCTGGTCCGCCCGCTCCGCCCGGTTGCCCAGGCAGACCGAGAACGCGCCGTTGTCGGGAAGGCCCGCCCGCATCTGCGCGATGACCTCGTCCGCCGCGCGTTTCACGGGGAAAGCGGGCGGAAGGGAGAAGAGCAGCGCCAGCTCGCCTTCCAGAACGGTGGTGTGGACGTGCGCCTCCGCGATGCGCAGGCGGGTCCGTTTCGCCGTCTGCCTGAGCCGGTGCAGGGCCGGCCTGCCGTCGATCCAGCGGATCACGCCCGCGTAATAGACATGCCCTTCCCGCAGGGGACAGCCGCACGCTTCCGCCCGGATGGCCAGATCTTCCCGGGTCGCGATGCGGCCGGACAGCCAGTCCTGCAGAAACTGGTCGACGTATTTCGCTTCCACTTCCCGCCGCGCGTAGGCGTTGATCATCTCCATGCCGACCAGAAGGCCGGCCCGGTCGATGGTCAGCTGGTCCACGACGGAATGTTCCCGGTTCCATTCCGGCACCACGAGATACGCGCACATGTCCTTGTTGGAAATTTCCGCCGCGTAGGCGCGGGCTCGGCGTCCCGCAACGGTGGCGAAGAAGATTCCGGGACGGATTTCGTCGCGGATCCGCCGCCAGTCAGCGGGAGAATCCGGCAGCCCCAGGCAGGACGCCTGCGGGGAAAAGTACGCGTGATCCCCCTCGTCCAGCAGCAAAACCGGATTGTCCAGCATTTCTTCCAGCGTTTCCAGAAATCCGCCGATTCCCTTCCCGTGAAGGAGTTGCTGCGACAGCGTCCGGAACCTGCTCTGCAAAAGCGACAATTCCTTCGCTTCCTGCACCAGCACCCGTTCCATGATGCTGCGCACCGCGTCGGAAAATACGGTGGAGGCGGGAAGCTCGAACACGGGAAAATCGAGGCGTTCCGCGATGTCGAGCGCCCGCTGCGGGATCCGGTCGATGAACCGCTTGATCTTGATGCCGAGGGCGGAGACGCCTCTGTCGTTCAACTGCGGGATGAGATCCGCGAGCACATCGGCGTTGTCCCGAAATGGAAAACCGGTGGTGATGAGAAACTCGCCCGGCCGGACCCAGTCGATCACGTCGGGCACTTCCATGACGTTCACGCGGGTGACCGGGCGGTCCAGGCCGTTCGCCCCCGCCAGAACGGCCGCCTCCCGGAAATCCGGGATGAGCAGGATGTCCCCGCAGGTGAAACCGGGGACGTTACGGTTCGCCATAGACGTTTTCCACCAGGTTGGTTCCGAACCGGACGTTCGCGGGGGCGCCGGAAACTTCGGGGATGAAAATACTGATCTGTTCGCTCGGGACGTCGCCGTCGTTGGCCACGGAATGGACGGCGCCGGCCGGGATGTGGAACGTGTCGCCCGCCTTGAACGATTTCCATTCGCCGTTGCACAAGAGTTTCACCCGGCCCGCCGTGATATGGACGATATCCGCGACATCGTGGTAATGCGGTAGGATCCGTCCGCCGACGCCGATTTTTTCCCACAGGACGGAATTCAGGCGGATGCCCAGGGCGTCGGCGTCCTTCGCGGACACGATTTCGCGGTGGTAAAGCTTCGGATGCACCGGCATCGGTTCCCATTCCATGTCGTCGCCGATCCGCGTCTGCACGTGCGGGGTTTTGCTCAAGGCCGATCTCCTCCCCTTAAACCGGCAAATTTTTTCTTCGGAAGACGGCCGCCACCGGGCCGCCGCCGGACGGCCCCTGGTGCTCGGCCCCTCCCGAAATGTAAATCATCGGATCTCCGCAAACGGCGGCCAGCACGCCGCCCACGACGGCGCGGGCATGGCGCGTGTGGTTCAGGTCCGAGTCGTTCAGCATCGTGTGCCGGCGCCCCCGCACGAAGCCGGAAGGGTCCGCCTCCGCCTTGGCCAGCACCTGCACCAGCTCCGCGCCGGCGTGCGCCTCCAGCACGCGCCTCAGGGCCTCCCCGTCGATGGCGTCGCGCATCACGCCGTGGTCGATGAAATAGGATCCGTCCGCCTCCGCGGAATTGCCGAGGACGATCACTTCGCAACAGGCCAGTTCGCTCCCGGCGGAGGCGGAAGCGACGCGGCTGTATTTGTGCCACGCCTTGCAGATGTCCGCGTCCGCCAGTTCCGCCGCGTCGATCTCGCCCAGCGCGGCGGCGACGCCCAGCGACGACGCCCCCCGCGAATAGCCCATTGATTTGTATGTGTCGTCGGTCACCGTGTCCTTTCCCCGGCGGGCCGCTTCCCCGATCGATTCCGAAGTGAGCAGGGGACACTTGATCTGGACGAAGTGGACGTCCGCCGCGTTTGCGATGCGGGCCTGGCGCATCGCCTCCCGCACCGCTTGGGCCACCAGTTCCGCCTGGGCCAGGCGGCCGATCTCTTCCGGCTTGAGGTCCCGCGTGCGCGCCACGCCGACGGCGAGCGACTTTCCGGCGGCATCGGGGCGCCCGGCGGCCGGCGGCATTCCGCCGGTTGCGGTACTTCTGCCGTCCGCCGGCATTCCGCCGCCGGCCGTGACCCTTCCCGCCGATTTCGCGTCCCCCGCCGGCGTTCCGCCTTCCGCCGGTTTCCCGCCGCCGGAGCCGGACGGCCCGCCGGCGCTTCGGCCGATCACGGTGAAATGCGGGCTCAGGACGCCTTCCGTGCCGCCGGACATGACGAACAAGACCCGCGACGCGGCATCGCCGCCGAGCCAGCCGGAAAACAGATCGCGCAAGGCCCGGACGGCGTAGCCGCGGGTAAAATCGTTCACGCACCCGTTGCCTTCGGTTTTCCCCAGCACCGCGACCACTTCCGCGGGATCGAAGGCGCCTTCCCGCGCCAGCGCCTCCAGGCCGGACACATCGTGGGGAGCGGCGGCCGGCACCTTGACCATCCAGCACCTCAAACCTCATCCACCCTTTGCCAGAACACGAGTTTTTTCTCCAGGAAGGAAAGCAGCCAGAAAAGGGACAGCCCGCAGGCCGCGGAGGCCAGGATCGCCGAAAACATGGCCGGCGTCTCCAGGTGGTAGGAAGACACCAGCACGACGTAACCCAGCCCCTTGTTGGCGCCGACGAATTCGCCGACGATGGCGCCGACCACCGCCAGCGAACTGGAGATTTTGAGCGCCGACATCACATAGGGCAGGCTGGCCGGCAGCCGGAGCTAACGGAAGATGTCCCATTTCGAGCCCCCGTAGGTGGCGAACAGCTCCCAGGCCTCGTGTTCGATGGCCTTGAGGCCGCGGACGCTGTTGACGAGGATCGGGAAAAAACAAATGAGCATCGAAGCGACCACCTTGGAGGCATACCCTGTGCCGAGCCACACGACGAGCAGCGGGGCCAGCGCGACCAGCGGCGTCGTCTTCAGGGCGATCGCCAGCGGAAAGGCGCCCCGCTCGATCGGCCGGGCGTGGACGAAGATCACCGCCGCGAGGAAACCGAGCAGGTTCGCCAGGACGAACCCGACCGAGGCTTCCGTCAGCGTCACCAGCGTATGCCGCCACAGCTGCGCGTCCAGCTCCGCGGCCACGGCGCTGGGCGCGGGCAGGAGATACACGGGAATGCGGAAAACCCGCACCGCCGCTTCCCACAACGCCAGAAAACCTGCCGCAAACGCTGCGGGATAGAGGAAGTTCCGCATCCATCCCTTCACGCTTTTCACGGTTGCCTCACCCGCTTTCGCAGTTCGCCGACGGTGTGGTAGAACGCCGGATCCTTTTCCATCCCCGTTTCCCGCGGACGCTTGAGAGGCACCGGCACGACGGCCGTCACTTCCGCGGGCCGCGGGGACATGACCAGCACCCGGTCGGACATGAGGACCGATTCCGGGATGGAGTGCGTCACCATGACGACGGTGCTCAGGCTGGTGCGGGGATTTTCCCACAGGCGGAGAAGCTCCAGATTCAGCTTTTCCCGATTCAGCTCGTCCAGGGCGCTGAACGGTTCGTCCAGGAGCAGGATTTCCGGATCGGTGGCGAGGGCGCGGGCGATGGCGACCCGCTGCTGCATGCCGCCGCTCAGCTGGTGCGGGTAATGGCGGCGGAAATCCTGCAGCCCGACGAGGCGCAGCGCTTCCTCCGCCTTCTCGCGCCGCTCGCGTTTCGGCCACTTCCGCTTGTTTTCGCCCAGGCTCAAGGCGAGCTCCACGTTTTGCAGCGCCGTCAGCCAGGGCATCAGGACCGGCTTCTGGAACACGATGCCGATCCTGGGGCTCTTGCCCGCGAAATCGATGGTTCCGCCGCCTTCCGGCCTGACCAGTCCCAGCATGAGCCGAAGCAGCGTGGATTTGCCGCATCCGCTCGGGCCCAGGATGGAGACGAACTCGTTCCGGTATACGTCAAGGGATACGTTTTTCAGCACCGGGACCCCGCCGAAGGAGAGCGAACAGTTCCGCAAACGGACCGCCGCGGGGCGGTCTTCCCGGTTTTCCCGGACCAACGCCGGCTGCATGGCGCCTCCCTCCTTATTCCAAAAACTCGTTGGTGTACGCGTCTTCCACGTTTTGCGGGCTCTTCAGGAATTCCAGCTCCAGGAGGCTCTCCTGCAGCGATTCCCACGCCGATCCGTCCATCTTGCCGAGGGGGAGGTTTTCCGGCTTTAGCAGCGGAACGCTGCTTAGCATCATGTTCACTTCGTGCTCGAGGTTCAGGTTGTCCGCGTATTTGAGCCCGAAGGAGGCCGCTTCTTCCGGATGTTCGACGGCGTACCGCCAGCCTTTCATGGTGGCCTGCACGAAGCTTCTCACGAGTTCGGGGTCTTTCTCGATCAGGGATTCCGTGGCGAACAGCGTGTCCGCGTAGAAATTGATGCCGTAGTCGGCGGGGCGGATGATGTTCACTTCATGCCCCTGCTCCTGCGCCGCCAGCACTTCGTTGATCACGTATCCCGGCCACACGTGGATCTCGCCGCTAAGCAGCGGGCTGAGATCGAACTTCATGGGGATTTCTTCGATTTTGCCCGCGTCCACCCCGGCGTTTTTCACCATGGCCCGGTAGGTGAGCTCCTCGTTGCCGCCGAGCTTGACGCCCACTTTGCGGCCGATGAAATCTTCCACCTTCGCGATGCCCGAATCTTTCAGGCTGAACAGCACGAACGGGGTTTCCCGGTAGATGACGGCGATCGCCTTCAGCGGAACGCCCTTCTCGCGGGCCAGCAGGATCTGGTCCGCGCCGGTGACGCCGAAATGTTCGGTTCCCGAGGCGACGATCTGCACCGCCGGGAAGTCCGAACCGCCGGGGCGGATTTCCACGTCCAGGCCGGCGTCCCGGTAGTAGCCCATTTCGGCGGCGGCGTAGAAACCGGCAAACTGCGCCTGGTGCACCCATTTCAGGCGAACGATCACTTTCTTCGGCTCTTCGCCGGTTGCCGCCGGTTTCGATGATTCCTGCGCCGCGCCCGGCGACGCCGGACCGGCCGCCGTCGAACCCGGCGATCTTCCGCAAGCCCCCAGCAACACCGCCGCAAGCGCCAGCACGACCACGACGGCACTTCCGATGATCTTTTTCATTTCTCTCTCCGCTCCTTCATGAAGAAATTGGCCAAACCGCGTTCCGCGCCCTGATCTCAAAAAGCCTCCAGCGCCTTCAGCACGTGTTCCGAACTGCTGACGCAGCCGAACACGCCGCCCTGCATGGTGACCATCTTCAATGCGGCCAGATGGTTGCCTTCATCCGTGGCGCCCGTGCAGTCCTCGAGGATCAGGCATTCGTAGCCCCGGTCGTTCGCTTCCCGCATGGTGGTGTGGACGCAGACGTCCGTGGTGATGCCCGTGAGAATCAGATGGGTGATGCCCCTGGAACGCAGGATGATGTCGAGATCGGTGGCATAGAAGCTCCCTTTTCCCGGTTTGTCGATCACGATCTCCCCTTCCAGGGGTTTCAGTTCCTCGACGATGTCCCAGCCGGGTTCGCCCCGCACGAGAATGCGGCCCATCGGCCCCCGCGAGCCGATCTCCGCGCCGGCCAGCCGGCTGCGCCACCGCTTGTTTTCCGGCAAGTCGGACAGGTCGGGGCGGTGGCCTTCCCGCGTATGGATGACGGTGAATCCCTCGATCCGCCGCACGCGGTCGAGAAGACGGCGGATCGGCTTGATTGCCCGCGCGGTCAGCGAGATGTCGTATCCCATCCGCGCCACGTAGCCGCCCGGTCCGCAGAAATCCGTCTGCATGTCGATCACCATAAGCGCGGTCCGCTCCGGCACGATCCCGCCGTCATAGGGCCATTTGTAGGGTCGGGCTTCGATCTGCACGCTCCGCATGATGCACACCCCCAATATGTGTTAGAAAATATTACACTGATCTGTAGTATTGGGTATATATTATTACAAAAAATCGAAGGTGTCTTTAGGAAAATTGCAAAAAGTGTGTGAGTATGGCTCTCATTTTTCACAAATATCCCGAAGAATTTGTTATAAAATATTACACCATTAATCCGGTCAGCCGGCCGATTTGTGAACGACTGAAAAATTTTTGGAGTAGAGAAAAATTTGGGGCCGCCGGATTCCCGCAACCGCAAGTTGTCCCGAACTTTCATCTCTGAAAACCGTTTCATTTGTGGTACGATATATAAAAATAGAAGCATGAGAAAAATTCCGTCTAAAAGGAGCATGAATGGCGCATGCGCAGAGTGGGTTGGACGGGGCCCGTTCTTGCCGCCGCACTGCCGCTGCTGTTCTTCTTCTGGCTGCGGTCGGACGAGTCCCTGGACTTGGCCTTGCAGGCTCCCGCCGGGCACTTCTACATCGTGTCCGCGGTGGCGCTCCTGGCCATCGGAATCGCCGTGGCGGTCGGAATCGCGGGAAGCAGGCTGCGTGACATCAAGGTGACCGTTCTGTCGCTGGCGTTCGTGTCCCTGGCGGCGGTGTTCGCGGTGCACGGGCTGGCGACGCCGCACTTGCTGGTACATACCACGCGTCTGGCGAGCATCACTTCCCCGCTCAGCGTGCTGCTGGCTTCATTCTGGCTTTGGATATCCACTCTGCCGTCCGACCATAAAATCATGCAATTTTTCGCCGGGCTTGGAAACCGTTTGGTCATCGGATGGACGGCCATTCTCGGCGTATTCGGGATTGCGGCCATGCTGCTGGACGAATGGATTGAACGCATCCCGTTCCGTCAGACGCCATGGGACGCGGTGGTGACGTCGGCCGTCATCCTGTTTTGCTTCGTCTCCGCGTGGCGCTATTTTCAGGCTTACCGCTATTCACGCTTTCCGCTGCAGATCGCCGTGGTCTATGGATGCGCCCTGATGGCGGCTTCCATCATCATCATGGTCATTGGCGAACTGTGGAGGCTGAGCTGGTGGCTGTACCATTTCCTGCTGCTCGCCGCCGTGATCGTGATGGTGGCCGGGCTTCTTCGGCAGCACGCCGGCATCCGGCCGTTTCCCCTGGCGTTTCGCGCGCTGTTTACCACCGATCCCGTCGAGCGGGTGACGAGCAGCCTGTCGCCCGGCGTGCGGGCCCTCATCCAGGCGACGGAAAGCCGGGACCCGTACACGGCCGGCCACAATTTCCGCGTGACGCTGTACGCGCTCAAGATCGGGGAGGAGCTGGGGCTGTCCCCCGACCAGATGCGCGCGTTGGCTCAAGGGACCATCGTGCACGACGTGGGCAAGATCCGGATTCCCGACGCGATCCTGAACAAGCCCGGCGTGCTGACGCCGGAGGAACGGGACCTCATCGAGCAGCATCCGGTGGTCGGCTACGAAATTTGCCGGCTTCTCGGTTTCATGAAGGAGGAGCTGGACATCGTCCGGTATCATCACGAGCGATGGGACGGGACCGGCTATCCGGAAAGCCTCTCCGGGGAACGGATCCCGCTGCTGGCCCGGGTGGTGGCCGTGGCGGACGTGTACGACGCCCTTACATCCCACCGGGCCTACCGGCCGGCATGGACGCATGAGCAGACGCTGGAGCTGATCCGCGAAGGGCGCGGCACCCATTTCGACCCGCAATGCGTGGACGCGTGGCTGCGCATCTGCGCGCGCGAACCGAAGGTGTACGAATATCCGAACACGTTCATCGCCCAGAACCGTCTGCACGCGTTCCGCGCGCCGTCCAACCCGCCGGGCGTGTCGTGTCCTTGAAAAAAAGCCGCCGCCCCCTGGCGATCAACCGGCCGGGGAGCGGCGGCTTTTTGCGTACGGCACATTACCAGAAAACGCTGAGTTCCCAGGTTTTCTTGCAGCCGGTACATTTCGCATAGACCCCGAAGCGTCCGCGGTGTGCGGACAGGCTTCTTTTGCATTCCGGGCAGTACACGCGGACGGCTGCCAGATAATTGTCCAACAGACCGACGGGCACGCCGCCGGCCGTGCCGCAATAATCGCATTTGTAATACACCTTGCCCCGGGTCGAGATTTTGAGGAATACCTTGGAATGGCAGACGCGGCAATGGGCCCGATGTTCCGCGTAATCGCGAAACCGCATGGATTGCCGGAGCATCTGCGAAGTCGCGGCAACTTCCTTTGCGGATTTCTGAATCAGCCCCACTCTCAGATAATCAAGCAGAACCTTTATGGTTTTCGGCGCAAAAACCCTGCAAACCACCGGATCTGAGGCGGTCACTCCGTACCACAGCTCTTCCCGGTCCACCATCATGACGGGCAGGTATGCGGAAGCGGGCAGATGCCGCCAATGAGGCGGGAACAGGGGCTGCCTGCTTCTCGACGCGATCATGGTTTCCGGTCCGACTTTCAGATTGCGCAAAGTCTGCCACAGTGCGGGATGGAGATGCGTTCCTTCCGGCAGGAAGACAATGATTTCTCCCCGGGCTTGCGGAAATCGCTGAAAAGTGGAGGAGATTTCGTCTTCAAAATACCAGGCCATGTCCTTTTATTTGGAAGGCATTGCAGACCTGACGGACATACCCCGATTTCGGACATACAGTCCGAATTGTGGCCTTGAAAACAGTTTCACAGAAAAAAATCGGACATATAGTCCGAAAAAGGCGATATCCTTCGGCTTGCAATCGTTTACAAACGATCCAAACCGCTTTATTTCGGACTGTATGTCCGAATATATGGGAAACGGGCCGGATTTTCGCTTTAATTCGGACTCCATGTCCGAAACGGATTCGGGACCGAACTCCACCATTTGACGCAATGGCCGGAACCCAAGTTCCGGCCACAGACGGTCGACACATCTCTCCCGCGATCGTCAAGTTGGGTTGCGCGAGGAGGTCGATCCCGATTTTCCCGGCCTGAAGTTAACGCGATCTGACAGGAACTCGAGCCGCGACAAATACCGCCAACCAGAACATGATCATGGCGATGACCGGATGCAGGGCGCCGACCGCCGGAGCGGAGCCCAGGTTGGCCGTCACGTATTGCAGCACGATGAGCGCGATGAGGGCGAGGCTCCACCAGCGAAGTGCCGCGGGAACCTTGCCGAAGAACGACAGGATGAACATCAGCAGGGGGAATACCTCCAGGATGCGGACGAAATTCGTGTGCGTGCTCCAATGCACGGGATCGACAAAAGTCGCCAAGCCCGCGATGAAGACCTGAACCGCGACAAGCAGGGCAAATATCCAGGCACAGGCGGCAAAACACCAGCGGGAATACTTCACGTACGATTTTGCGTCAATGTCGTTGGACATGCGGCGTACGCCTCCGTTTCCTTTTCCTAGTATTCATAATCAGTTTACTATGAATGATAGAAAAAGCAATTCCCAGTTTCGGACATCCCGTCCGATGGGTGGCCAAGGATCGGATGGCCGGCTTTGCCCGGAAATCCGGTCCGATGTTTTTTCGGACCTCAGCGCGGCTGACGGACCTGGTTCCGGACCCGTTCGGGAAGTTCCGGACGTTTTAATTTTTCCGCTACCTCAAGGACGGATTCCGTCCGGCTTCTTCAGCGCGCCGGCTTCCCGAGGGCAGGGTTGTACGGTTATAACCCCGGTATTTTGGCTTCGGGTTGGGCAGTATAGTAAACTACTTTTAGCAGGAAAATGCGCGGGGAAAGGGGGCTGGAGAAATGACGGGCATGGGGCGCAATGCGGAAAAGAAACGGAAAACACAGCTTCTGGTTTTGGCGGGTGTGGCGCTGACGCTGATGCTGGCGGCATGTTCGGGACAGCGGAGCGGGACGGAACCGGCGCCGTCGGACACCCCGGCGGTCTCGGCGGAGCCGCCTGCCCAAACGGGAGGAACCGCCCCCGTCGGTGTTCCGCAGGCGACGGATCCGGCCGGCGGAGGTTCCGGCGCAGGGTCCGGCCCAGGACAGCCGGACGGGAACGCGTCGGAACCCCCCGGAATCGCGTCTCCGTCGCCGGGACGGGAAGGGGCGTCCCGGGAAGGCGGCGCGTCCCGGGGGGAGTCGCCGCAGCCTGCAAGTCCTTCCGCATCGCCGGGACCTTCGGAGCCGCCGCCGGCTTCCGCGGAGCCGGCTCCTTCCGGGCCGCCCAGGCTGCGCCTGGTCGACGCGTTCGGCGGCATGACGTTCACGAAGCCCGTCGCCCTGGTTCACGCGGGTGACGGAAGCGGACGGCTGTTCGTGGTGGAACAGCCCGGGCGCATCGTCATGCTGAGCGGCGCCTCCGGCCATCCGGAGCGGAGCGTGTTTCTCGACATCCGCGACAGGGTGTACGACCGGGGCTGGGAACAGGGATTGCTCGGCCTGGCGTTTCATCCGGATTTTGAGCGGAACGGCTATTTCTATATCAACTATACCACCCAAAGGACCACGGTCATCGCGCGCTACCGGGCGGACCCGGCCAATCCGGACCGGGCGGACCCGGACAGCGAACTCATTCTCCTGGAATTCGACCAGCCGTACCAGAACCACAACGGCGGTCAGCTCGCGTTCGGTGCCGACGGGTATCTGTACATCGCCACCGGGGACGGAGGATCCGCCGGGGACCCGCAAGGCAACGGCCAGAACCTGAAGACGCTGCTCGGCAAAATTTTGCGCATCGACGTGGACCGCCAAAGCGGCAGCCTGAACTACGCGATTCCGCCCGATAACCCGTTCGCGGGGAATCGGGACGGATACCGGGAGGAAATTTACGCCTACGGCCTCCGCAACCCCTGGCGGTTCAGCTTCGACCCGGCGACGGGCCGGCTGTGGGCGGCCGACGTGGGGCAGAACGCCATGGAGGAAATCGACATCATCGAAAAAGGCCGAAACTATGGCTGGAACGTCATGGAAGGCAGCCTCTGCTTCAATCCCCGGTCGGGCTGCAGGCAGGACGGCCTCACCCTGCCCGTCTGGGAATATCCGCCGCTCGGGGGAAGAGGAGGCGCTTCGGTGACGGGCGGCTATGTCTATCGCGGAAAAGAAATTCCGGAACTTCAGGGGAAATACGTGTTCGCCGACTACATGGACGGCCGGATGTGGGTCCTCGAATACGACGGCAGCGGCCCGGCCCGTGCGACGGAATTGGACATCCGGCAGCAGGGGATTTCCTCCTTCGGGGTCGATGAAAACGGCGAATTGTACGCGTGCGTTTTGGACGGGAAAATTTTGCGGATCGTGCGGGCGGATTAGCCCGGGTTTTGCCGTTTTGCCGCGGACGCGGGGGCGGCGGCACCGGGGGACACGGGATGGCGGCTCCGGAGCGCACGGATTGGCGCCGCCGGCGCAAAAGGGGCGGACGCCGCGGTGTCAGGTTCCGTGTAAACACGGCGCCGCCGGTGTCGACTGGCGAGGTGAAGGCGGACATGCGGAAATTCGAAAAAACCGTCGCCGCTTGGGGGATTCGGCACTCCCGGACGCTCGGGCTGGAGGCGGGACGGATCGAGGCGAGATCCATCTGGAATCCCGGCGGATTCGTCAACCTGTCGTTTCTCCTGACCGACGGAAACCGGAGGTTCCATGTCAAGCTGGCTCCGGCGGATCACGCGGACAGTTTGCGGCGTTGGGCCGCTGTCGGCGATTTTTTGGCACGGGAATACGCCGCGCCGCGGATCGTCGACACGATTTCCCAGGAAATGATTCCGGGTTATCCGTTCGGACTGGTCACCGAATACGTGGATGGGCGGCCAATGGCCGACGCGCCGGATGCGGAGCGGATCGTGCCGGAGGTGATGCGGACGATTTCCCGTCTCCACCGCGATCGCCGGATCGCCGGGCTCGTCGGCCGCCGGGCGGGAGCGGACCGGCCGCGCGGGCGCACGTACGCCGAAGCGTTCATGGATATGTATATTTCCCGCTTCGAAGAGGATTTGGAAACGGTGCTCGAAGGGCGAGCCCTGCTCGGTTTCGTGGCCCGAGAGGCATTCGAATGGTTTCGCGGGGAAATCGAACGGCTGCGGGAAGCGGCGGAACGTTCGCCGCTCTTCGCTGGCCAGGCGCGCGACGTCGCGCATCAGGATTTGAATTGGCATAATGTGCTGACCGACGGCTCGGGCGGATTTTGGATCATCGACTGGGATGATCTGACGGCGGATGGGGACGCCGCGGCGGATTATTCCGTTTTCCTCTGGCCGCTTCGACACACCCCTTCGTGGCCTGCGCTGCGGGAAACGGCGGCCGCGCTGGCGGGCGGCGAAACCGCGGAGCGCATGCGGTTGTATGAGAGGGCCAACCTGTTCGATGAGGTGATCGATTCGCTGGCCGACTATGTGGAAGCCGAACGGGCGCCCGATTTCCGGGAGGCGGCGCAAAGCCGCGCCCGGGCCGTCCATGAACGGGCCTATCCGTTATACAGACAATGGTATGGCTAGCGGCCCGGGAAACGTCCCGCAGGTTCCGACACGGCCGGCATGACGTCCGGCCGGTTTTTTGATAGGATAGGACAAGGACAGAAGGGGATTCGCCATTTCATCAGGAAACTCGCGGCTAAACGCGGGTCGCGCTTCCATTTTGCGGGCGGCCGCCTGCCCGGGATGAACGGATGCGACACGATTCGCGGTCACGCGCAGGGAAAGGAAGGACAGCACGATGAAACC
Organism: Paenibacillaceae bacterium ZCTH02-B3; assembly: GCA_002159065.1. Lineage (GTDB taxonomy): Bacteria > Bacillota > Bacilli > Paenibacillales > Paenibacillaceae > ZCTH02-B3. The sequence continues at coordinate 16,497 of LZRV01000028.1, read as the reverse complement.
GAAGGTGGCAGTGACGCGCAAAATTCCCGAATCCATCCTGGAGCGGCTGCGGGAAAAGTGCGAAGTGAAGCTCTGGCCGGAAGAAGACGAGCCGGTTCCCCGAAACGTATTGGAAGAAATGGTGCGCGACGCGGACGGGCTCTACTGCCTGCTGACGGAGACGGTGGACGACGCGCTGCTGGCGGCGGCGCCGAAGCTGAAGGTGGTCAGCAACATGGCCGTCGGCTACAACAACATCGACGTGGAGGCGGCAAGCCGGCGGCGGATCATGGTCACCAACACGCCGGGCGTGCTGACCGAGACCACCGCCGACCTGACGTTTGCGCTGCTTCTGGCGACGGCGCGCAGACTGGTGGAAGCGTCCGATTTTCTCCGGCAGGGCCGCTGGAAGACCTGGTCGCCCATGCTGCTGACCGGCATGGACGTCTACGGGGCGACCCTGGGCATTATCGGAATGGGCAGAATCGGCGAAGCGGTGGCCAGGCGGGCCAAAGGCTTCGGCATGCGGATTCTCTATTGCAACCGCACCCGCAGGGAGGAAGCCGAGCGGACGCTGGGCGCGGAGTACGCGACGCTGGACGAACTCTTGGAGCAGTCGGATTTCGTGGTGATTTTGACGCCGCTGACGCCCGAAACCCGGGGTCTCATCGGGGAACGGGAACTTGGGCGGATGAAGCGCACGGCGGTGCTCATCAACGCGGCCCGCGGGGGCATCGTGGACGAGGACGCCCTGTACCGCGCGCTCCGGGATGGCGACATTTGGGCGGCGGGTCTCGACGTGTTCGAGGAAGAGCCGGTGAAGCCGGATCATCCGCTCCTGACGCTGCCCAACGTGGTGGCGCTTCCGCACATCGGCAGCGCGTCGGTGCGGACGAGGACGCGCATGGCCGAAATGGCCGCCGACAACCTGCTGGACGCCCTTTCGGGACGCCTGCCGGCCCATCTCGTGAACCGGGAAGTCTTTGAACGGTAGCGGCGGACACGCAGGACACGGACAAAAAAAGCCATCCGCCCGTCACGGGCGGATGGAGGGAGGATCAGATAGCGCGCGGTCCTGCCGGCCCGATCAGTAAAGAATGCCGCTTTTCAGGATGATGACCAGCAGGATGAAGAGCACGAGCACGAACGCGACAGCCTTGCTGTAGCCGCCTCCGTAGCTGTAGCCTGCCACCGGGTAGCTCATTCTCCGTACCTCCCGTTTCGTTGGTTTGGTGATGTTGCCATCACGGTTCCAGTTTATGTCCCTGTGTCCGTGCAGTCCGTGCGTTTGTCCGGTTCCCGGAGAATTTCCGCACCGGTCCGGGGATGACAGGGATCGGGAAAGGTCACGGGCCGTGAACCGGCTTTTTCGGACCCGGGGCGGCGGCGAGGACCGGCAAGGCGTCCGCGATGACCCGGATTTCCAGCGGCGTTTCGCCGGCGTATTCCCCGTCGGCATGGACGAAGAGGGGCCGGTCCGCGCGGATTTCCACCCGCCGGCCCCGGTGAAGGCTCACGCCCGGAAGTTCAATGTGGCGGCCGGAGTAGACGCGGGGAAAATAGCGCAGAAACGTGAGTCTGCCGATCCGATGCACGACGCATACGTCGGCCAGCCCGTCGTCCGGCCGCGCGCGGGGACAAATCCGCATGCCGCCGCCATACGTGGCGACATTGGCGACGGCCACCAGCCAGACGGCGTCGTAATCAAACGCCTGTCCGTCGACGATGACCCGGACCGGACAAGGCTTGTAAGTGACAAGGGTTGCCAGCATGGACAGCGGATAGGCGAGGGCGCCCAGCCTGAGACGGTTCAGCCATCTCTTGTGCGCGGCCCGGTTGGTCTCGAACGCCACCTTGCCGTCAAATCCGGCCCCGACCGAGCAGACGGCGATGCCCGGACCGTCGCCCGACGGGCCGGACGTGCCGCCAGCTCTGTCCGGCCCGGCATCCCGCCGCAGGGCAAAGACGTCGATGCGCCGCGGAGCGTTCGCCGCGGCGGACGTGTTGCCGGACGGACCGTCGGTTGAACCGGACGGCATGCCGGGCGAACCGAAACGCGCGGCGGACAACTCGGCGGGAGGGCTATCCGGTGCGCCGGTCGAGCCGGGCATTGCGGCGGTCAACGCGGAGGCCAGCGCTTCCGGTTTGCCGGCCGGAATGCCCATTGTGCGGGAGAAATCGTTGCCGGAGCCGGCGGGAATGTGTCCGAGGGGCTTCCGCGCCCCCGCCGCCAGCAGACCGGCGGCCGTCTCGCTGACCGTTCCGTCGCCGCCCACGGCCACGACGGCGGCGCAGTCGCCGCGTTCGGCGAGCTCTCGGGCGAAAACCGAAGCGTCCCCGGGCTTTCCGGTGATGTGCATCAGATACGGGATTTTCTTCCTTCGCAGCGTCCGTTCGATTTTTTTCCATGTCCTGATGCCCTTGCCGTTGCCGGAAACCGGGTTGACGACGAATCCGATCAAGGCTGTCCCTCCGCCATGTATTTGCCGACACTGGTTGAAAGCGCTGTCCTGGAACACCCATTCCAGTATACCTTTTTCGTTCCGTTTTCGCACCGGCAAAAGTCTTCGGGAATCGGCGGGATGTTCCTTCAAAAAGCAAAAGCCGCCGGGGGATTTCGCCACACGACGAAATTCCCCGGCGGCGTCTCGCTTCGCCGTCACACCTCGAACCGCGCGATGGTTTCCTGAAGGTCTTGCGCCATGCGCCGCAAACCTTCCGCGGATTCGGAGATTTCCGACACGGCGGCCAGCTGCTCTTCGGTGACGGCCACCACGCTTTGCGTGTTGCCGGACATTTCCTTGGCGATGCGGGCGCTCTCGTCGGCGGAGGCCGCCACTTCCTCCGTGCCGGCGGACAGCTCTTCCACCACCGACGTCACGTTTTCGATCTTCGCAAACACGTTGTCGATGGAGCGGGAAATTCGTTCAAACGCTTCTCCCGCCTGCAGCGCCACGGCCACGCCTTCCTGCACTTCCCGCGTGCCCCTGTTCATCGCTTCCACGGCCTGTGCCGTGTCCTTCCGGATGGCCTGGATCAGATTGTTGATCTGCTGGGCGTACTCGCTGGACCGCTGCGAAAGCTTCCGGACTTCGCCCGCCACCACCGCGAAACCGCGGCCGTGCTCGCCGGCCCGGGCCGCTTCGATGGATGCGTTGAGGGCCAGAAGGTTCGTTTGCGCCGCGATGTCGGTGATGACTTCCACGATGCTGCCGATTTCGTCGGAGCGCTGCTCCAGCTTGCGGATGATGGACGCCGAAGTTTCCACCGTGTCCTTGACCGATTCGATCTGGCGAATGGCGTTCTGTACCGCTTCGTTGCCCCCTCTGGCCTCCTGGTTGGCCGCCATTGCCAGATTCGTGACTTCCTCGGACGCTTCCGCGATCTGCTGGACGCCCTGGGCCATTTCGTTCATCGCCCGGGCGCTGTCCTCCGCCGACCGCTTCTGGGTTTCCGCGTTGTCGGCGATTTTCGTGATTTCCCGGGCCACTTCCTGGGAGGCGTCCGCCGTCTGGCTGCAGATGAGGGACAGATTTTGGGACGTGTCGAACACCCTGTCTCCGGCGTTTTTGACCTGGAGGATGAGTTCGCGGATGTTTTTCGCCATTTCATTGAAGGAAGAGGCGAGGGTTCCGAGTTCGTCCCCGCGAATCAGCTCCACGCACTGGTTCAGCCTTCCTTTGGACATTTCGCCCGCCGCTTGCACGACCAGGGACAGCGGGTTGATGATGGACCGGGCCACCGCCCAGCCGACCAGCACCGTCAAGGCGACGGCCGCAAGGATCAGGATGATTTGCAGCATGATTTGCGAAGTCTGCTGATTCAGGGCGGACCGGTAGGCTGCTTCGGCCAGCTCTTTGTTGATGTCCACCCATTGGGACAGATAGTTGTTCATCGTCACCGTTTTGGTGCTGATGTTAACTGTGTAGATCGTCTTGGCCGCTTCAAAGCCGGTGACGTTGCCCACCTTTTCGTCGCCCCGCTCCAGCATGGAGCTGAAGTTTTCAAAATCTTTCAAGTAGTTGTCCCAGAGGATGTTGAACGTGGTGATTTGCGACTCTTGTATGCCCATGTCTTTCATTTTTCCGGTCGACTTGTCAAGCAGACCCCGGATTTCGTCCAGCGCCTGTCTCAGATCTTCGGTGGATAACTCCTGGGCACCCGCGGTATTGAGCAAAATGTTGCCGATGTTCGAGTTGAACTCCTGGAACTTGACGGCCAGGGTCAGGATGTCGGAAACGTTGGTCAGTCTTTCTTCATACAGTTCCTTGGTTTTGCCCCCGATCTGGTTCATGCTGAACAGGCTGAACAGGCTGACAAGAAGCGTAATGATCAATATGGCGCCGAATCCGCTGTAAAGTTTGAAAAGAATCCGCATATCCTTGAATTTCCACATCCGCGACAACACCGGTTTGACACGTTTCATTCCGGTTTTGAGTTCGGCCGTTCCCCGACTTTTTTTCGCGTCCAGGTTGTCTGTCATGTTGTCAATCCTCCTGAGAAATTGCTAATCCGTATGTAGATTCAGCTAAACACAAAAATAGGTGTTTTTTTCCTCGTTGTATAGAAAAAATAATGAAAATATATCCAGCAAATTTAAACGGTTCCATAACCTGATTGGAAGACCGTCCGAACAGGACGAAAGAACCGGGAGCCGGGTCGGGGTGACAAACGGGCCGGGCAGGATTATCATCCTAAATGAAGAAAGGCGGGTGAAGGGGCTTGCGCTTTCTGCGTCCTTACGTCCGGAGACACGGGGCGTGGTTCATGGCGTCCATCCTGTGCCTGACCCTGGAAGCGGCGGTGGACCTCATGCAGCCGGCGCTGCTGGCGCGCATTGTCGACGAGGGCGTGGCGTATCTCGATCTCCGCCGCGTGCTCGGACTCGGCGGGATCATGCTGCTGCTGACCGCCGCGGGCGCCTTGGCGGCCACGGCCCGCAACGTGATCTCCAGCCGCGTGTCGCAGCGGTTCGGCAAGGAGCTGCGCGCGGACATGTACCGCCGCATCCAGTCGATGCCCCTGGCCAGCCTTGACCGGTTCGACCGGGCTTCGCTGGTGACGCGCATCACCAACGACGTGACGCAGGTGCAGAACTTCGTCAACGGCCTGATGCGCATTTTCGTGAAGGCGCCTCTCGTGTGCGTCGGCGCCCTCATCATGGCCGCCAGCCTGAACCTTTATCTGGCGTCCGTTCTGGCGGCGGTCGTTCCGGTGGTCCTCTTGCTCCTTGCGCTGAACATGAAATACGGTTTTCCCCTTTTCCAGCGGGTGCAACGGGCGATGGACCGGGTGAACGGCGCCATGCGGGAGTATCTGGCGGGCGTCCGCGTGGTGAAGGCGTTCAACCGGTTTTCGTATGAAACGGAAAAATTCGACCGGGCCAATGCGGAGCTGCAGCAGGCCACCACCCGCGCCCTGCGGACGATGGCGCTTTTCAATCCGGCCGTCATGCTGACGGTGAACCTGGGGCTGGTCGCCGTGCTTTGGATCGGCGGATGGGGCGTGCGGACCGGCCGCGTCCAGGTGGGCGAGACCATGGCGTTTCTCAGCTACATGACGCAGATCTTGTTTTCGCTGATGATGATCTTCATGGTGTTCGCCATGTTTGTCCGCGCCCGCACGTCGGCGCTGCGCATCGGCGAGGTGTTTGCGGCGGGGGACGGAGCGGAGATGTTGGCGGGTGTGACGGGTCCAACCGTTGCGCCGGAGCCGGCCGGACCGGCGGTTGCGGCGGGTCCCGCCGGCGGGACCGCCGCAAAGTCCGAAGCGGGGACCCAGGCGGCCGCGGGCGGCCGCATCGACTTCGAGCGGGTGACGTTCCGCTATCCCTCGGACGAGGGGAATGACGGGCTTCCGGCCTTGCGGGAGGTCACCTTCACGTGCCTGCCCGGCGAAACGGTGGGCATCATCGGCCCCACCGGCTCCGGCAAAAGCACGCTGGTCAGCCTCCTGCTTCGGCTGTACGACGTCACCTCGGGGGCGGTGAAGGTGGACGGCACCGATGTCCGCTCCATGGATCCCCGCATCCTGCGGGCAAGCATCGCCTGCGTCACCCAGGACGCGTCCCTCTTCACCGGCACCATCGCGGACAACATCCGGATGGGCAAAGAGGACGCGACCATGGAAGAGATTGCGGAGGCGGCGCGGCTTGCGCAGGCCCGGGATTTCATCGAGGCGTTTCCGGAAAAATACGAAACCCGCCTCGGACAGCGGGGCGTCAACCTGTCGGGCGGCCAGAAGCAGCGCATCGCCCTGGCGCGGGCCTTGGTGCGGCGGCCGCGGATTCTCGTCCTCGACGACGCCATGAGCGCCCTGGACGCGGTGACGGAATCCCGCGTCCGGGAAGCCTTGAAATCCCTGGGGCAAGGCGTCACCCGCATCCTGATCGCCCAGAAGATTGCCACCGTGATGGACGCCGACAAAATCATCGTGCTGGACCATGGCGAGGTCGCCGGCATCGGCGCCCACGAGGTCCTGCTGCGTTCGTGCCCCCTTTACCGGGAAATCTGCGAAACGCAGCTCGGAAAGGAGGCGCTGTCCCATGTCTGACCCGCGCATGCGCTCCGCCGCCGGAGAGCGCAAGGACCGCGCCGCCGATCCGGCGCCGCCCGCGCCTCCCCGCCCGATGGGACATTTCGGCGGCCACCACCGGGGCGGCCCGGCAGCCAAGCCGAAGAGCTTCACCGGCACCCTGAGGCGGCTGTGGGGATGGCTTGGCCCGGAACGCGGCCGGCTTGCCCTGGCGCTTCTTGCCGTGATGGGCTCTTCCGTCCTGGCGCTGGCGGCGCCTTACGGGGTCGGCGTGGCGGTGGATGCCATCGGAGCGGAAACCGGCGTCGACGCCGATTTGCTGCGGATCATGATCGTCGTCCTTGCGGCCGCCTATCTGACGGACGCCCTGCTCCATCTGGCGCAGGGGCGGCTGTCGGCCGCCATTTCGCAGCGGGTGGTACGCCGGCTCCGGGCGGCCTTGTTCGGGAAGCTGCAGAAACTGCCGCTGGCCTATTTCGACGCCCGGCAGCACGGGGAGCTGATGAGCCGGCTGGCCAACGACATCGACAACGTCAGCTCCAGCCTTTCGCAGCCCGCGATCCAGTTCATGTCCGGCGCCGTCGCGCTCATCGGTTCGCTGGCGATGATGCTGTTCATCAGCCCGCTGCTCACCCTGGCCAGCCTGGTGACGGTGCCGCTGGTCTACGGGCTCGTGCGGAGCATTACCCGGCGTACCCGCGTCCTGTTCAGGGAACAGCAAGCCGCCCTCGGGCGGCTGAACGCCCATGTGGAGGAGACCATCACCGGCCTGCGCACGGTCCGGGCGTACGGCCGGGAGGAGCGCGCCGTCGCCGAGTTCGACGAACTCAACGGCGATCTGTACGACACGGGCCTGAGAGCCCAGATCCTGTCCGGTTTCCTGATGCCGATGCTGAACGTTATCGGCAACCTGGGCTTCACGGTCGTTGCCGTCGCGGGAGGCGTCCTGGCGATTCGGGGCGATATCACCGTGGGGGCCATCGCCGCTTTCATGACCTACTCCCGACAGTTCGTCCGGCCGCTCAACGACATGGCCAACCTGTTCAACATGATCCAGTCCGGCGTGGCCGGGGCGGAGCGGGCTTTCGAGGTACTGGACGAACGGGAGGAACCCCCCGACCCTCCGGGCGCCGTCCCGCTGGAACACCCCCGCGGCCACGTGGTGTTCGAAAATGTCCGGTTTTCTTACCGTCCGGATGTGCCGGCCCTGCGGGACGTGTCGTTCTCCGTTCCCGCCGGCGCCACGGTGGCCCTGGTGGGCAGGACCGGCGCGGGGAAAACCACCATCGTCAATCTCCTCACGCGGTTTTACGATGTAACGGAAGGGCGCATCCTGATCGACGGCCGCGACATCCGGGAATACACGCGGGACAGCCTGCGGCGCTGCTTCGGCGTGGTGTTGCAGGACACGTACCTGTTCGCCGGCACCATCCGGGAAAACATCAAATACGGCCGGCCGGACGCCACGGACGAGGAAATGGAGGAAGCCGCCCGGCTGGCCGGCGCGGACCGGTTCATCCGGCGGCTGCCCAAGGGGTACGACACGGTGCTGACCGAAAACGGCGGCAACCTGAGTCACGGCGAGCGGCAGCTTCTGGCCATCGCCCGGGTGATGCTGACCCGCCCGTCCATCCTGATCCTCGACGAAGCGACCAGCAGCGTCGACACCCGCACCGAGCGGCAGATCCAGCGGGCGCTCTTGAACCTGATGAAAGGGCGGACCAGCTTCGTCATCGCCCACCGGCTGAATACGATCCGGGAAGCCGACGAAATTCTGGTCATCGAGGACGGCACCGTGGTGGAGCGGGGCAAACACGAAGAACTCTTGCGGCGGGGCGGCTATTACAGCCGGATGTACGGGGCGCAGACGGGGTAGGCGAAAGCCGCTAGCGCACAGGCTCTTTCGCCCGGGCCGTCCGGCGCTTGGGCCTGGACGTTCCGTCCGCGGCGCCGGCGCCGGCTTCCCCCGCCTCGCCTTTGTTTTTGACCGCCTCAAGGCTGGCCTGAAGCGCGGCCATGAGGTCGATGACGTTGGTCCGCTCGGCGGCCGGCGCGGCGACCACATCCGCTCCTTGCCCGGCGATTTTCCGCCCGATCGCGTCCAGCACGGCGGCGCGGTAATCGTCGGTGTATTTGGCCGCGTCGAAGGGCGCGGTCAGCTGTTCGATGAGCATTTTCGCCAGATCCAGCTCCCGCGGATCGACCCTGGTTTCCTTCGGCAGGTTGGGCACGGCCTCAAGGGAACGGATTTCGTCGGGATAGAACATCGTTTCCATGCAGATGCAGTCCCCGTACGCCCGGATCGCCGCCAGGCTGCTTTTGCTGCGGATGGCCACCCGGGCGATGCCGATGCGGCCGGTCTGGCGCATCGCCTCAAGGAGCAGCGCGTATGCCCCTTCCCCGGCCTGGTCGGGGGAGAGGTAGTATGTTTTCTGGAAGTAGATCGGATCGATTTCCTCCAGGGACACAAAATCCAGGATCCGGATGGTGCGGGCGCTTTCCGGCTTGATGGCCTCCAGTTCCTCCTCGTCGAACAGGACGAAGCGTCCTTTTTCGTATTCGTATCCCCGCGCGATGTCCTCCCATTCCACCCGCGTTTCGCAATGCGGACACGTCCGGACATACGAAACGGGAGTCCCGCAGGCTTTGTGGATCAGCCGGAAATGGACATCCTTGTCTTCGGTGGACGCGAACATCTTCACCGGCACGTGCACCAGACCGAAACTGATGGCCCCTTTCCACACCGTTTGCATGGCTTTCGGCTCCTTTTTCCTGTTGGCATGCGGATTGCCTTCTTATTTTATTACTCCCGCGTGTCCGGCATGCCGGAGCGCATGAAGTTCCGCGTCCCGGGGCATATTGGCGGGTAACGGCGGTCCGCGCGGACGGCCGGAATGATTTTTTGCCGCGAGGGGATGAGCGATATGGACAATAAAGGAACTTCCGCGGACGATTTGCCTTTTGAAGGAAAAGGGAAATACGAACTCGACGTGGACCGGATGGTCAACGAGGGGCTGGGCGGGGGACGCGTCACGGAACACAACGGATACATCGGCGACACGACGGCGGAGCCGGACGATTTTGCGCCTTTGTCCGGACCTGGGAAGCCGGAACGCCGGGCATAGATCCCCGGGCGCCCGATCATACTATGCCGGGATGGATGCCCCCACATCAATTTATCCAGGGAGGATCAGCCGACATGCATCAAGTGAACGTCTCGAGCATCGCCCGCCAATGCGAACAGATCGCGCAGCAACTGATCGACACGACGAACCGGTCCAGCCAGGTGTACCAGCAAATGCTGCAAAAAGAACAGCAAAACATCACGGAGCTGCAGCAGCTGATCCAGAAGGAGCAGGAAGCGGTGCACGCCATCCAGCAGGCGCTGCAGAACCACCATAACGTCGTCCAGCAGCTGAACCAGATCCAGCAAATGTGCAAGCAGCTGGAACAGGCGTCGTTCGCCCAGCCGGCGCAGTCGCCGTCCTACGCCGCCCAGACCGGCTGGACCCAGCAGCCCGCTTCCTTCGGTTCGCCGGCCTCCCATGTCTCGGCTGGACAGCAGTTTGCCTCGTCGAGTCAGGCGGTGACGGCGAACAATCCGTCGTTCAGCTTCAATCCGTCGACCCGGCAGCTGACCGGCGGATCGGGCTTCGGCACGTCCTACTCGGCAAAAACCCAGGGGCAGGCTCCCCGGTATTACCAATAACGGGCGGGACCAAAGACGATTTTCGGCCGCCGGTCCGTCGGGACCGGCGGTTTTGTTGATTTCGAGGAAGCGAAATTTCCCGGCGCCGGCGAATCCGAATCTTCGTGGTTGCGGGAACTTTTGCAAGGCCCGGACGCGGGCTGTTTTCTTTTTATCGAGCTTCAGTCTCGCGCCGGTTCGTCGCGAACCTGCCTGTGTGACGCCGTGGCATGTGAAATTTTAAGTAAATTTTATCATTTCTTTAATTTCACTTAATCTTGCTGTTTTATGCTTGAGCCATACAAACGAAATCCGAAGGAGGAGTATCCATGGACAAGGAAACGAAATTTCCCGGCGGCGGCGAATCCGAATCTTCCCGGCCTCAGGAAACGGATCTGGAACGGGTTGCGGGTGGACGCGGATTACAGGTCTATTATTGCAAAACTTGTCAGACGACAATTGTTTCACTCACGGAATATGCACAACATGTGAATTTGGGTCACGAAGTATATGCGAACGGCTAGTCGTACACGAAATCCGAAGGAGGAAATATCCATGGACAAGGAAGCGAAATGGCCAGGCGGCAACGAATCCGAACCCTCCGGGCTGCAGGAAACGGATCTGGAACGGGTTGCGGGCGGACGCGGATTGCAGGTCTATTATTGCAAAACTTGCCAAACCACCATTGTTTCACCGCTTGAATATGCACAACACGTTAATGTGGGGCACGAAGTATATGCTGCCAACGGTTAATGGTGAATAACCCGAAGGCCCGGACACGGGCTTTTTTCTTTTGCATGTTTTTGCATGATTGGCCGGCCCCCGATATAATACCGTTGTACAATGAAGTTGGACACGGTCGCGGAAAGGAGCTTGCGCCGTGGCGCATCCCGACGAATTCGCCCTGATCCGCGCGTGGACGGAAGGACGCCAGCGTGCGGATTTCCTGTCCTCGCGGGGCGTCGTTACCGGCATCGGCGACGACACGGCGGTGGTGGCCTCGCCGGGCGGGGAGACGGAATGGCTGCTCACCGTCGACGCGATGGCGGAAGGCGTCCATTTTCGACCCGAGACGATGGGAGACGCCGACGTGGGGTATAAGGCGATGGCTTCCTGCATCAGCGACATTGCCGCCATGGGAGGCCGGCCCCTGCATGCGCTGGTGACGGTGTGCGTTCCGCCGTCGTGGACGCCCGCGCGGACGCAGGCGCTGTATGACGGGCTGTATGCGTGTGCCGACCGCCACGGGGTGGCGATCATCGGCGGAGACACCACGGCATCGCGCGCCGATCTTGTCATTTCGGTGACGGTGACGGGCCAGGTGCGCGCGGGGAGGGCGATATTGCGCAGCGGCGCCTCGCCGGGACAAAAGGTGTTTCTTACCGGTCCGATCGGACTGGCGGCGGCCGGTTTGTACGGCCTGCTCCATCCGGAAGCGCCCCGTCCTCCCGATTCGCTGGTCCGGGCTCACCGGCGGCCGGAGCCCCACGTGAGAGCGGGACTTTTGCTGTCGGAGCAGGGGTTTGGACGGGCGCTGAACGACATCAGCGACGGACTGGCGTGCGAGGCGTGGGAGATCGCCGAGGCGTCCGGCGTCGGCATGGTGCTGCGCGAGGAAGATCTGCCGGTGGCCGGCGAGCTGGCCGCCTATGCCCGGCGGTGCGGACGGTCACCCCTGGATTGGATGCTGTACGGCGGAGAAGATTACGCGCTGGTCGGCACCATCGACGCGGCGGACGAGGACGAGGCGAAGCGAGCCTTCCGCGAAGCGGGGCTGCCTTTTTTTCTTGTCGGCGAGACGGTGTCCGGTCCGCCGGGCGTCTGGCTGGAAACGGCGACGGGGAAACGGGTTGCCGTGGCGAAGCGCGGCTACGACCATTTTCGCGGCGAAGACGGCGAGGGTGGATAAGCGGCGTTCCGCTGTGCGCCGGAAATGCCGGGCGGATCGCGGGCTGCATCGAAGGGGAAAGACTGGCGGCGGATACCCGGATGGCGGTGGGAAGGCATGGATCGGAACATGAACGGGGAAAATCGCTACATATGGCGGGCGGACAGCGAAGCCGGCACCGTGGAGCTGGCCTCACGGCTTGCGGGATTGGCGTGGCCCGGCATGACACTGGCCCTGGACGGGGAACTGGGCGCCGGCAAAACGCGGTTTGCCCAGGCCTTCGCCCGCGCGCTCGGCGTCCCCGGAATCGTCAACAGTCCCACGTTTACGATCATCAAGGAATATGAAGGCGGAACGCTGCCTTTTTACCATATGGACATGTACCGGATTTCTTCCGAAGAAGCGGAGGAACTCGGACTGGACGATTATTTTTTCGGAGACGGGGTGACGCTGGTGGAATGGGCGTCGCGCATCGGGCCCATTCTTCCGCCGGAGCGGCTGCATCTCCATTTTGAAGCGGCAGGCCCCGTCTCGCGGAAGATCACCGCCATACCGGCCGGGGAGCGGTACGACAGGCTTTGCCGCGATGCGGGGATGGCTCCGGCGCGGGAGGGATCAGGGGAATGAATTTATTGAATCCGCGCATGTTGCTGGCGCTGGACACCTCCACCGCGACGCTGGCGTGCGCGCTGCTTGAGCTGCGCGGGAAACCGGATCCGGCGACGGAAGGGGAGCCGGAGGCGGACGGGAAGCTGGAAGCGGACGTGAAACAGGCGGCGGACGTGAAGCAGGATCCGGAGTCGGACGGGAAGCCGAAGGCGGACGAAGCGGTGACGGTGGAATCCCGCAAGTTGCTGTTGGAGCGGAACCATTCGGTGCGCACGGTGCCGGAGATCCGGGAACTGATGGTCCGGCACGGCGTCACGCCCAGGATGCTGGCCGCCATCGCCGTCGGCCGGGGACCCGGTTCGTACACGGGGGTGCGCATCGGCGTCACCGTGGCCAAGACGCTGGCCTGGGCCTGGGACAAACCGCTGATCGGCGTCTCCAGCCTGGAAGCTTTGGCGTACGCGGCGCGGGAAGAGGCGATGCGGGAAGAGGCGGCGCGGCGTTCCGCCGGGCCGGACCGCACGGCGGGCGGACGGATCTGGTTTGTCCCGGTGATGAACGCCCGCCGGGGAGACGCCTATACGGCCGTGTTCGAGGGAGGACCGGGCCCGGACGAATGGCGGCGCGTCGAAGCCGACGGCATCCGGCCGTTTCGAAGCTGGGCGGAAGGGGTGCTTGACGCGGCGAAGGAAGCGGGCGCGCCGGAGGTGCGCTTCGTCGGCGAGATCGAGCCGTTCGCCGGCGCCATCGCCGAACTTGCCGCACATGCCGCCGTTCCCGTGTCCCGCGGAACGCAACAGATGGATGCCGCCGCCGTCGGGAAGCTCGCGGCCCTGCGCCATTTCCGCGGCGAGCGGGACGACGTCCATCCGTTCGCGCCGAACTACACGCAGCCGTCCGAAGCGGAGATCAAGCTGGCGGCCAGGCAGGCGGAGCTCCCATGAGCGAACCGGTGATTCGGGCGATGGCGCCGGAGGACGTCCCCGCAGTCGCCCGGATTGAGAAGGAATCGTTTACGCTGCCCTGGTCCGCCGAAGCTTTCCGCACCGAACTTGCGCACAACCGGTTTGCCCGTTATTCCGTGCTGGAACAGGACGGCCAGATCATCGGATACTGCGGGATGTGGGTCATTGCGGACGAAGCCCATGTGACGAACATCGCCGTGCGGGAGCCGTTCCGCGGACGGGGACTGGGCGAGCGGCTGATGCGGCGGCTGATGGAAGAAGCGCGCTCGCTGGGCGCGCGGCGGATGACCCTGGAAGTAAGGGTATCCAACACGCGCGCACAGCGGTTGTACCGCAAGCTCGGATTCGTCTCTTGCGGCGTGCGGCCCGGCTATTACACCGACAACATGGAAGATGCCCTGATCATGTGGGCGGACCTGCCGCCGGAACCCGCGGCTCTGTCGGACCCTTCCCGGGAACCGGCATCCGGGCATGACGGGACCGGCGCAAGCGGCGAAGGGTAAGGCCGGCGTCCCGTAACGAGGAGAAGAAGGTACATGCAATCCGGAAAACCCAGTCTCATTCTGGCCATCGAAACAAGCTGCGACGAGACGGCCGCCGCCGTCGTGCGGGACGGACGTGAAGTCCTCTCCAACATCGTCGCCAGCCAGACGGACATTCACCGCCGCTTCGGCGGGGTCGTCCCGGAGATCGCCTCGCGGAAGCACGTGGAACAAATCACGGTCATTGTGGAAGAAGCGCTCCGGAGCGCCGACGTGAGCCGGGGCGATATCGACGCCGTGGCCGTGACGCAGGGGCCCGGCCTGGTCGGGTCGCTGCTCGTCGGCATCTCGGCGGCCAAGGCTTTGGCCCTGGCCCTTGACGTGCCGCTGATCGGCACGCATCACATCGCCGGCCACATTTACGCCAACCGGCTGGTCGGCGAAATCGTCTATCCCGCCCTGGCCCTGGTGGTCTCCGGCGGGCATACCGAACTGGTGCTGCTGCCGGAGGAAGGCGTGTTCCGCATCATCGGACAGACGCGGGACGACGCCGTCGGGGAAGCCTACGACAAGGTGGCGCGCGCCCTGCGTTTCCCGTACCCCGGCGGCCCCCACATCGACCGGCTGGCGGCGGATGCGGACGACTGCATCGAAATGCCCCGCGCCTGGCTGGAGCCCGATTCCTTCGATTTCAGCTTCAGCGGCCTGAAGACCGCGGTGCTGTCGGAAGTGAACCGCGCCGTCATGCGGGGAGAAGTCCCGATGTTCGCCGCTTTGGCCCGGGGATTTCAGGAATCCGTGGTGGACGTGCTCACCGGCAAAACGATGCGCGCGGCGCGGGTGTTCGGCGTCAAACAGGTGCTGCTTTGCGGCGGCGTCGCCGCCAACCGGGGCCTGCGGAGCCGGATGCGGGAGCTGTGCGGGGAAGCCGGGTTGCCGCTGCTCATCCCGCCGATGGATCTGTGCACGGACAATGCGGCCATGATTGCGGCGGCCGCCGACCTTAAGTGGCGGCGCGGGCAGTTCACCCCGCTGGACATGCACGCGGAACCGCTCATGCCGCTGGAGGATTGGTCCGTCCGCGCGGGATGACCGCCGGCTGCGGCCGGTCCGCCGTTGCGGCGCGTTGGAGGCGTCCCGCGTCGCCGGGCTTGCGGCATGCGGCGGAATCGTCCGTCGTCCTTCCGGAAGCGCTGATCCGCGTCCGTCAAAGCGGCATTGGGGTGTTGCGTGATGAGCGGAAAAAGACGAAACGGCCGGCAGGCGTCCCTCCCGCCGGCATCCATGTTGAAACCGGGCAAGCGGAAAGGCGAGTGGATGGAAATCCGCCTGCCCGATTCCCTGGTCGGCGTGCCGTTGCACGCGGTGCTCAAGCGGACGCCGTTGCCGGCCAAGCTGCTGGACAAGCTGCTGGAGAGCCGCGGCGTACATATTCAGGGGCCGTTTCTTCGCCTGCGGCTGTTTCCGAGGGAGCGCCGGGATTTTCCGTCCGACTGGATGGAGCTGAACATTTTGTACGAGGACGATTTCACGCTGGTCGTCAACAAGCCGGCCGGCATCGAGATGCACCCCAGCGTCAAAGGCCAGCGCCGTACCCTGGCCAACGCGGTGGCGGCTTATTACGAGATGACGGGGCAGGATTTGCGCGTGCGGCACATCCACCGGATGGACAAGGAAACGACAGGCCCCATTCTCTACGCCAAGAACGAGTTTGCCCACCAGCACTATGACAGGATGATGCGGGAAAAAAAGATCGGCCGCATCTACCTGGCTTTGGCGGAAGGCGTCATCCCCCGGGACAGGGGCAAGATCGACCTTCCCATCGGCCAGGACCGGCATCATCCCACGCGGCGCCGGGTCAGCGAGACGGGGGACCCCGCGGTCACCCGCTTTTTTGTGGTGGAGCGTTTTGACACCCATACGCTGGTCCGGCTGGAACTGGAAACGGGACGCACCCACCAGATTCGCGTGCATCTGTCCCACATCGGCCATCCGCTGGCCGGCGACGGGATGTACGGCGGCCACCGCGACCTGATCGCCAGGCAGGCGCTCCATGGAGAGAAACTCGTCTGGAACCATCCGTGGACCAGGGAGAAGCTGGAGGTGGAGGCGCCGCTTCCGGACGATTTCGCCGAAGCGCTTCGCATCCTGCGCCGGCGCAGAAAGAACGGCTGACGGGAAGGGCGGCGGGCGGCCGCGTCAATCGCCGTCCGCCGCCCTTCCTTGTACGCCCAGCATGGGCGTCATCTCTACGGTGAAAGTCCGGAATGGGGGCTGGCGAGCGCCTACCATTAGCCAAAGGCAAGGGTGCCTGCCGCGAGGCGGGATCTGAAGGAAGCCGGAGGCAAACGC
>LZRV01000027.1 GCA_002159065.1 Paenibacillaceae bacterium ZCTH02-B3 | reverse complement strand
ATATAGGGATTGAGGGTATGGGTGTAGCCACCCAGCAAATACCCCGTTGCCGGGTTGAGCCAGCGAAACGCGGCCATGGCGCCTCCTTTCCCGGGGCCTGGCCCAGCCCGTCACGCCGTATAAAAAATGGCCGGCACCGCATAATATTGGCGCGAATCCATTCCTGTCCAAGGAGGCGGTGAACCCGCATGCCCCTGATCCCCTATGAGCCTTTCCGCCAGCTGGACAATTTGCGGCGGGAATGGGAACGGTTTTTCCCGGCCGATATCCCGCTCCGGCAATGGTTCGGCCTGTCGTCCGACGTGCCCGGCATCGACGTGTACGAAACCGAACATGACGTGGTGGCCGTTTGCGATGTGCCCGGGCTGCAAAAGAAGGATGACGTGCAGATCGAAGTGGAAGGCCGGATGCTGACCGTCAGCGGCACGATCCACCGGACCTACGAAACGGAAAGGGATCGCCTGCACCGGCAGGAACGCTTCGCAGGCCGGTTCCAGCGGACGGTCACGCTGCCGGCGAACGTCGACCCGGAAGGCGTCCGGGCCTCTTATAAAAACGGCGTCCTCGAAATCCGCATGCCGAAGCTCAAGGCCGAAGGACGCCGGCGCATCGACATCGAATTCCACTGACGGCAGATAAGGCCGCCAATGCCAGGCAACCCCGTTTCCGTCCGGGAAGTTCCGGCGCGGAAACGGGGTTGCCGCATGGATGCGTATGCTGTTTGGGCCGCACTCGGCCGTGCGGCTATGTTTCCGGGCGCGGCAAGTCCATTGTCCGCGGGGTCCGCGGTTCTTAGGCAAACGCGTTTGGTGCCGAGGACGGGAATCGAACCCGTACGGTGGTAACCCACCCCAGGATTTTAAGTCCTGTGCGTCTGCCAGTTCCGCCACCCCGGCAGGAAGACGCGCGCTTGTTGCCGTTGGTGGGCCCTGAGGGACTCGAACCCCCGACCAATCGGTTATGAGCCGACAGCTCTGACCGCTGAGCTAAGGGCCCTGGTCTCAAGGCGAAAGGATGGTTGCGGGGGCAGGATTTGAACCTGCGGCCTTCGGGTTATGAGCCCGACGAGCTACCGGACTGCTCCACCCCGCGTCGGTGATGGCCGCCCCGCGTGAACGGCAAAGCCGTGACGTAAGGCAGCACTCATCACTTTACACCGAATGGCGCGCAACGTCAAGGGTTTCGTCATCCCCCGGGGCGGTTTACGGCAGATAGCGCACGCCGTATTTCCCTTTCCGGGAGCGGAACACTTCGATTTCCCGCGGGGGGTCGATGCCGAAGAGCCAGCCGTCATGTTCCATGCGGCGCATCACGCAGCCGGCCTGGAATTTGCTGTCATACAGTCTGGCCCAGTAGACCCACTTCATGACGCCACCTCCCATGGCACGCTGTCGGCCGGCTTGCGGCGCCGCGCGCTTCCGCCCGCGCGCGGCGCCTCCGTCGCCCGTTATAGCATGCGCGGCACGCCCCGGGAATTATCCCTGCCGGGCGATGGCCATGCTTCTCAGTATGGCTCCGCCGGCGCCAACGGGCCCGTAGAGGTCGTCGAACACGCCTTCGATGGGGCCGCTGGGATTTTCCTTGATCTTCAGGAGCAGGTCATTGCCCCGGCTTTCCCATTCCGCCAGCGCCTCGTCCACCGTTTTCTCGTCGCGGAGCACCTGGTTGTACAAGAGATCGCCGATCTGTTGGATCATCCACAGATTCGGGTAATCCCGCTCCAGCTTCTGTTCGGTGTATGACCGCGGAGGCGCAGGCTTGACGGAATAGAAAGCCTCGATGTTGTAGCTGAGGCCGAAACGCGGCTGGATATAAGCCTTGCGCGCCGGCATTTCCCATGTGCTTCGGGATTTCAGCCGCGCCCATTCGTCGCCGGTCATGAACTTGATGTACGTCCAGGCGTCTTCCTTGTTTTGCGCGTTGGCGTTGATGGCCAGCAGCTGGCTCAGGTAGATGTTGCCGGAGACGCCCGGCGCGGAGCTGTGGGACGGCACCGTCACCACATCCCAGTCGATGGGCTCGAAGCCTTTGTCCCGGATCCGGTCGACGTTGTTGTTGAAATTGACCAATTCGTTGATGAAGCTGTAATTCCCCAGCACCATGGCGACCTTGCCGCGGAAGAACGCCCGGTCCATGTACGGGTACCAGATGCCGTCCTGGGGAGGGTCCGCCATCAGATCTTCATACGTCGGAAGCACCTTGTCCTTGTACAGCTGGGTGATCGTGCTCCACACCGTTTTCCAGCTGTCGTTGTTGACGGTCATCCGCTCGAGATTGTCGTCGTACATGCGCAGATTGAGCGGCTGGGCGAACTGTTGCAGTTCCCAGAAGCCTCCGCCGCCGCCCCATTCGTTGAACGTGAATCCCCATACCGCGTCTTTGCCCTCGCCCCGTTTGAGCCGGCGGGCGAGATTGAACACGTCGTCCCAGGTCATGTGATCGGTGGGAAACTCCACCCCCGCTTCCTGGAACAGCTTTTTGTTGTAGAACAGCGCGGACGGGTTGAACGTCGGGGTCAGGGCGTAGATGAAGCCGTCTCCCATTTCCGCGATGCCCTCGATGACGGCCGGCACGAAATCATCCTTGCTGATCTTGTCCTCGGCCATCAGCGGGTCCAGCTGCACCAGCAGGTTGTCGCGCGCCAGAAGCGTCAGCAGCGAGGAATCCAGCACCATGACGTCCACCGGATTCGGGCCGGTGAGAAGTTTCTTGACCTCTTCATAGACATCCGGCTGGTTCTGCTGTTCCTCAGGCGTCATGAACTGGAACTGGTCGTAATTGACCGCCGGCACGATCTCGATTTCGATGGCGCCCTGCATGGTCAGTTCAAAGGCATCGGTGAGCGACTGCCGGGTGTAGTAATCTTCGTACGCGTTGCCATACGTGATGCCGATCCTCAGGGTCCTCGGACCCTGGGGTTCGCTGGCTCCCCGGCTGCAGGCGGCCAGCAGCGACCCGGCCAACGCCGTGATCATGCCAAGGATGATCCATCGGCGCAACATTCCCCTTTTGTTCATGCGGTTTCTCCCTCCATTGTTTTCGGGGGTTTGATCAGAATCTTCTCCCCGTCGAACTCCAATGTGGCCTTGTCGCCGATGCCGAGCGCCTGCAAATATTCGCGGGGAATTTGCAGCCGGCCCGCGCGGTCGACGACGACGAACGCTTCATGCACCTCCTCCAGAGCCCTGCGGCCGTAAAGCGGAGCGGCCAGTGTCCGGTCGAGATGGATATTGCGCTTGATGAATTCCGTGCTTGTCAGGCCGTCACGGATCGCCACCACCCGGTCAACCTTGCTCGCCAGCCCCAGGTCGTGGGTGACGATGACAATCGTCACGCCGAATTCCCGGTTGAAGCGGCGGAAGATGTCCATGATCAGGTCGGAGGTCGCGGTGTCGACGGAGCCGGTCGGTTCGTCGGCGAGCAGAAGCTTCGGCCGGTTCGCCAGAGCGATGGCGATCGCTACCCGCTGCTGCTCCCCTCCGGACAGCTGGGTCAGCTTGCTGTGCATGCGGTCCTTGAGCCCGACCATCTCCAGCAGCTGTTTCGCATAGGCGCGGTCCACTTTCTTGCCCGTGAACATCATCGGCACTTCGACGTTCTCCAACGCGGTGAGATACGGCAGCAGGTTCCGGGCGTTGTTCTGCCAGACAAAGCCCACCGTCTCCCGCTTGTAAACGACCAGTTCCGCCTCGGTGATCTTCAGCAGATCCCATTTGCCGACGCGCACCTGTCCGGCCGTGGGGCGATCCAGGCCGCCAAGAATGTTGAGCAGGGTGGATTTGCCGCTGCCGCTGTTGCCGATGATCGCCATCATTTCGCCAGCCTCGACGGTCAGGTTGAGGCCCTGCAGGGCCACCACTTCCAGGTCGTCGGTCTTATAGATCTTGACAAGGCCTTCGCAATGGATCAAAACTTATCGCTCCTCTCCTGTCCATGCGGCCCGGAAATCCCGTCCGACCGTGCGCCAAAACCGGCCGAAAGGTTCCTCACATCAAACCGTCGAACACGCCCTCGATGTGGCCGTCGGGATTGGCCTTTATTTTCGGCAGCAGATCGTTGCCCCTGCGCTCCCATTCCGCCAGGGCTTCGTCCACCTTTTTTTCGCCCCGGAGCACCTGCCCGTACAGATGGGCGCCAATCTCCCGAATCAACCATAAGTTCGGGTAATCCATCTCCAGTTTCTGCTCCGCGTACGTTAGCGGCGGCGCCGGCTTGACGGAATAGAAAGCTTCGACATTGTAGCTCAGACCGCCGCGCGGCCGGATGTGCGCCTTGCGCGCCGGCATTTCCGTGATGCTGCGGGACTTCAGACGCGCCCATTCGTCGCCGGTCATAAATTTCATGTACGCCCAGGCGTCTTCCTTGTTTTGCGCGTTGGCGGCGATGGCGAACAATTGGTTCAGGGTGATGCCGCTGGAGACTCCCGGCGCGGCGCCGTGGGTTGGCACCATCGCCACGTCCCAGTCGATGGGCTCGAAGCCCAGGTCCCTAAGCCTGCCGGCGTTGTCGTTGAAGTTGATCAATTCCTGGATATAACTGTAGCTGGCGATTACCATGGCAACCTTGCCGCGCAAGAACGGCCGCTCCATGTACGGATGCCAGTCGCCGTCCCCGGGCGGTTCCGTCATGATGTGCTCATCCGTAGGCAAGACTTTGTCTTTATATAATTGCTCGAAGGTCTCCCAGGCCGCTTTCCAGCCGTCGTTGTTGACGGTCATCCGTTCGAGGTTGCCGTCGTACATGCGCAGATGGAGCGGCTCGACATATTGTTCGACCTCCCAGAAGTTTCCGCCCCTTCCCCCGTCATTGAACGCGAATCCCCAGACCGCGTCCTTGCCCTCTCCCCGCTTGAGCCGGCGGGCCAGGTTGAACACGTCATCCCAGGACATGGGGTCGGAGGGAAATTCCACCCCCGCTTCCCGAAACAGCTGTTTGTTGAAAAACAGCGCGGAAGGGTTGAACGTCGGGGTCAGGGCGTAGATGAAGCCGTCGCCCATCTCCGCGATGCCCTCAATGACGGCCGGCACAAAATCTTCCTTGCGGATCCCGTCTTCGGCCATCAGCGGGTCCAGCGGCACCAGCAGGTTGTCCCGCGCCAGCGGCGTCAGCAGGGAGGAATCCAGCAACATGACGTCCACCGGATCGGGCCCGGCAAGCAATGCCTTGACCGCTTCGTAAGTGCCCGGCTGATTCCGTCGTTCCTCCGGCGTCAAGAAACCGCGCTGACCCAGGTTGATTGCGGGCACGATCTCGATCTCGACGGCGCCCTTCATGGTCAGCTCGAAGGCGTCGGTGTACGTCCGCCGGATGGAATCCTCGGACGCGCTCCCGTAGATGACGCCGATCCGCAACGTCCTCGGACCTTCCGGCCCGGCGGTCTCCCGGCTGCAGGCGGCAAGCGGAGACACGGCCAGCGCCGCGGCAAGCACGGGGATGAGCCATTGGCGAAAAGCTCCCCCATCTTTCATGCGAACTTCCCTCCATCTTACCGCTCCTCGCCCATCTTGACAGCCTGGTGCACCCGCAGATTGCGGATGTGGGCGACGAGCAGGGCGGCGCCGATGCCCATCATCACCGCGACCACCGAGTACAGCCGGATGTCGTCCACCGCCTCGAACACCACCCGGAACGGCGGAACCTGGTTCGCCGCGTTTCCGGTGGTCTGCAGGAATGGAAGGAACAGAAGACTTGCCAGTTTGCCGGTCAGGATGCCGAAGGCGATGGACAGCCCCGCGGTGAACACTTGCTCGAACAGCAGCATGGCGGTCAGCTCCCGGCGGAACAGGCCGGTCGCCCGAAGCACGCCCATCTGGACGGTCCTGCCGGACAGGTTGAAGAACCAGAAGATGATGTACCCCGCCAGCGAAACGATCACCGTGATGAGGAATCCGAGGCTCAGGATGCCGAACACGCCGCCGCGGGCCGGATGCCGGCTCTGGGCGATCAGCTCGTTCTCCACGTCCTGGATGGAGGCGATTTCGATGCCGTGCTCCCTGAGCACCGGCACGATGGGCAGCACATCGGCTCCCGGTTCCATGTCAAGCCAAACGTCATAAGGGATCATCGGCACCTGGTCGTATATGTAACCCAGATTGGCGACAAGGAACGGCAGCTGGTCCGGATATTGCGCGGGCCAG
Organism: Paenibacillaceae bacterium ZCTH02-B3; assembly: GCA_002159065.1. Lineage (GTDB taxonomy): Bacteria > Bacillota > Bacilli > Paenibacillales > Paenibacillaceae > ZCTH02-B3. The sequence goes on along the minus strand of LZRV01000027.1, from coordinate 34,561 downwards.
TAAGGTACGATGCCGATGATCACGAACTCCACGGGCTGGCCGGCGATGACCGCGGTGATCAGGTCTCCCGTCTTCAGCTCATACCGTTCGGCGAGGTTGGATGAAATAATCGCCCCTTCCGTCACCTGACCCATCGCGGCCAGATAGCGGAACGGATGGTTCTTGTACAGGTCCGTCCGGAACCAGGCCACGCGGGCGAAATCCACGGTCTCGATGCCGACGACCATGCCCTGCCCCACCGTCCGGTTGGAAACGGACAGACTGGCCTTCGTCTGCACCACCTTGGCCGCGTGCCGCACGCCGGGGAGCGTCCGGAACACTTCGAACGGAGGTTCGTTGTAAACGAGGGTGCCCGATGGCATCGGAACCTGGGGAGCCCCTCCACCGCCTCCGCCGGGATTGCCGGATCCGCCTCCTCCCGTGCCTCCGCCGCCGCCCGGTTGCTGCGAGCCGCCGGACGGCGAGGTTTCCTGATAAGCCTCCCAGACGGTTTGCACGATGACGTCCGCGCCGTATTTGTACAGGATCCGCTCTTCCGAATTGAGATGGATGGTGCGCGCCGCGGAAGCGTTGTAAACCCCGAGCCCGAGGGTGAGGACGAGCAGGATCATGAGCGGATAATAGGCCTTGGACGAACGGGACAGCTGCGTCACCGTAAGGTACAGCGGAATCGGCATGTTCCTGCGCGCCAGCCAGCTGATGAGCCGGAGCATCAACGGGAACAGCCGCAGGAACAGAAGGCCGAGAGCGAAAATGAAGATTGCCGGCACGAAAAACAGGAACGGCTGCACGTTGAGCTGGTCCGTGGTGAGCCCCGTGCGGAACGAGATCATTTGCCGCTCGTTGAACAGGTACCATCCGTAGGCCGCCACGCCCAGCAGGACCACGTCCAGATACCAGCGCATCCAGAACGGCGGGCGCTCCTTGCGCGCCTGCATGCGCCGGTAATCGACGATGGAGGCGCGGGTGTAGACCAACGCCGGGATGACCGCCGCACCGATGGCCACCAGCACGGAAAGCAGGGCGGCCAACGCGCTGTCGGAGGAAAATCCCACCGGAATCGATTTGCGGTTCACGAACTCAAGGAACCCGTTGGCGGACCCGATGCTTTTGGCCATGAACCAGCCGATGGCGGGGCCAAGCAGCAATGCGGCGCCGCCGAGCAGGGCCCCTTCCAGCAGGAAGATGAGCATGATCTGCCGCCTGCTGGCGCCGCGGCTGCGCAGCACCGCGATGTCGGTGCGCTGGTTCTCCAGCGACTGGCGGGCGATCATGGTGATGAAGTAGAACGCCATGGCGATCATCGGAGCCGCCAGGGTAAACAGCATCGTCTGCAGCTGGACGCTCTCGCGGCGAAAATCCGCCAGCATGTCCCGGAACGAAATCTCCACCCGCGTGCCTTTCAGGATGTTGTTCGCCTCGATGTCGACCCGGTTCAGGACGCGGGAGAGGGGTGTCAGCCGGCTCGTGGTGATCTCGCTCAGGTCGTACACGGCGTACCAGCTGGCCAGCTGCACCGGGATGCCGCGCTTGCCCACCAGATCGTCCAGGAACACCCGCTCGGAAATGATGAGCGCGTTCATCAGGCTGTCCAGGCCCTGGTACCAGTAAGGATCGGCCATGTCCAGCGGCCGGACGGAACCGACGATCTCCACGCGCAGCGTGAGATTCAGGCCGCCGTAGACGGGGTACAGCAGTACGTCGCCAACGTGCAGGTCGTTGCGGAACAGCGCTTCTTCCAGCATGACCGCCTGCAGCGTGCCGTCCGCCCCTGCTTCTTCGGCGAACCACTTGCCGCCGGCCAGCTCGACCCGTTCTTCCAGGCCGCCCAGGGAGGTGATGGTCATCCGGCGGGTGCGGCTGGCGTCGACCTTCAACGGGTCTTCCGGCGACACTTCCGTGCTGCGCAGCGTAAGCCCCCGCTGCTCAACGGTAACGGGAAAGCCGATGCGCTCCGGAACTTCTTCGGTGATGAACCGGTCCGCCTGGCTGAAGGCGACGGGGTCCGTTCTGCCGTCCGTCGACTGGTAACGGAACAGCAGGGCCCCGGCCGGCAGCCCGGTCTCGTGTTCGCGCAGCGTCTGGGCGACGACGCGCTTCAGCGAACCGTCCGCGTACATCGGAATGCTGGCGGTGAACGCCACCGCCACGAGCAGCCCGGCGAAGGTGCTCAGCGTGAGCCACCGGGTGTTCCACATTTTGCGGAAAAGAAAACGGATCAGTGCGCTCATCGGCTACCTTCCCACTACTTTTTGCCCGGGGACGAGGCCCTCGAGGATTTCGGCGACGGTCGACGTCTGCTGGCCGACCCGGACGTCCACTTCCCGCTTGGTGCCGTCGGGCTCCACCACCTGCACGTAGGTGCGCGTGCCGATGGTCCGCAGGGCGGCGAGGGGAATGACGACGGCGTTTTCCTTGCGGTTCAGGATCACCGTGGCGGTCAGCGGCGTGCCGCGCTGGGCCGTGTCGGGCAGATCCTTGACCTCCACCAGCAAGTACTGGTCAAGCCGGTCGGGCTGCTGCGGCTGCCCCCAGGGCCAGCCGCCCGAGTTTTGTTGCGACGTGGGCAGCGCCTTGACGACGCCCATCCGTTCGCCGACGTTGTTGATGTTAAGGCGCACCTCCATGCCGGGGGCGACCTTGTTCACGTCGCTGGACGACAGGGAAACGGCCGCGATCAGTTCCCGGGCGTTGGCGATGACGGCCACCGGATCGTACGCCTTCACCTGCCCGCCTTCCTGCACGGACAGCGAGACGACGGTTCCCGCGAACGGCGCCGTCAGGACCGCCTGGGCGATTTGCTCTTCCAGGTCGACGAGCGCCTGCCGTTTTTCTTCAAACTGGATGCGCTGCGTTTCGAATTCCACCGGATCCATCTCGTCGCGCCGGCGAAGCAGCTCCTTCATCGCCAACTCTTCCTTTTGGAAGGCGAGCCGCTGCATGCGCAGCTGGTTGCGCAGATCGTCCACGTCCAGCTCGGCGACGGGCTGGCCCGCCTCCACCCAGTCGCCGGGCATGACGTACAGCCGCTTGATCCGGCGGTTGTCCAGGGTGAAGTACAGCGTCGTTTCCTGTGTCGAAAGGAGCCTGCCGGAGCCCGTCACGGTGGTCTCCAGCGTCTGCGTGGTCACTTCGTACTCCGGTTTTTTGGAAATCTGCGGGAGGGCGATGTCTTCCAGGTATTCTTCTTCCGGCTCGTCGGGCAGCAGGCTGCAGCCCGCAAGGAGCAGCGGCAGCGCCAGCAGGACCGCCAGCGCGGACCGGACCGCGAAAGGCGCCTTTCGCCCGGCCCGGAAACGCCGGTCTTCTTTCGGTTCAGACGGCGGCAAGAACCCCGTCGGCCATTTCATAGACATGATCCGCAACCTCCAAAATTGTGGGATCGTGGGTGGTCATGCAGATGGTGATGTTCTCCCTGGCGACGATTTCGCGGAACATCGCGATGATCTGCGCCGCCATCTGCGAGTCCACCTCGGCGGTCGGCTCGTCGGCCAGGATCAGCCGCGGCCGGTGCGCAATGGCTTTGGCGATGGCCACCCGCTGTTGTTCGCCCCCGGAAAGCTCATACGGACGGTGATGCATCCGCTTGCCCAGCCCGACCATTTCCAGGCAGGCCGTGGCGCGGCTTTTCCATTCGGAACGGGGCACCCCGGCTATCCGCAGCGACAGCTCCACGTTTTCGTAGGCCGACAGCAGCGGAAGCAACGCGTACGACTGGAAAATGAAGCCGATCTCCTTCCGCCTCACCGCCGTGCGCCGGTCGTCGTCCCATGCGTGAAGGGGCTGCCCGCGAAACCAGACTTCGCCCCTGGTCGGCGTGTCCAGCCCGCCCATCAGGTTGAGAAGGGTCGTCTTCCCCGAGCCGGATCGCCCGCGCAACATGACCAGCTGCCGGGGATAGAGGTCCAGGTCGATCCCCTTGAGCACCCTGAGAGGCTTGCCGCCCACCTCAAAGGTCCGTTCCAAACCGCGGACGGACAGGAGCGGCCCGGTATCGTCCGGATCCGGAGCCTTCCCGGAAAAGCCGGGCGCCGGTGACGGCTGCGGGGGGTGGTCCGATGCGGAATCCGCCGGCTGCGGAGTCTCCGCACGCCGTCGAAATTTGGCGAACATGCCGGTTCCTCCCACACCTTTTTCAAAAACGCTTTTCAAACTGATATAACGATACGAAAAAAGAAAAAGTTACGCAATGTCGGGTTTTTTTATGAGAATCATGAGAATCCTGAGAAAGGCCTTATCGTCGGGCGCCGTTTTGTGTATGATTAATAAAATGAACATGCCAGTGTCGGAAAGGTTGGAAGGATCTTGAGCGCGAAATTGCCGGAAACGCAAACCCCCTCCCCGAACTTCATTCGCAACATCATCGCCGAAGACGTCGCCTCCGGGCGGGTGAAGGAAGTCATCACCCGCTTCCCTCCCGAGCCCAACGGCTATCTGCATATCGGCCACGCCAAGTCGATTTGCCTGAATTTCGATCTGGCCGACGAATTCGGCGGGCGGACAAACCTCCGCTTTGACGACACCAACCCGCTGAAGGAAAACGAAGAATACGTGAAGGCGATCATGGAGGACGTCCGCTGGCTGGGCTATGAATGGGACAATCTGTGCTACGCTTCGGACTACTTCGAGCAGATGTACGAATACGCCGTGCGGCTCATCAAGAAGGGCAAGGCGTACGTCTGCGACCTGTCGCCGGAGGAAATCCGCCGCACCCGCGGCACCCTGACCGAACCCGGCATCCCCAGTCCGTACCGGAACCGCTCCGTGGAGGAGAATCTGGACCTGTTCCGGCGGATGCGCGAAGGGGAATTTCCCGAAGGATCGAGAACCCTGCGGGCCAAGATCGATATGGCTTCGCCCAACATCAACCTGCGCGACCCGGTGCTGTACCGGATCGTCCACGCGCGGCACCACCACACCGGGGACAAGTGGTGCATCTATCCGATGTACGATTTCGCCCATCCGCTCAGCGACGCCATCGAAGGCGTCACCCATTCCATCTGCACCCTCGAGTTCGAAGATCACCGGCCGCTTTACGACTGGGTGATCCGGGAATGCGAGACGGAAACGGTCCCCCGCCAGTACGAATTCAACCGGCTCAACCTGACGCAGACGGTGCTCAGCAAGCGATATCTCAAGCTGCTGGTGGAACGGGGCATCGTCGACGGTTGGGACGACCCCCGCATGCCGACCATTGCCGGCCTGCGCCGCCGGGGCTTTACGCCGGACGCCATCCGCGCCTTCTGCCGCGAAATCGGCGTCGCCAAGAGCAACAGCGTCGTCGACTGGCGAATGTTGGAACATTTCGTGCGCGAGGATCTGAAGCTGAAAGCGCCGCGCACGATGGCGGTGCTCCGGCCGCTCAAGGTGGTCATCGTGAATTATCCGGAAGGGCAGATCGAATGGCTGGAAGCCGAAAACAATCCGGAAAATCCGGAGATGGGCACGCGGCGCATTCCGTTCTCGCGGGAAATCTATATCGAGCGCGAAGATTTCATGGAGAATCCGCCGCCGAAATACCACCGCCTGTTCCCGGGCAACGAGGTACGCCTGAAACACGCCTACTTCATCCGCTGCGAGGAAGTGGTGAAAAACGAGGCGGGCGAAATCGTGGAACTGCGCTGCACATACGATCCGGCCACGAAAAGCGGCTCCGGCTTCACCGCCCGCAAGGTCAAGGGCACCATCCACTGGGTGGAAGCTTCCCACGCGGTGCCGGCGGAGTTCAGGCTGTATGAACCGCTGATTCTGGACGGGAATTCCGGAGACGCGGACAACGAGGAGCCCGAAGGCGAAGCCGGCGAGGCTGCGGATGCGGCCGCGTCGTTCCTCGGCCGGATCAACCCCAAATCCCTGGAGGTCCTGCACGGCTTCGTGGAACCCGGCCTGAAGGACGCCAAGCCGCACGACAAGTTCCAGTTTTTCCGCCACGGCTATTTCAACGTCGATCCCAGGGATTCCGGCGCTGGCCGGCTGGTGTTCAACCGGATCGTGTCGCTCAAGAGCTCCTACGAGCTGCCGGTGGACGCGCGCTGAAGCCCGCCGGCATTCCGCGCGGTTAAAGGGCGGTTTCCCGGAAGGAAACCGCCTTTTGCCATACCCGCCGCGCAATACCGGTTCTGTCGGGCTCCCATTCGACGCCGTGGCCTGCAGCCGTGGCTTCGCACGTTCGTGCTCCCGTTCACGCCGCCGGTCCGCAGTCGCCGATTCGCACGGTCATGGTCCGCGTCGACGCCGCGGCGCGCAGCCGTCGCTTCGTACGGCTATGCCCATCCCCGGCGCCGCAGGTGTGCCGCCGCCGCTTCGCGCGGTTCTGCTCTTCGCCGGCGCCTCCTTTCAGCGGACCGCCCCGGTCGATCACGCCGTTCAGCGTGTCGCCGCGATCGATTTCGCTTTGTACAACCTTGCCCCGATGAGGAACGCCAGGACGCCCCATGCCGCAAGCACCGCAACGGCAATCCAGAACGAAGCGTCCGCGATGCCCCGCGCGTACACCATGCCATCGCGGATGCCGTCGACGAAATAGGTCAGGGGCATCACCCGCGACAGCGGCTGGAGCCATTCCGGGAGCGTATCCACGGGAATGAACACGCCGCTGATGAACATCATCAGGAAGGACGCGATGTTGGCCATGGCCATGTAGGCTTCCTGCGACTTGCTCACGGCGGAGAACAGGTAGCCGATGGCGTTGAACGCCAGAACGCCGACGAAAAAGGCGACGGCCAGGCTGACCAGGTGGAGCTGAAGTTTCGCGCCGAAACCGAGCACGCCCACCGCCGCAAGCAGCATGATCTGCACAACGCCGAACACGAACCTAACGGCCATGTCCGCGATGCCGAACATCCCCATGCTGGCCGGCGTCATGCGCAGCCGCCGGAGCACGCCTTTCCGCCGCATTTCCACCAGGCCGACCATGCCGAACAACCCGCTTTGCGCCAGCGACAGGGCGATCATGCCGGTCATCAGGTAATCCTGGAACCTGAGCTCATCGCCGCCCGCGGCGACCGTCTCGATATCCAGGCTGAACACCGGAGCCGCTCCCAGGGCCGCGTAGTTTGCCTGCTGGACGAATTGCTCGAGCATGCCGGCCAAAGCCCGGGCGGTGATGTTGCGTTCGTTCTCGCGGTGGACAACGAGGCGGACGGCGGGGTTTTCCTCCGAAGGAAGTTCGATAAGGGCGAACACCTTTTTGTCCATCACCAGCTTCCGGCCTTCTTCGGCGGTCACCGCTCCTTCGCCGTGGATTTCCAGCCCGGGAAATTGCCGGAGCTGATCCATCAGCTGCGCCGACGCTTCGCCCGGCCGCGGGTCGGCCACCGCCACCCGCGCCTTGAACTCGCCCGCATTGCCGCCGAAAACGATCATGAACAGCACCATCAGGATGACGGGAAAGAATATGTTCCAGAACCAGACCGCTTTTTCCCGAAACGTGATTTTCAGATGGGCGGCAAACATCTGGGGAAACTGTTTCCACGCGAGCATCTCAGTCCCTCCATTCCTTGCCCGTAAAGGCGATGAATACGTCTTCCAGGCTCATTTCCCGGATCGAAAGACGCTCCACCCGATACCCCCGCTCCCGGGTGAAGCCGAACAGGCCATGCAGCGCGGCTTCGGGCCTTTCCGTCCAGATGCGGAGCTGTCCCGCTTCCCGTTCCATCCGGGTGACGTTCCCCAGACGCTGCAGCAGTTCTTCCGCTTCCCGCGCGGCCGCTTCGCCGTCTTCGAAACCGAGGCGGATTTCCCGTTCTTTCGTCAGGCGGCCGATGAGGGCCGCCGGCGTGTCCAGGGCGACGACGGCTCCCTGGTCCACGATGCAGACGCGATCGCTCAGCTTTTCCGCCTCCTCCATGTAGTGCGTCGTCAGAATCGTCGTTTTGCCCATTTCCTTGAGCCTCAGAATGATATCCCAAATATTCAGGCGAGCCTGCGGGTCCAGGCCGGTCGTCGGCTCGTCGAGAAAAATGAGGTCCGGATCGTTGATCATGGCGAGACCGATGGCCAGCCGTTGCCGTTGACCTCCGGACAGCACCTTGACCCTTTTGTTTCGGTGATCCTGAAGATTGATCATCTCGAGGATCTCCCCCACGGGGCGCGACTTCCGGTAGAAAGAAGCGAACAGGCGCAAATGCTCCTCCACCGTGAGCAAATCGAACAGTGCGCCGGATTGCGGCTGGACGCCGATCATCTCCCGGATGGCACGGGCGTCCTGCTCCCAGGTGAGGCCGCCGAACGAAATCTCGCCGGCGTCCGGAACGAGAAGGCCTTCGATCATTTCCAGCGTCGTCGTTTTTCCCGCCCCGTTCGGACCGATGATCGTGAACACTTCGCCGTGTTCCACCGCGAAGCTGATGTCCGCCACCGCCGTCACCGCGCCGAAGGTTTTGCGAAGACGGCGCACTTCCAATACGGGCATGGGCTTTGCTCCTTCCTCGTATCATCTAATTTCATTTACGGTAGACATTGTAAAAAATGAAATCCCGTCGCGGTACGGTCCGAGGGATGTTTTCGCCTCCGTCCGGAGACCGAGGAGGAGCATCAGGCGGGCGGCTCCATGGATTCATATTTGGCAAATTTTCTTCTCTCCCCACAAAAAAACTCCCCTCAAAGCAGTCCTGATTTTTGCTGTTTCAGGTGTCTGCTTTGAAGGGAGCATATCAACTCTCCGGCCGGCCTTGATCTCCATCCGGTCATTTTCAAAGGGTGGTTTTTCAATTTGCGCAAAATGCTGTGGTTTCTCGGGAAAACGCCGTTATTGACCCTGCGGTGGGAGCTCGTGAGCGTGTCCGCCCCATTCCCGCGGATTTTCCCGCCATGCCTTCAGCAAGGCAAGCTCCCGCTCGCCGATGTGGCCGCGCCGGCGCGCTTCGCCGATCAGCGTCCCGTAATCCGTAAGCGTCCGCAGCGGAATGCCCGCCTCTTCAAACGACCGCGCGGCCTCCGGAAATTGGTACGTGAAAATGGCCAGCACGCCGAGCACCTCCGCTCCCTCTTCCCGGACGGCGAGCGCAGCCTGCAGGGAACTTCCCCCGGTGGAGACCAGGTCCTCGATGAGCACCACCTTTTGTCCGGCCGCAAGACGCCCTTCGATCCGGTTTCCTTTGCCGTGTTCCTTCGCCTTGCCGCGCACGTATACCATCGGCAGGTTCAGCTTCTGGGCCACCCAGGCGGCGTGGGGGATGCCGCCGGTGGCGATGCCGGCCACGACCTCGCACGCCGGATGGTGAAGGCGGATCAGCGCCGCGAAGCCTTCGGCGATCTCCTCGCGGATGGCCGGGCAGGAAATGGTCATCCGGTTGTCGCAATAGATGGGCGAACGGATGCCGCTCGTCCAGGTGAACGGTTCGTCCGGCCGCAGGACGACGGCGCCGATGTCCAGGAGCCGGCCCGCGATGCGCGCCGGCATGCTTTCCAGGTTCGGGTCGCTCACGCCTCGGTCATCTCCTTCAGGATTTGTTCCAGGGCGGCGGCGGGATCGGGCGCGGCGGCGACCGGCCTGCCCACCACCAGGAAATCCGCGCCCGCCCGCAAAGCTTCCAGGGGCGAGGCGATCCGGCGCTGGTCCCCGGCCTCGTGGCCCGCCGGGCGGATGCCGGGCGTCACCGCCAGAAAATCGCGGCCGAACGCCCGCTTGATCGCCGCCGCCTCCAGCGGGGAAGCGACGACGCCGTGCAGGCCGGCCTTTTTCGCCAGCCGGGCGTAACGCAAGACGGTGTCTTCCACCTCGCCCGGGATGCCGATTTCCCCGTTCATCATCTCCCGGGTCGTGCTGGTCAGCTGGGTCACGGCGACGATCAGCGGCGGGGCGGATCGTCCGGCGGCCTCGGCGCCTTCCGCCGCTCCTTGCGCCGCCGCGCGCATCATCTCCGTGCCGCCGGCCGCGTGCACGTTGATCATGTCCACGCCGAGCCGCGCGAGGCTGCGCGCCGCCCCTTTCACCTGGTTGGGGATGTCGTGCAGCTTGAGATCCAGGAAGATGCGGAATCCCAGCCGGCGACACTCCCGGACGATATCCGGTCCGACGGCATAGAAAAGTTCCAGGCCGACTTTCACCCAACAGCCGAAAGGCCGCAGCGCTTCCGCCACGCGCAGGGCCTCCGCCGCGTCCGGTTTGTCCAGGGCCACCATCACCCTGGCGGCCGCTTCGCTTGCGTTCATGTCGCGCAGGTCTCTCCTTTCCGGCGGAAACGCCGGCGGACCGCCTCAGCGGACCGTCGGCTCGCCCACCTTCTCCGCGCCCGTCGGCGAGGGTTCGTGAAACGCCGGCATCGGCTCGCTGGAGAAGCGCAGGGCCTGCAGCATGTTGAGCAGCGCCCGGGCGGTGTCCAGCGAAGTGAGCACCACGATGCCGTGCTCCACCGCTTCGCGGCGGATGCGGAAGCCGTCCCGTTCGGGGGTTCTGCCCCTCGTCAGGGTGTTCACCACGATGTGCGCCTGCCCGGTGCGGATGAGGTCCACGATGTTCGGCGAACCTTCGCTCAGCTTCTTCACCCGCTGTACGCGCAGCCCCGCCCGCTCCAGGGCGTCGGCGGTGCCGCCCGTGGCGACCAGCTTGTAGCCGAGGTTGTAGAAGCCGCGCAGGATTTCCACCGCTTCCGCCTTGTCCTTGTCGGCCACCGTGGCGATGATGGCGCCGGAATCCGGAATCTTCATGCCGGAGCCGAGAAGTCCCTTGTACAGCGCCTTGGCGAACAGGCGGTCGCGGCCCATCACCTCGCCGGTGGACTTCATCTCCGGCGTCAGCGTCGGGTCGACGCGGCGCAGCTTGGCGAAGGAGAACACCGGAACCTTGACGGAGACGAACTCGTCTTCCGGCCACAGGCCGTCCCTGTATCCTAGGTCAGCCAGTTTGACGCCGAGGATGGCCTGCATCGCCAGCTTCGCCATCGGCACGCCGGTCACCTTGCTCAGGAACGGCACGGTACGGGAGGACCGGGGGTTGACCTCGATGACGTACACCTGGTCCTGCCAGACGACGAACTGGATGTTCACCAGACCGACCACCTTCAGCTCCCGGGCGATCCGCAGCGTCATGTCCACCGCCTGGCGCTTCACATCCTCGGACAGCGTCTGCGGGGGATACACGGCGATGGAGTCGCCGGAGTGAACGCCCGCGCGTTCCACGTGCTCCATGATGCCCGGGATGAGCACCGTCTCGCCGTCGCACACCGCGTCGATTTCGATTTCCTTGCCGAACATGTACCGGTCGATGAGCACCGGATGCTCGGAATGGGCGCGGACCGCTTCCCGCATGTACTCCAGGAGTTCTTCGTCGGAGTAGACGATTTCCATGGCGCGCCCGCCCAGGACGTAGGACGGCCGGACCAGCACCGGGTAGCCCAGAGACCGGGCCGTGTCCACCGCTTCATCCACCGAGGTGACGGTGGCTCCCTTCGGCTGGGGAATGCCGAGCCGCCTGAGGAGCGCCTCGAATTTTTTGCGGTCTTCCGCCGCGTCGATGCTTTCCAGCGAAGTGCCGAGAATGCGGACGCCCGCCGCCGCCAGCGGTTCGGCCAGGTTGATCGCCGTCTGGCCGCCGAACTGCACGATGACGCCCACCGGCCGTTCCTGTTCGATGACGTTCAGGACGTCCTCGAAGAAGAGCGGTTCAAAGTAGAGGCGGTCGGATGTGTTGAAGTCCGTGGACACCGTTTCCGGGTTGTTGTTGATGACGATGGCCTCATAGCCGGCCTCCCGGATCGCCCAGACGGCATGCACCGTGGAGTAATCGAACTCGATGCCCTGGCCGATGCGGATCGGGCCGGAGCCGAGCACGACCACCTTCGGCTTGTCGCCGGGCGGCACTTCGTTTTCGGTCTCGTAGGTGGAATAGAAGTACGGCGTTGTCGCTTCGAATTCCGCCGCGCAGGTGTCCACCATCTTGTAGACCGGACGGATGCCGCGGGCCAGCCGGAATTCGCGCACCTCTTTTTCCGTGGTGAGATCCTCCGCCCCTCCTTCGCGGCGCAATTCCGCCACGGCGCGGTCGGAGAAGCCCAGGCGTTTCGCCTCGCGCAGAGTGTCGGCGGAAAGGACGGGTTCACGCCGGATCTGGTCCTCGAAGGCCACCAGGCCCTCGATTTTGTCCAGGAACCACCAGTCGATCTTCGTCAGCTCCTGCACTTCGGTGAGCCGCCAGCCCCGCCGGAACGCCTCCGCCACCAGGAACAGGCGCTCGTCGTCCGCTTTGGCGAGCCGCTCCCGCAGCGTCGCTTCGTCCAGGAGTTCCGTGCCCGGCAGGCGGAGCCGGTACGCGCCGATTTCGAGGGAACGGACCGCCTTCTGCAGGGATTCCTCGAAGGTGCGCCCGATGGCCATCACTTCCCCCGTCGCCTTCATCTGCGTGCCCAGACTCCGGTTGGCGGTGGTGAACTTGTCGAAGGGCCAGCGCGGAATTTTCGTCACCACGTAGTCGATGGCCGGCTCGAAACAAGCATAGGTGCGCCCCGTCACCGGGTTGACGATCTCGTCCAGGGTGTAGCCGATGGCGATCTTGGCCGCCATCTTGGCAATCGGGTAACCCGTCGCCTTGGAAGCCAGGGCGGACGAACGGCTGACCCGCGGATTGACCTCGATCACGTAATACTTGTAGCTGTACGGATCAAGGGCGAACTGGATGTTGCAGCCTCCCTCGATTTTAAGGGCGCGGATGATCTCGATGGACGCCTTGCGCAGCATCTGGTACTCCCGGTCCGACAGCGTCTGGCTGGGCGCCACGACGATGCTGTCGCCCGTGTGGATGCCGACCGGGTCGACGTTTTCCATGTTGCAGACGACGATGCAGTTGTCCGCCGAATCCCGCATCACTTCGTATTCGATTTCCTTCATGCCGGCGATGGACTTCTCGATCAGGCACTGGCCGATGGGGCTGTAGCGGAGGCCGTTGTCGACGATTTCCCGAAGTTCCTTCTCGTTCGTCGCGATGCCGCCGCCGGTGCCGCCGAGGGTATAGGCCGGCCGGACGATGAGCGGATAGCCGATTTCCTCCGCGAATGCCACCGCCGCCTCCACGCTGGTCACGATGGTGCTCTCCGGGATCGGCTGGCCGAGCTCCCGCATCAGGGCGCGGAACTGGTCACGGTCCTCGGCGCGCTCAATGGCCGACAGCTGGGTGCCGAGCAGCCGCACCCCTTCCTGCTCCAGAATGCCGGCGCGGGCCAGTTCCACCGCCATGTTCAGGCCCGTCTGGCCGCCCAGGGTCGGAAGCAGGCCGTCCGGGCGCTCCTGGCGGATGATCTGGGCCACGAAATCGAGGGTGATCGGCTCGATGTAGACCCGGTCGGCCATGTGCGTGTCGGTCATGATCGTTGCCGGGTTGCTGTTGATCAGGACGACCTCGATGCCTTCTTCCTTCAGGGCCTGGCACGCCTGTGTGCCGGCGTAGTCGAATTCGGCCGCCTGTCCGATCACGATCGGCCCCGAGCCGATGACGAGGATTTTTTTCAGGTCCTTATTTTTTGGCATGCTGCAGTTCTCCTTCCCGGGCCTGAGCGATTTGAACCTGACGGGGAAGTTCCGGATGGTTGCGCTTGTGTTCGCGGATCATGTCCAGGAACCGGTCAAACAGGCTGTTGGAATCGTACGGCCCCGGCGTCGCTTCCGGATGGTACTGTACGGAAAAAGCCGGGTAGCGGCGGTGCCGCAGGCCTTCGACGGTCTTGTCGTTGTTGTTGATCTGGGTGATGACGAGATCCGTGCCTTCGACGGATTCCGCCTTCACCGCGTAACCGTGGTTTTGCGACGTAATGATGCAGCGGCCGGTCTCCAGGTCCTTCACCGGGTGGTTGCCGCCGCGGTGGCCGAACTTGAGCTTCTCCGTGTCCGCGCCGCAAGCCAGCGCGAGCAGCTGGTGGCCGAAACAGACGCCGAAGATCGGCACCTTTCCAAGCAGCTTGCGGATCGTTTCCACGGCGTACGGCACATCCTTCGGATCGCCGGGGCCGTTGGACAGCTGGACGCCGTCGGGATTCATGCGCAGGATCTCGTCCGCGGTGGTGTCGTGGGGCACGACGATGACGTGGCAGCCGCGCCTGAGGAGTTCGCGCAGGATGCCGTTTTTCGACCCGTAGTCGATGAGCACGATGCGCTCGCCGTCCCCCGGGCAGACGTGCACCTCCCTGGTCGACGTCCTCGCCACCTGGTCGCGCGGCAATTCCGTCGTCCGCAGGCGTTCCATGAGCTCCTCGACGGGCGCGTCTTCCGTCGTGAGAAGCCCCTTCATGGTGCCGCTCCGGCGCAGGATGCGGGTGAGCATCCGCGTGTCGATGTCGCTGATGCCGACGATGCCGTACTCTTTCAGCATCGCGTCCACCGGCACCTGCGCGCGCCAGTTGCTCGGCGCCGGTTCGTGCCGGCGCACCACGAAGCCGGCGACGAAAGGACGGAATCGTTCAAAGTCGTCGCGGTTGACGCCGTAGTTGCCGATGAGCGGGTACGTCATCGTCAGGATTTGCCCGCAATAGGACGGGTCCGACAGCGCCTCCTGGTAACCGGTCATGCCCGTGTTGAACACCACTTCGCCGACAGTGGTGCCTTCGGCGCCGAACGAGCGGCCCGTAAACAGCGTTCCGTCTTCCAGCAGCAATCTGGCCTGCATGCGATTCACTCCTTGTTGACGCCGGTTTGAAGATTCCGGCGCAGTCCGTCTTCTTCCGACCACACCACGCGGCCGCCGACCATCGTCAGCGTCGGCCAGCCATACAGTCTCCGGCCGGCGAGGGGCGTGTTGCGGCCTTTGCTCAGGAAGGCCGCCGGGTCCACTTCCCGCTCGCGGTCGAGATCGATGAGCGTCAGATCCGCCGGGGCCCCCGGCTCCAGCGTGCCGTACGGCAGCCCGAAAGCCCGGGCGGGATCGGCGGTCATCTTGCGCAGCAGGAAGTCCAGCGTCCACCGGCCGCTTCGGACGAATGTCGTGTACAGCAGCGGAAACGCGGTTTCGAATCCGTGGATGCCGAAGGGCGCCCGCTCCGGACCGAGCGCCTTCTCTTCCGCGGCGTGCGGCGCGTGGTCGGTGGCGATGAAGTCGATGGTGCCGTCTTCCAGCGCCTTGACGCACGCCGCCACGTCCCGCGGCGAGCGCAGGGGAGGATTCATTTTCCAATCGGTGGCGTCCGGCGAAGGGATGTCTTCGTCGGAGAGGGTGAGGTGGTGAGGACTCACTTCCGCGGTCACCTTCAGGCCAAGGGACTTGGCCAGCCTGAGGAAGCGGACGGTCTGCTCCGTGCTGACGTGGCAGACGTGATAATGGACGCCGGTGGCTTCCGCCAGCAGGATGTCCCGGGCCACGTGCACCGCTTCCGCTTCGTTCGGGATGCCGGGCAGGCCGTGCCGTCTCGCGAATTCACCCGCCGTGTAGGCCGCTCCCCTCGGCAGAAGCGATTCGTCCTCGCAATGGGCGACGATCGGCAGATCCAGGGACGCCGCCAGTTCCATCGCCCGCTTCATGAGACCTGCGCTCTGCACCCCGCGGCCGTCGTCGCTGAAACCGATGGCGCCCGCCTCTTTCAATGCGGCGAAATCGGCCAGCTCTTCGCCGGCTTGTCCTTTGGTAATGGCCGCGTAAGGCAGCACCCGTACATGGCCGGCTTCCGCCGCGCGGCGCAGGATGTACCGGATGATCTCGGGCGAGTCCGCCGCCGGTCTCGTGTTCGGCATGCAGGCGATGGCGGTGAAACCGCCCTTTGCCGCGGAGGCCGTGCCGGTGGCGATGTCCTCCTTGTGTTCGAAGCCCGGCTCGCGCAGATGCACGTGCATGTCCACGAACCCGGGCGCGAGCAGCCGGCCTTTGGCGTCGATCACGACCGCATCTCCGGAACGCGCCTCCTCGAAACGCGCCGCTTCGGGAACATCCGGTCCCTCGTGCCATCCCGCCACCTTGCCGTCCGCCACTTGCAGATGGCCGAAGGAAAAGGCGCCGCCGGGCCGTGCGATTTTGGCGTTCAGAATCCACGCGTTCATCGGCTGATTCCCCTTTCCTCCGCTTTCCGGTCCCGAACCGGCGACGGCTGCAGGATGGTGACCCGGTCTTCGCCGTCGATTTCCCTGAGGGCCACCTCGATTTTTTCCAGCCGGGAGGTGGGCGTGTTCTTTCCCACAAAATCCGGCCGGATCGGCAGTTCCCGGTGTCCCCGGTCCACCAGCACCGCCAGCTGGATCGTTTTCGGCCGGCCGAAGTCCATCAGCGCATCCATCGCCGCCCGGATCGTCCGTCCCGTGTAGAGCACGTCGTCGAACAGGATCACGTTTTTGTCGTGGATGTCCGGCAGGGCGGTGAGCGCCGCTTCGGCCGGGGAACGGGCGGCGCCGGGAGGCCGGTCGTCGCGGTAATCGGTGATGTCCAGCTCGCCGACGGGCACCGGAACGCCTTCGATCTGGCGGATCCACTCGGCAACCCGGCGGGCCATGTAGACGCCCCGGGTGCGGATGCCGACGAGCACGCAGCCTTCGATCCCCTTGTTCCGTTCGACAATTTCGTGGGCAATCCGCGTCAGCGCCCGGCGGATGGCCGATTCGTCCATGATGACGCGCCGCACCGGCATGGGGAACGCCTCCCGTGGTCTTTTTTCGTAACTTTCCTTGATCCCGTCGCAAAAAAACCTCCTTGCGTCAGACGCAAGGAGGTTGTACGGCGAAATCCGCATGGAATGGAACCGGATACGCGCGCGCCGCAAACGTCCGCAGCCCGGCCGGTAAACACAGTGCGTCCGAACCGGTCGGCTCGCTCTCGACCGTTTCGGCCGGTCCGTCAAATCCGGCGCCTGCGCGTCCGTCTGCGCGCCATATGCCACCTTGCCAGTCTCACGGGACTGATTTAAAGGCTCCGATTTGCGAAAATTATCCCATTTCGCCGAGGGCGTGTCAAGTTTTTTCCGACATGAAATGTTGGCAAATGTTTTACGGATATGCGTACCGCAAGAAGGGCCGTTTTGGGCCGCTGTCGGACCAGATGTCCGTCGGATGTCAGGCGGCCTCCATCACCGCACGGCCACCTGCGCCGCACGGCCTACCCCTCTGCCCGGCGAAGCCGTTCCAGCGCTCTCGCCATGTCCTCAGGCACCGGCCGTCGGAAGGTCATCCATTCGCCTGTGCGGGGATGCCTGAATCCCAGCACGCCGGCGTGCAGCGCCTGGCCGGCGATGCCCAGCGAATCGGCGCCGCGCTTGCCGTACACCGTATCGCCCACCAGCGGATGGCCGATATACCTCATGTGCACGCGGATCTGGTGGGTGCGCCCCGTCTCGAGTTCCAGCTCGACCAGGGTATGCTCCCGAAACCGCTCCAGAACGCGAAAACGGGTCACCGCCCGCTTGCCGCCCCGCGAAGTGACCGTGAACTTCTTGCGGTCGCGCTCGTCCCGGCCGATCGGCGCGTCGATGGTCCCCCTGTCATGCGGGACGGTTCCATGGCATAAAGCGACATACCGTCGCTCCACCGCATGTGCCTTGAGCTGTTCCGCCAGGGAAGCGTGGGCCAGGTCGTTTTTGGCCGCCACGAGCAGGCCGGACGTGTCCCGGTCGATGCGGTGCACGATCCCGGGACGCGTCACGCCGCCGATGCCCGACAAATCCTTGCAATGGTAAAGCAGCGCATTGACCAGCGTGCCCCGCGGGTGGCCCGCCGCGGGATGGACCACCATGCCCCGCGGTTTGTTGACCACGATGAGGTCGGCGTCCTCGTAGACAATGTCCAGCGGTATCGGCTCGGGCTCCGTCCCGGCCGGTTCCGGCGGTGGCAGGCGAAGCTCGACGACGTCTCCCGGGGCCGTTTTGGCGTTCGGTTTGGAAGTCCGGCCGTTCACGGTCACCCGCCCGGCGCGAATCCATTCCTGCACCTGGGTGCGGGAAATCCCTGCGGCGCCCGCGCGCTCCGTCACGTATCGGTCCAGCCGCAGGCCCGCTTCGGCGGGCTCCACCGTCCAAGACATCAGGCCGCCTGCTTCGTCCCCGGAAGCGGCCTCATCGCCGTCCCAGGCCACGTCGTCCTCCCAGGCTGCGTCATCGTCCCAAGCCGCGTCATCCCATGCCGCGCGGCCGTCCCTTGCCGCGTTGCCGTTCCTGGCCTCATCAACACAGGCGGCTTCCACGTCTTCGGTTTCCGCGTCATCCCATGCCCGGTCGTCTCCGGCTCCGACGCTCCCGGTTTCACCGCAACGGGCTTCATCCCTTTCCCGGGTCTTATCGTCCGCCGAAGACCACGCCGCGTCCTTTTGTTCGTCCCAGCCGCCCAACCGGACATCCTCCTTGTTCGCTACCCGTCAAACTGGGGGCGTTCC
Organism: Paenibacillaceae bacterium ZCTH02-B3; assembly: GCA_002159065.1. GTDB lineage: Bacteria > Bacillota > Bacilli > Paenibacillales > Paenibacillaceae > ZCTH02-B3. The sequence goes on along the minus strand of LZRV01000027.1, from coordinate 16,293 downwards.
TCTCCCTGCCGGTCCCTTTCCTCTTCGGTTTTATCCCCGTCCTTCCGGTCATCCTTGCGCGCAAAAGCCAGCACCGCATCCAGCAGGAGCAGGCACACGCCGACGGTGATTCCGGTGTCGGCCAGGTTGAATATCGGAAATACCCACGTGCCAAAGGTGAATTGCAGAAAATCGACCACTTCCCCGTAGATCGCCCGGTCCACGAAGTTGCCGATCGCTCCGCCCAGGATCAGGGCCAGGCCCACGGGCGGAAGCGGACCGGAGGTGCGATAGGCGCGGTGCATGTACCAGACGATGCCGGAGACCACGATGACCGTGACAATCAGGAAAAAGACCGTCTGTTCCTTCAGGATGCCGAACGCCGCTCCGGGGTTTTTGATGAACGTGATGACGAAAAAGTTCCCCAGAACCTCGATCTTGTCTCCGGGCCCGAGATTCTGTTCGATCCATTTTTTTGACACCTGATCGGCCAGGAAAACGGCGAGGGCGATCAGATAAAACCACCAAAGCTTTCTTCCGGCGCGCAAAAGCAAACGCTCCTTCCCATCCCGAATCTGGACTGATCCGTCAAACCAGATTGTACCATAAAGCGCCAGGCTCGGGTAACCGCCATAAATCGCCAAATCCCGGGGTAAAACGCCGCCGGATGGCGAACAATACGCGGGGAATCCGAAACACGGGAGGAAACGCGATGACGAATCCGATGCCGGAAGCACAAATGCGCAAGTTGCGACGGCGCCTGCTGGAGGCGAAAAGCTCCCTGGAAAACCGCTTGCAGGGCACGGACGGAATCGGCGCCGCCGAATCCTGGCGGGACTCATCCGGAGAGCTGTCGCCCGTCGACAATCATCCCGCCGACACGGGCACCGACCTGTTCGAACGCGGCAAGGACCTGGCCCTGCGCGAGCGGCTGCGGCTCCGCCTGGAGGACGTGGAAGCCGCCTTGCGGCGGATGGATGAAGGAAAATACGGAATCTGCGCCGCGTGCGGCCGGCCGATTCCCCTCGCAAGGCTGGAAGCGGCTCCCGAAACCGCTTATTGCGCCGACCATCAGCCCCGGCGGCGCGAGCCGGAAACGCGTCCCGCGGAAGAAGCGCATTTGCGGCGCGCGCTCGCGCGAACCGGCGGCGTGGACGGGGCCGGGGACGCGATGCGGCGCGGCTTTGACGGCGAAAACGCCTGGCAAACGGTGGAAGCCTGGGGCACCTCGGAAAGCCCGGCGGCGGACGCTCTCATGGAATTCGCGGACGATTTCGGTCCCGCGGCCGAGCCGGACGAGGACATCGGCGCCGTGGAGGCGCCCGAGAGTTTCCTGGCCACCGACATCACCGGGAAAAACGTCACCTTCGTCCGGAACCGCGCCTACCGCCGATACATCGAATCCGGAGAAGGCGACCCCCTGCTGGAAACGGTCCTGGAGCACGCGGAGCCCGTGGAACCCGTGCAACCCGACCCCGCCGTCCTCGAGCTGTCGCCGCTGGATCCGGAAGCGCCGGACCCGGCGCCGTCCGAAAATCCGGCGGGCGGCAAAAAACCGCGGGATTCCCGCGATCCGGATCAGTAGGGACTGTCCAGCTGGCGCTGCACGATGCGCACGATGTCGGCGATGTAGTCGCCGACGATGGGCAGGTTCAGCGCGCCGAGCGCCTGGAGAAACCAGACGATGGTGGCGGCGAAAAACGTAAAGCCGACGGCGATGCCGACGCCCCGCGCCACGCCGGCCAGGAGATTCCGCCAGATGAGATCCCGGGGCCGCCGCATGAGCTCCACGTATTCCGCAAAATGCGCCTTCTCCAGATCAAGCGCCAGCCTTTCCAGGCGCACCGCGAGCCGGGCGACCGACTTCCGGGAAGCGGCCGTTTCCCTGGCCAGCCGGCGGACGCCGGAGGCGGGGCGGTCCACCCGTGCGGCGGAGCGTCCGGCGCCGGCTCGGGCGTCTCCTGCGAACCCGGGGCCGGCGCGCACCGCGTCTGCTCCGATTCTGCCGACAAAACCGGCGTTGGCGCGCACGGCGTCCGCCCCGGCTTTGCCGGCGAAGCCGGCGCCGGCTCGTCCGGCATCCGCGCCGGTTCCGCGGGCGAAGCCGATACCGGCAGGTCTGCCATCCGCGCCGGTCCCGCCGGCGGAGCGTCCGGCGTTTCCGCCCGAACGGGCCATCCGCGATCCCTCCCGGCTCCCGCAAGCGCGGTGTGGGCTTGGGGGCGAATCTTTCCCCCTTAGATTATCCGTTTTGCCGGATGGCCAAACCGATGGTTTTCCCGCCGGCCTGCACCCGCTCCATGCCTTCTTCCCGGCCGAAGTCCAGGCTGCTGAGCAGCACGTTTTCCTCGAACAGGCCGCGGAATTTGTTGATGGCCGCCACCGTTTCCTCATCGGCGTCCATCACCAGATGCACGCGCGCCTCGATGGGCAGGTCCAGCTTTTTGCGGGTGTCCTGCACGGCGCGGATGACCTCCCGCACCAGCCCTTCCTGCGCCAGTTCCGGCGTGATTTCCGTGTTGAGGGCCACGGTCAGCCCGCCGGAGGCGGCGGAAGCGAAGCCGGTCCGGGCGCGCTTCTCGACGAGCAGCTCGTCCAGCGTCACCTTCACCCGCCCTCCGTCGGCGTCGAGCTCGATGAAACCCTGTTGCACCGCTTCCCGCGCCCGCTCCGGAGGCAGTTCTTTCAGCGCCTTCTGGATCGGCGCCACCAAGCGGCCGTACTTTTTGCCCGCAACCACGAGGTTCAGCTTCAGGGAGAATTCGACGAACCCGCTGTCGTCGGGCACGACCGTGATCTTCTTGACGTTGACCTCGTCCCGGATGATGTCTTCGTACTTGCCCAGATCGAACGCTCCGGTGAACGACACCAGCAGCTCCGACAGGGGCTGGCGCGTCTTGATGCCCGTTTCGTTGCGCACGTTGCGGGCCAGTTCGACGATGGTCCGGGCGGTCTCCATGTCGCGCTCCAGCACGGGATCGACGGCAAGTTCGCCCTCCGTCGGATAGTCCGCCAGGTGCACGCTGTCTCCGCCGCCCAGGTTGCGGTAGATGTCGTCCGCCACGAACGGCATGTACGGCGCGATCAGGCGGGACAGGGTGAGCAGCACCCTGCGCAGCGTCTGGTACGCCTCGATTTTGTCGTCCGTAAGACCGCTGCCCCAGAACCGGTCGCGGGAACGGCGCACGTACCAGTTGGACAGGTCGTCGACGAATTTCTCGATGGCCTTGGCCGGGTTGAGGAAGTCGTTCACGGCCAGGCCCCGGTTCACTTCGCCGATCAGCGTGCCGAGCCTGGACAGAATCCAGCGGTCCAGGAGATTCCGCGGCTGGCGCGGCGGATGCGCGTCCGGATCGAAGCCGTCGATGTCCGCGTACAGCGCGTAGAACGCGTGGGTGTTGACGAGCGTGTCCACCACCTTGGACTTCGCTTCGGCCACGATGTTTTTGGAAAACCGCTTGCTGTTCCACGGCGCGCTGTCCGCCAGAAGCGCCCAGCGGAAGGCGTCGGAGCCGTAGGCTTCGATGATGTCCCACGGATCGATGACGTTGCCCTTGGATTTGCTCATTTTTTGGCCGTTTTCATCCAGCACGTGGCCGGTGGAGATCACCGACCTGTACGGCGCCGTACCGTTGTACAGCGTTGCCACCGCCAGCAGGCTGAAGAACCAGCCCCGCGTCTGGTCGATCCCCTCGCAGATGAAGTCGGCGGGATATTGGTCGCGGAACGTCTCCTCGTCGCCGAAGGGATGATGGTACTGGGCAAAAGGCATCGCGCCGCTGTCAAACCAGACGTCGATCACCTCGGGGGTGCGCCGCATCGTGCCGCCGCATTCGCACTTCAGCAGCACCCCGTCCACGTAGGGCTTGTGCAGCTCCAGATCTTCCGCCACCGGATGCGCCGCCAGGCGACGCATTTCCTCATGGCTGTGGGGCGCCTTTTCCTTTCCGCAAGACTCGCAGATCCAGATGTTGAGCGGCGTGCCCCAGTAGCGGTTGCGGCTGATGTTCCAGTCCACGAGATCCTCAAGGAAATTGCCGAACCGGCCGTCCTTCAGGTGGGCGGGATACCAGTCGATCATTTGGTTGTTTTCGATCAGCTTGTCCTTCACCGCCGTGGTGCGGATGAACCAGCTGTCCGTCGCATAGTAAAGCAACGGCGTCTTGCACCGCCAGCAGTGCGGGTAGCTGTGTTCGTATTTTTCCTTGTGGTACAAAAGCCCGCGTTCCGCCAGCATGCGCACGATGTCGACGTCGCAGTCCTTCACGAACCGGCCGGCGAAATCCGTCGCTTCTTCGGTGTACCGGCCCGCATGGTCCACCACCTTGACCATCGGCATGCCGTGCTGCATGCACGCCCTGTAGTCTTCCTCGCCGTGGGCCGGCGCGGAGTGGACGATGCCCGTGCCGCTCGAGTCGGTGACGAAATCGGCGGTGATGATCCGCCAGGCCCCTTCCGCCTGGACGTACCGGAATGGCGGCTCATAGGTCATCCCGGCCAGATCCCGGCCCTTCACGGACGACAACACCTCGTACTCGCCCTTCATCACGTGCTCCGCGCGCGAAGCGGCAAGGATGTACACTTCGTCTCCCTGCCGGACCCGGACGTAATCCATGTCGGGATGCACGGCCAGCGCCACGTTCGACGGCAGCGTCCAGGGCGTCGTCGTCCAGGCCAGGGCGTATTCCCCGGTCCCGTGCAGCCGGAATTTCACCGTCGCGGAGAGGTCCTTGACATCCTCGTATCCCAGCGCCACTTCGTGGGAGCTGAGCGTCGTCTGGCAGGAAGGGCAGTAAGGGCTCACCCGATGTCCCCGGTACAAGAGGCCTTTCTCGTGGATGGTGGCGAGAATGTGCCAGACGCTTTCGATGTACTTGTTGTCCAGCGTAATGTACGGATTGTCCAGGTCGATCCAGTAGGCGATGGCCTCCGTCAGTTCACGCCATTGTTTCTCGTACTCGAACACGCTCTCCTTGCACTTTTTGATGAACGGTTCGACGCCGTAGCGTTCGATCTCCTGTTTGCCGGAAATGCCCAACTGCTTCTCCACGCCCAGCTCCACCGGAAGGCCGTGGGTGTCCCAGCCGGCCTTGCGGACGACGCGGTAGCCGGCCATCGTCTTGTAGCGGCACACGAAATCCTTGATCACCCGGCCGAGGACGTGCCCGATGTGGGGTTTGCCGTTGGCCGTCGGCGGTCCTTCGTAAAACACGAAGTTGGGTTTGCCGCGGCGATTTTCGATGGAACGGCGGAACGTGTCCTCGCGGCGCCACTGTTCCAGGATGCGCAGTTCGCGGTCGCGGGCCCGCTCCTTTGGATCCACCCGTTGCATGGTCGATTCTTCCTTCCTTTCCTTGCCAAAATAAATCGCCCCATCCCGCAAGGGACGAGGCGTTGCTCGCGTTACCACCCTTATTCCGCGGCGCGGCAAAACCGCGCCCGCGGCCCTCTGCGACCGGACGATGCCGGTCCGCTCCTGTAACGGGGAGCTTCCGGCCGCCCCTACTGTCCGCCCGGCGGACGGATTTCGTCCCCGGAACGGAGTTCGCGGCGGCATCTCGGGGAGGATTTTCCGCATGCTCCGGACATTGGCTCGCACCGACCGCCAACTCTCTGGCTCCGGCCGTCATGCGTACTCGTTCCCGTCGTCGATGTTGGTCAGGGCAAGAAATCCATTGTGACTATCCAGTATACGCTCAAAACCCCGGGGTTGTCAAACCGGGGTCATCTTTCCGCCTCCACAACGGCTTCAAGATCGCTCGTGTTGAGCACGTCCCAGTTCTCCTTCTCGAGCAGTTCCAGCTGGGACTCCACCAGCGCGCGGAACCGGGCGCGGTAGATGGCCGCCTGCTTCTTCATCTCCTCGATCTCAAGAGCGATCTTCCGCGATTTCGCCAGCGCCTCGTTGATGATGCGGTCGGCGTTCTTTTCCGCTTCCTTGACGATCAGCTGGGCTTCCTTTTTCGCGTTGTTCTTCAGCTCGTCGGCGGCCTCCTGGGCCACGATGATGGTCTTGCTCAGCGTCTCTTCAATGTTGAGGAAATGGTTCAGCTTCTCCTGAAGCTGCTGAACCTGGCTTTGCAGCTCCTTGTTGTCGCGGATCAGCGCCTCGTAGTCCTTGATGATCTGGTCCAGAAATTCGTTGACTTCATCTTCGTCGTATCCGCGCAGCCGTCTCGAAAACTCCTTGTTGTGAATGTCCAGCGGAGTCAGCGGCATGGGCGCACCTCCATTTGGGTTCTCCGCGAGTCGCGTTTCTTTCCGTCCCTACATTCGATTCGACGAATCCCGCCGAAATCCTGCTGACGGTCTACACAAATTTGCCGATTCTGACAAGGGTGCGGCCGCTTCGCGAGGTTCCCTCGACAGCGATCACCTTGATGCGGCCGTAACCCTTGAGGGAAACGACGTCCCCTTCCTGCAACGCGGCGGAAGGATTCTCTTCCGTCTTCCAGTTGACCCGGCAGCGGCCGGCGCGAATCAGCTCCGCGATCTTCGCGCGGCTGAGCCGGAACGCGTCCCCGGCCACCGCGTCCAGGCGCATGGAGGCCGCCGAAAGCACGGTTTCCTCCAGGACGACGGGGACGACGCGCAGTTCGGACAGCGGGACGATTTCCGCCGTCACCCGGACCCGGTGCACCTGATGCAGGTGCAACGCGAGAAAATCGGCGATTTCTTCCGCCGCGAGGATGTGGCACCCGTCGGGCCTCACGTGAAGGTCGCCGATCTTCTCCCGCTTGACGCCGAGTCCCAGAATGGCGCCCAAATAGTCTCCGTGCTCCAGTTCCGCAACGCGCCGGTCCGGGGAAGACACCGCCAGCACGGCGATTCCCGCCGGCTCGTCTTCGGGATCCAGAAAATCCGGGACCGCGATCGCCCGCTTGCGCTCCGCCTCCGGGTAGCCGCCGTCCAGCCTCAGCGCGACGCCTCCGCGGCGGCGGGCCAGTGAAGACAAAATAAAAGCCTGCCGCGGATCAAGGAAATCGGTACGCCTTGTCTCACGGCGAAGCGCGACCCGTTCGATCCAGTCCCAGGCCTTGTCCACAAACGCCTTCTCATCGGGACGGAAATGGACGTAAAGTTCCGGATTGCGCATGGGTCACTGACCAACCAGAAAATGGATCACCGCGATAAGTCCCTGCGCCAGAAACCGGAGCGCGAAGGCGGCGATGATCGGGGAGACGTCGATGGTGCCGGCGATGGGCGGGATGATCCGCCGGAAGGGCTGGAGATACGGCTCCACGAGTTTGCCCAGAAATTCGCCGACGGCACTCTCGCGAGCAGAGGGAACCCATGACATGAGCACGTAGACGAGAATCATGTAAAAATATATGTCGGCTGCGATGTGTATGAATTGTTCGATTGCATCCAACACGGGTTCACCTCAATTTGGGAAAATCGATCTCCTCCGTCTCCTCCAGCTCCGCGATCGTTCCCGTGACTTCCACGTTGTCGGGCGTGCACAGGAAGATGAGCGGTCCGAGCTTCGCAATGCGCCCGTTCAGCGCGTAGACGGTGCCGCTCAGGAAATCGACAATGCGCACCGCGTGCTCCCGGCGCACCCGCTGCAGATTGACGACCACGGACCGCCGGAACTTGAGATGGTCGGCGATTTCCTGCGCCTCGTCATAGGTGCGCGGTTCGGAGAGCACCATGCGCATCGTTTTCGCCGCGTGCAGGCTGACGACGTTGTTCTTGTTGCCGGATGCCCTGCGGGCCTCCCGCGGCTCCTGCGGATAGACGGGAAGATCCCGCTCTTCCGGATCGTCCGCCAGACGGCCCTGCACTTCCACCTCTTCCTGCAGCCCGAAATAGCTCAAAAAGCGGTTGATGACTCCCATGATTCGCCGCTCCTTTCCCCGTCGCCCGAAGCGGGCGCGCCTTCGGCGCCGTCCCCGGCCGGACCGGCCTGTCCGACCAGCACGCCGCCGAGCCTCACCCAGGTCGCGCCTTCCTCCACGGCGACTTCAAAATCGTTGGACATGCCCATGGACAGTTCCGTGAGTTCGTGGTCCAAAATCGCCCGCGCGTTCAGCTCCGCAAGCAACCGCCTTAGCTCCCGGAACACGGGTCTTGTCCGCTCCGGGTCGCTTTCGTGGGGCGCCATGGTCATCAGCCCCACCGGCCTGACATGGGACAGCCCGCGCAGGCCCTCCGCCAGCCGAAACAGCTCTTCCGGCGCCACGCCGTGCTTCGTTGCCTCCCCGGACACGTTCACCTGCAGGAAACAGGGAACGGCGACGCCCAGGGCGGCCGCCCGCTTCTCGATCTCTTCCGCGAGGGACAGGCGGTCCAGCGAGTGAATGTACTGGAAACGTCCGACCACGTGCCTGACCTTGCGGGTCTGGAGCGTGCCGATGAAATGCAGCGTGGCGCGCCCCGCCAGTTTCTCCGCCTTCTCCCTGGCGTCGGGCCAGCGGTTCTCGCCGATGTGGACGATGCCGGCTTCCACCAGACGGACGGCTTCGTCGGCGGTCACGTACTTGGTGACGGCGATGACGTTCACCTCGCCGCGGCTTCGCCCGGCGCGCCGGCAAGCTTCGGCGATCCGGCGTTCCACCTCCGCGAGCCGGACCGCGAAGTTCCTGGCCAGCGTCAACGGCGTTCACCTCGACATCAGGGCCTTATGCCGAGCCAGGCCGCCATCCTGCCGGTTCTTCCGCCTTCCCGCCTGTGGGAAAAAAACAGATCGGTGCGGCAGCCGGTGCACCATCTCGAGATTTCGATGCGGCTCGGCAAAATTCCTGCTTTCATCATAAGCCGCCGGGCGAATTCTTTCAAGTTTGCCCCCGCGCGGCCGGGCCGGGCGGGCACCGTCAGGGCTTCCCCGCCGGAGCCGCCAAACTTCCGCAGGCTCTCCGCCAGCGGCAGGAGGCGCTGAAGCACCGGTTCGTCCACTTCATAGCAACAGGGGCCGATGGACGGTCCGATGGCGGCGTAAAGGCGGTCCGGACGGGAACCGAAGGCCGCCTCCATCGCCCGCACCGTTTCCCCGACCACGTCCAGGGCGATGCCCTTCCAGCCGGCGTGGGCCAGTCCGACGGCTTCGTGTTCGGGATCGTAAAAATAAACTGGCACGCAATCGGCGTAATACATCACAAGAAGCAAGCCGGGAACGTCGGTGATCAGGGCGTCCGCTTCGGCGGCGGCGTCTTCCTGCCGTTCCCGTCCCCTGCCCCGGACCGCCGCCGTCACCCTGTACACGCGGTTTCCGTGCACCTGCGAAACGCTTGTCCACGCCTCGAACGGCCAGCCGATCCGTCCGGCGATGCTCCGGCGGTTGCGGATCACGGCGTCGGGATCGTCGCCGACGTGCAGCCCCGTGTTCAGCGAATGCCAGGGGGCCCCGCTCGAGCCGCCCAAGCGGGTGGAAAAACCCGCTTCCAGCCCCGCGAAACGCCGCCAGGGGCGCAGGTCCGCCAGCAATGGCACAGGGACGGGCATGGGCCGCCCCTTTTCCCCGTTTTCCGTCCCGGCTGTCGCGGTTCCCTCGTTCCGTTCCCGGCCTTCATGCCGGCCGCCGTCTTCCGGGCGGACGACCGGCGCGAAAGGTTCCATGCGATTTTTCTCCTCCGTAGGGCGCGAATGTTGCGGCCGATTGCACCGGCAAGGTCAGTTTACCACATCGTCCCTCAGCGCGCATCGCCGCCGGCCCCGGTCGGGCCGCGTCCGGTTCCCGCCGTGTCGCCCAGCCGCACGAGCACCACATCTTCCCCGATCTTGACGATGTTCTGCCACGGGATCACGACGTCGCTGCCGCCCCCGATCAGGCCGAAAAAACGGCCGGGCGCCGGGATGACGATGGCCTCGATGCGCCCGTGGCGCAGATCGAGTTCCAGATCGCCGATTTGCCCCAGCTTTTTGCCGTCCACGATGTTGATGACGTCCTTCGTCTGGAAGTCGGAAATCTTCATGCCGCCGCCCCGCCTTTCCCGACCGTCGCCCATACCCCATGTATATGAGACCGGTTCCGCAATCTTGAACGGGAAACGGACGGCCCGGCGCAACAATGGAAAAGCCGGGCATCTCGGCCCGGCTTCGCTTCACATCTTCACATGTCTTTGCATCTGCTGGATGGCCGACTTCTCCAGCCGGGACACCTGGGCCTGGGAGATGCCGATTTCGTCGGCCACTTCCATCTGCGTTTTGCCCTCGAAGAACCGCATGGACAAAATCATCTTCTCCCGCCGTCCCAGCTTCCGCATCGCTTCCCGCAGGGCGATGCCTTCGATCCAGCGGGAATCCTTGTTGCGCTCGTCGCTGATCTGGTCCATCACGTAGATGGGGTCTCCCCCGTCGTGGTAAATCGGCTCGAACAGGGAAACGGGGTCCTGGATGGCGTCCAGGGCGAACACGATGTCTTCCTGGGGCACGTTCATCTCTTCGGAAATTTCCTTGATCGTGGGTTCCCGGCAGTGGCGGCTTGTCAGCGTGTCCCGCACCTGCAGGGCCTTGTAGGCGACGTCCCGCAGGCTGCGGGAGACGCGGATGGGATTGTTGTCGCGGAGGTAGCGGCGGATTTCGCCGATGATCATCGGCACCGCATAGGTGGAAAAACGCACGTTCTGGCTGAGGTCGAAGTTGTCGATGGCTTTCATGAGACCTATGCAGCCGACCTGGAACAGATCGTCCACATATTCTCCCCGGTTGTTGAACCTCTGGATGATGCTGAGCACCAGCCGCAGGTTTCCGTTGACCAGCTTTTCGCGGGCTTCCCGGGCTTCCTGCTCCCCGCCGGTCTGCAGCGCGATGAACAGTTCCCTCATTTCGGCGTTGGTGAGGACGGGAAGCTTGGAAGTGTCGACACCACAAATCTCCACTTTGTTGCGGGTCAAGGCGTAGGTCCCTCCCGGGAACAGCGTTACTGTAAAGTATCCCCGGGGGAGGGGGTTTTATTCCGGGACCGGCGGACCGCGCGCCGGCCGGCGAAGGGGCTACATCATCTTGTTGAATTCCTTGCGGAGCCGCTTGATGATGCGTTTTTCCAGGCGGGAAATGTACGACTGCGAAATGCCGAGCAGGTCGGCCACGTCCTTCTGGGTCTTCTCCTCCCCGTCGGCGAGCCCGAAGCGCAGTTCCATGATCATCCGCTCCCGCTCGCTCAGCTTGGACAGGGCTTTGTACAGCAGCTTGCGGTCCACCTGCTCCTCGATGTTCCGGTAAATCGCGTCGTTTTCCGTGCCCAGCACGTCCGAAAGGAGCAGCTCATTGCCGTCCCAGTCCACGTTGAGCGGCTCGTCAAAGGACACTTCCGTGCGGGTTTTGCTGTTGCGCCTGAGGTACATGAGAATTTCGTTTTCGATGCAGCGGGAAGCGTAGGTGGCCAGCTTGATCTTCTTGTCGGGGTCGAAGGTGTTGACCGCCTTGATCAGCCCGATTGTGCCGATGGAAATGAGGTCTTCGATGTGCACGCCCGTGTTTTCGAATTTTCGGGCAATGTACACTACGAGGCGCAGGTTTCGCTCGATCAGCATGGCGCGGATGGCGGAGTCGCCGGACGGAAGGCGGGCCAGCAGGTACTCTTCCTCCTCGCGCGTCAGGGGAGGGGGAAGCGCTTCGCTGCCGCCGATGTAGTATACTTCCGGGCTCTTCCAGCCGAGCCGGATCAGCAGGCGGTAGAGGGTGAGCTGGGCCAGCAGTTTCCACTTCGCGGGGAACGAGATCATCAGGACCATGGGCAAAAACCTCCTGTCATGCGGACCGGATGGAAGAGGCGGGCGGCTCGCCGGACGGCTTCCGGGGCGGCTCCGCGGACGGGTTGCCGGACGGCTTCCGGAATGGCTCCACAGCCGGCCCGCCGGACGGTTTCCGGATTTCCGCGGCCGGCTCTCCCGGCCGCGTCCCGGACGGCCCGCCAGGCGCCTTCCGGAGCGAATCTCCGGACGCTTCCCCGACGGCGGCCAAATCCGGGTGGACGACGGCCCGATAGGCTCCGTCGGGGGACAGGCTTCCGCCCTCCAGACCGACCAGCACCCGCGTCGACCGGACGACGCGCCCGTCCGGCAGGACGATTTCCACCGCGTCCGGCCGGAACGCCAGCATGATCCGGACTTCTCCTCCCACGCTTCGGTAGGGCAAAAGGCGCAGGCGGTCTTTCCAGGGGAAGGCTTCGTCCGGAAGTCCGTCCAGTTCGCCGACCAGCCGGTCGGCGGGTTCCGCGCGCAGCCGTTCCGCCCAGCCTTCCGGGAGCCGGTCCCGCCACATCGCAGCCTCCGCGACCATGACGGGAATTCCGGTGAGCGGTTCGTACAGCCGGTTGCCGGTGTCCACCAGCCCGCGGCAGCTTACGGCTTCGCCGTCCGCTTCGATGCGTACCGGCACCAGATGCGCCTCCAGGGACTTGCTTTTTTGCCCGTGGGACGCAACGCCGCGGTATAGCCACAGAGAAAAAACGAAAAAGAGGGCCACAAGGACCGGCGCCAGTTGCCATTCCAGGAGCAGCCCGTCTTCTTCCGCGCGGGGTGCGGCGACGCGGAGGGGATCGGCGGAACCCAGCAAAAAGGCGAGCCCCACCACGCCGCCGGTGACGGCGAAGCTGACGGCGAGAAATACGGCCAGCTGTCTTGTCCAGCGAAGCGGATGGCCGAAGCCGAAGGCGACGGTGACCATGAGCGCGGCGACGGCGGCCTTCGCGCCGAAGCCGTAAAGAAGCGGGACGTCCGCCGCGAATACGGCCGCCGCGTACGCGGCTCCCAGCGCGGCGGCCAGGGCCACCCTCGCCGGGGAGGGGCGTTGCCGGCCGATCCTGGCGGCGGTGAGCAGAATGGCGCCGTCCGCAAGCCAGTTGGTCAGAAATACGACGTCCGCGTAGATCGCCACACCGGACCCCAGCCTTTGTCCGTCCGAAACTCTTCGGAACGCGGTTGATCGAACCCAGTCCAGTATACATGCCGGCCCATGCGGAGTCTGTCTAATCCTGCAGGGCTTTTTCACTGTTTTTTTGTCGCCGGCGCGGACCGTCCCGGGGAAGGTTCGCGGCGGCCGGGCGCGAAAAATCTCATTTCATGTTCTATTCCGGAACGCTCTTTGTCATTCCGCGGAAACAAAAAAAGCCTTCGCGCCTCGCCGCACGGACGGGCGAGGAGCAAAGGCGTATTGCCTGAAGGATATATATTAAGGCCGAACGTCTCAGCGGTCCTGCCGCGGATCGTTGCGGGGCGGTTCCCCGTTGCGCTGGCGGTTGCGCAGGAACGCGGGAATGTCCAGCTGGTCGCTGGAAATGGTAGCCTGGCCGAAAGGCCGCAGGCCCGTGGCCGGGCGCACCTCCGAAGCCGCGGCGTGCTCGAGCGCCGCCCCCGCTCCCGTCAGCCGGCGCGATGTCGATGGTTTGGGTTCGAAACCGGTGGCGATGACCGTCACCTTGATGTCGTCCGACATGGTGTCGTCTATGCTGGCGCCGAAGATCATGTTCACGTCCGGGTCGCAAGCGGAGACGACGATTTCCGCCGCCTCGTTGACCTCGTACAGGGACAGGTTGGGACCGCCGGTGATGTTGATGATGATGCCGCGGGCGCCGTTGATGGAGGTCTCGAGGAGCGGGCTCATGATCGCCTTGCGGGCCGCCTCGGCGGCGCGGTTCTCCCCGGACGCCACGCCGATGCCCATGAGCGCGGATCCGCGCTCGGTCATGATCGCCTTCACGTCGGCGAAATCGAGGTTGATGAGTCCCGGCACGGCGATCAGGTCGGAGATGCCCTGCACCGCCTGGCGAAGCACGTTGTCCGCCTCGCGGAAGGCTTCCACCATGGGGGTTTTCTTGTCGACGATTTCCAGCAGGCGGTCGTTGGGGATGACGATCAGCGTGTCCACGTTCTCCCGCAGCGCCTCGATGCCCATCTCGGCCTGCATGGCCCGCTTCCGGCCCTCAAACGTGAAAGGCCGGGTCACGACGCCGACGGTGAGCGCGCCGCATTCCCGCGCCACCCCGGCGATCACGGGCGCCGCGCCCGTGCCCGTTCCGCCGCCCATGCCGGCCGTCACGAACACCATGTCCGCGCCCCGCAGCGAGTTGAAAATCGCTTCGCGGGACTCTTCGGCGGCCTTCTTGCCGATTTCGGGATTGCCGCCCGCGCCCAGGCCGCGGGTGAGCTTGTCCCCCAGCTGAAGCTTGAGCTCGGCCCGGGTCATCTGAAGGGCCTGGGCATCGGTGTTGGCGGTGATGAATTCCACGCCCCTGACGCCGCTTTCGATCATCCGGTTGACCGCGTTGCTGCCGCCGCCGCCGACCCCGATCACCTTGATCTTGGCGAGCGATTCGGATTCCAGGTCAAATTCCAACATTGCGCTTTCTCCCCTCGTCAAAGGACTTGAATGGATGAAGAAACGCGGGCGGCGATCAGATGAATTCCCTGAACAGGTTCTTCACCCATTCCAAGAAACCGGGACGCGACGCGCCCGACTGACTTCGGCCCCTTGCAGGCCGCCGGCTGGCGACCGCCGTGCGTGTCCGCACATATTTGGCGACGTATTGGATGATGCCGACGCCGTTGGTGTAGGACGGATCGCGCACGCCGATGTATTCCGGAACGGCGATGCGCACGTTCGACTCCAGTTCCGCTTGCGCGAGCTGCAGCACCCCCGGCATGGAGACGGAACCGCCGGTGAGCACGTACCCGTTGATTTTCTCCAGATACCCGAGCCGGCGGACCTCCTGGCGGATCATCTGGAAAATTTCCTGCATGCGGGGTTCGATGATCTCCGCCAGCTCGTACTGGTTGAATTCGCTTTCCTGGTTGCTGCCGACCCGCGTCACCTTGAACTTGAGGTTTTTGTCCGCGTCTTCGGTCCGGGCGCAGCCGAACTTCAGCTTGATTTTCTCGGCGTGCTCCGTTTGCGTCTTGAATCCGTAGGAAATGTCGCTGGTGACGTAATCGCCTCCGATCGGCAGGGTGGACACCGCCGCCAGGCTGCCGCCGTCGAAGACGGCCAGCGTCGTCGTGCCCGCTCCGATGTCGGCGAGAACGGTTCCCATCTGCTTCTCGTCCTTGGTCAGCGTCATCATGCCGGAAGCAAGGGACATGAGGATGATGCCGGCGATGCGGAGGCCGGCTTTCTCCACGCAGCGCATCAGGTTATGTATGGCCGCCTTGGAACCGGTAATGAGCGTGCATTCCACTTCCAGCCGCACGCCGATCATGCCGCGGGGGTCTTGGATCGAATCCAGGCCGTCCACGAAAAACTGCTTTGGCACAAGCCCGATGATTTCCCGCTCGGGAGGCAGCGCCACCACCCTGGCCGCCTGCAGGACCCGTTCGATATCCTCGTCGCCGATTTCCCGGTCCTCGTTGGAGACGGCGACCACGCCGTGGTTGGATTGCAGGGCGATATGGCTGCCGTCGATGCCGACGTAGACTTCGTCGATGGAAATTCCAACCATCCGCTCCGCATGGTCCACCGCGTTGCGGATGGATTGCACGGTTCGATCGATATCGACAATGGCGCCCTTGCGGATCCCTTCCGAATCCGCCGACCCGACGCCGATGATGTTGATGGCCCCGTCGCTGATTTCCCCGATAATCACCCGGACCTTGGACGTTCCAATGTCCAGGCTGACGATGAGGTCGCTGTTGCTCAAACGGTGGCACCTCCCGAAGAACGATGAAAGTGCAGGAAAAAGGGCTTTTTCCTTAACTTAATTCCACGTGCGAGGTTTTTTCCCTCTTTGTTTCTACAATTTTTTTGGGATTTCGCCCTTGTGCGGGGGAGCGCCCGGGAATGCGAGATGTTTGTGGTCATAATTTGAATGTTATCATTCTTTTCGGCCGTTTGGTAGTGCCCAAATCCTTACGTCATTCGGTTTTTTCGGCCTCGGGCGGCGAGCCGTCTGGGTCTTCGGTAGGGGTCTGCAGCGCGGAAAACGGGGTGTAGGTGTCCGCTTCCAGCATGGTGAGGAGTCCGGGTTCCCGGTTTTCCACGATTTCATCAAGGTAGGGAAGTTTTTCCTTTAGCTTGGATACCGTCGTCACCACTTCAAAACGGGAACGGGTATAGATCCGGATCCGGTCCGGATACGCGTTGGACGGGTCCGGCACGATTTCCGACACGTCGTTCAGCAGTTCCGGCGGGATCCGGCCCAGCTCCCGGGCGAGGGCCAGGCGGTTCGGATCGTCGGGATTCCAGCCGGTCAGCACGGGCTTGTCCGGCACAAGGGTGCCCGAAGGGGGAACGGTCAGGCCGTTGGCCAGCACGATCCCGAGGCTTCCAGCCGGGGAAATCTCCAGGGCCACTTCGGGATATTCCTGCACCCGGATGATCAGCAGGCCGGGGAACCGCCAGACGGCGACGGCATCTTCAACGGCGGGCACCGTGCGAAAA
>LZRV01000026.1 GCA_002159065.1 Paenibacillaceae bacterium ZCTH02-B3 | reverse complement strand
CGCCGTCGAATTCCCCCGCTCTCAGCCGGCCGTTCCCCTTGACGTGCACCGTGCCGCCGGCATGGACGAGGGACACGCCCATCGCCTTCAGCACGTCGACGGCGGCCCGTTCGCCCTGCCGGCTGTCTTCCGGCAGGCGGTGCACTTTCACGTCGGATTCGGTGACCGCCGCCGCCGCCAGGATGGCCGCGGAACCGGGATAGTCGCCCTGGACGACGTAGCGCTTCGCCTCATAGCGCTGCCGGCCCGGCACGCGGTAATGCATCATGTCGGCGGAAGCGTCCACCCGGATGCCGGCCTGCTCCAGCACTTCCAGCGTCTGCCCGACGGCAACCTTCGACTTCAGGTCGTTCACGACTTCGATTTCGCTGTCTTCCTCAAGCAGCGGCGTCAGAAACAGCAGGGAACTCAAATATTGGGAGCTGACGCTGCCCGACACCCGGATGCGGCCGCCCCGCGGCGCGCCGCCGTGGATCGTGATCGGCAGCCGGCCGTCCCGGTGGGTGACGCGCACGTTCATTTGCTCCAGCGCACGAATCAGATCCAGATGCGGACGTTTGCCGAGCGATTCCGGGTACCGGTTCGGAAACGTGACGTCGCCCGGGCACAGCGCGGCCACCGACATGAGAAACCGGAGCACCGCCCCGGCGTTGCCGACGTCCAGCTCCCGCGCCGCCTTCGGCCGGGCCCCGAAACCGCGGATCACGAGCCGGTTTTCCGTCTCTTCCAGCCCCGCGCCGAGGGCGCGCAGGCACCGCCGCATCGCGTCGCTGTCTTCGCTGCGGGCCGGATGCAAAAGTTCGCTCTCGCCTTCCGCCAGCGCGGCGGCCAGCATGTATCGCGTCGTGTAGTTTTTGGAGGACAGCGCCTGGATGTCCCCTTCCAGCCTGGCGGCCGGTTTCACTCTGACATGCATCGTCACCGCGACTCCTTCGCCAAAAAATGCAAGATCCGCCGCGCCACTTCATCCGCCGTCAGCCCGTCCGTCACCACGGTGAAATCGGCGAAATCGTAGGCGGTTTTGCGCAGCTCGAGCAGGCGGCGGACGTTGGCCGCCGCATCGCCGGCAAGAAGCGGACGGCCCTCGCCGCCCGCCACCCGGCGGATGATCGTCTCCGGTGAAGCCTTGAGCGCCACCACCGTGCCGCCCGCCCGCATCGCTTCGCGGTTTTCCGCGGCCAGCACGGCGCCGCCGCCGGTGGCGATCACGCGCCGCGAGCCGTCGAGCAGCCGCTTCAGCGTCTCGGTTTCGATGGCCCGGAAGGCGGCTTCCCCCCGCTCGCGGAAAAGGTCGGGAATGCCCATCCCCTGTTCCCGCTCGATGACCTGGTCCGTATCGACGAACTCCGCCCCGAGCCGTTCGGCCAGAATCCGTCCCACCGTGGATTTGCCCGGGCCCATGAAGCCGATCAGGATGACGGCGCCGCCGGTCACGGCCTCTTTGGTCCGGCTTCGTCCGTTGGTCATGCCGGCCCCTTATTTCTGGCCGCCCAGCCAGTCGTGGTGGAAAATGCCTTCCTTGTCCACGCGCTGGAACGTGTGGGCGCCGAAATAGTCGCGCTGCGCCTGCAGCAGGTTGGCCGGCAGCCGCTCCGAACGATAGCTGTCATAATAGGCCAGCGCGGACGAGAAGGCCGGCACGGGAATGCCGCGCCGCACCGCCTCGGCCACCACTTCCCGCCAGGCGTCCTGATACTGCTGCACGATGCCGCCGAAATAGTCGTCGAGCAAAAGATTTTTCAAATCCGGATTCCGGTCGTAGGCTTCCTTGATCCGGTGCAGGAACCGGGCCCGGATGATGCAGCCGCCGCGGAAAATCATGGCGATGTTGCCGTACTGCAGGTTCCAGCCGTAATGCTCCGACGCCGCCCGCATCTGGGCAAACCCCTGGGCATAGGAGAAGATCTTGCTGGCGTAGAGCGCCTTCCGCACCTTCTCGATGAACGCGGCGCGGTCGCCGGCAAACGGTTGCGGCGCGGGCCCGCCGAGCTTCCTGGAAGCTTCGATCCGCTCCGCCTTCATCGCCGAAATGAAGCGGCTGAACACCGATTCGGTGATGATGGAAAGGGGCACGCCGAGATCGAGGGCGCTCTGGCTCGTCCACTTGCCCGTGCCCTTCTGCCCGGCGGCATCCAGGATGACGTCCACCATCGGTCTGCCCGTCTCCGGATCTTTGTGCCGGAAAATGTCCGCGGTGATCTCGATCAAATAGCTGTCCAGCTCGCCCTTGTTCCACTCCGCGAAAATTTCGTGCAGTTCCTCCGCCGAGGCGCCCAGCACGTCGCGGAGCAGCTGGTACGCTTCGCAGATCAGCTGCATGTCGCCGTATTCGATGCCGTTGTGCACCATTTTCACGTAATGGCCGGCGCCGTCCGGCCCGATGTAGGTGCAGCACGGTTCGCCGTTCACTTTGGCGGCGATCGCCGTCAGGATCGGCTCCACCAGCTCGTAGGCGTCCTTCTGGCCGCCCGGCATGATGGCCGGTCCCTTCAGGGCGCCCTCTTCC
>LZRV01000025.1 GCA_002159065.1 Paenibacillaceae bacterium ZCTH02-B3 | reverse complement strand
CGTTGATGCGGGCCCGCGGATTGATGTTTTTCAGGTCGTAGATGAGTTCCGCCAGGTCTTCGATGGAATAGATGTCGTGATGCGGCGGCGGCGAGATGAGCTCGACGCCCGGCGTGGACCCCCTCGCCCGGGCGATCCACGGATACACCTTGTGGCCGGGCAGCTGCCCGCCTTCTCCCGGCTTGGCGCCCTGGGCCATCTTGATCTGGATCTCGTCGGCGTGGATCAGGTAGTGGGCGGACACGCCGAACCGGCCGGACGCGATCTGCTTGATGGCGCTGTTGCGCCGGTCGCCGTTTTCGTCGGGGAGAAACCGTTCGGGATTTTCGCCGCCTTCGCCGGAGTTGCTTTTCCCCCCAAGCCGGTTCATGGCGATGGCCAGCGCCTCGTGGGCTTCCTGGCTGATGGAGCCGTAGCTCATGGCGCCGGACTTGAACCGCTTCACGATGGACGAGGCCGGCTCCACCTCGTCAAGCGGCACGGACGGCCGCGACCCGTCGAATTCGAGAAGCCCGCGCAGCGTCACGCCGGCGCCCGACGACGTTTCTTCCTGCAGGAGCGAGCTGTAGCGCTTGTACAGGCCGTAGTCGTTTTCCCGGCAGGCGCGCTGCAGGAGATGGATCGTCTGCGGGTTGAACAGATGGGCCTCGCCGTCCTTGCGCCACTGGAAATCGTCCCCCGGCGGAAGCGGCGCCGACCGGTCCCCGCCGAAGCCGTCCCCGTGGCGCGCCAGCGTCTCCCGGGCAATGTCTTCGAGACGGATGCCGCCGAGACGCGAAGGCGTGAACGGGAACCAGGCGTCGATCACGTCGCCGCGGATGCCCACCGCTTCGAAAATTTGTGCGCCGATGTAGCTTTGCACCGTGGAAATGCCCATTTTGGACAAAATTTTCATCAGCCCTTTGGTCAGGCCTTTCACCGCCCGGCCGACCGCCTCTTCCGGCGTCAGGCCCGCCGGCTCCAGCTCGCCGCGCCTTGCGGCGTCGGCCGCGACGTCCAGCATCAGCCACGGATTGACGGCATTGGCCCCGAACCCGAGCAGCGCCGCCACATGATGGGTCTCCCGTGCTTCGCCCGTCTCGACGGCGATGCCCGCGGCGGTGCGCCGGCCGTTGCGGATCAGATGGTGGTGCAGGGCGCTCGTGGCCAGAAGGGCCGGAATCGGCGCCGCCTCCGGGGAAATGTCCCGGTCCGACAGCACCAGAATGGTCGCCCCTTCGTCCAGCGCCCGGTCCGCCGATTTCAGCAGGTCTTCCAGCCCTTTTTGCAGACCGCCCTCCCCTTTGGCCGCCTCGAACAGCATCGGCAGCACCCGGACGCGGATGCCCGGCGCCTTCGCGGCCTTGATCGCCGCCATCTGGCCGTTGGTGACGACGGGCGTCTCCAGGCGGATGCGGCGAATGCCGCGGGGCTCGGCCAAAAGCGGAAATTCGGGCCCGAGCATGGACAGGCTCGACGTGATCATTTCTTCCAGCGAAGCGTCGATCGGCGGGTTGGTCACCTGGGCGAACATCTGTTTGAAATAGTTGTACAGCAGCTGGGGCTTGGAAGACAGCACCGCCAGCGGGGCGTCGTACCCCATGGAGCCGACGGGGTCCTCGCCCTTCCCGGCGAGCGGCTTGATCCCCTTTTCGATTTCTTCGCGGGTGTAGCCGAAAGCGCGGAGAACGGCCCGGCGCGATTCCCCGTCCGCCGGCGCGGCCGCCCGGACGGCGGCGGCCCGGCCGGCCAGATCGCCGACGGGCACAATCCGTTCCGCGACGAGCGCGCGGTACGGTTTTTCCGCCGCGATCCGCGCCTTGATCTCGGCATCGGGAATGATCCGTCCTTCCCGCGTGTCCACCACCAGCATCTGGCCGGGGCGGAGCCGGTCCTTGCGGACGACGGCTTCCGGCGGAAGATCGATGACGCCGACCTCGGAGGACAGGATGATCCGGTTGTCCGCCGTCACCACGTAGCGGGACGGCCGCAGCCCGTTGCGGTCCAGGCTGGCGGCGACGAGATCGCCGTCGGTCATAATGACGGCGGCGGGACCGTCCCACGGTTCCATCATGTTGGCGTGATATTCATAGAACGCCCGCTTCCCGTCGCTCATGAACGGATCTTTCTGCCACGGCTCCGGAATCATCATCATGGCGGCATGGGGCAGCGACCGTCCGGTCATGACGAGGAATTCCAGCACGTTGTCGAACATCCCGGAGTCGCTTCCGCCGGCGTCCACGATCGGACGGACCGTTTCGATGCCGGCAAAATCCGCCGGCGAAAGCGCCAGCTCCCTCGCCCGCATCCCGTTCACGTTGCCCCGGATCGTGTTGATCTCGCCGTTGTGCACCAGGTATCGGTACGGGTGCGCGCGCGCCCAGCTCGGAAACGTGTTGGTGCTGAACCGGGAGTGGACGAGGGCGATGGCCGACACGTAGTCGTCTTCCGCCAGATCCCGGTAAAAGGCGGGCAGCTGTTCGGGCAGAAGCAGCCCCTTGTAGACGATGGTTCGGTTGGAAAAGCTGGCGAAATAGGCCGTCTCTTCCC
>LZRV01000024.1 GCA_002159065.1 Paenibacillaceae bacterium ZCTH02-B3 | reverse complement strand
TCACCAGCACGTCGCCTTCCCCGCCGATCTGCTCGAACAGGTATTCCGTCATCATGCGGGCCATTTCCGCGTTGTCGCTCGTCGCGTTCATCGCCATGCCGTCGATGTAGCCGGAATCGCAGCCGAACACCGGGATGCCCTTCTCGGCGGCCAGCGCGATTTGAGCTTCCAGCTGATTGGGATCGGTGCTGACGATGACGATGGCGTCCGTTTTCCTGGTGATCACGTCTTCCATGCGGCTGGCCATCTGGCCGATGTCCCCTTTTGCATCGATGACTTCCGTTTTCCAGCCTTTCTCTTCGGCCTTCTGTCTGAGGACTTCAATCATCTGGTTGGTGGTGACGGACGATTGGTAGGGCGTCAGGATGGAAACGGTTTTTTCATCGGATCCGCCGCCTCCGCACCCGGCCGCGACGGTCAGCATGAGCAACAGGGAAATCAGCGTTGCGATCGTTTTTTTCATGGTCATTCTCCTTCCTTCCGTTCACATTGGGATTTGGACTATCGGTTTTTTTGCCGGTGATGGGCCAGGATCCGCTCCGCCGTCCGCACGTCGGTGATCAGGCTGTCGATCCACCGGCCGCGCAGCAGCGCGGTGATCGCCGCGACTTTGTCTTCTCCCCCGGCCACGGCGATGACCTTCGGGATCTTCCGCAATTCGTCGGCCGAAAGGCCGATCATGCGCGCTTCGCTGCCCACCTCCAGCACGTTGCCGTCGGCATCCATGAACGACGTGTTCAGGTTGGCGACGGCGCCCAGACGGCGAACTTCTTCCAGCTCTTCACGGCCGAAAAATCCGGAACGCACGATGGCCGCCTCTTCGGACACCTGCCCGATGCCGACCACCGCCAGGTCGGCCTTGCGGGCCCGGTCCAGCACGCCGGCGATTTCCTTCTCCCGCATGATGGCGTCGCGCGTTTCCTTCGTGCCGACGATGGCCGGGGCGTTCAGGAACAGGCATTTGCCGTGCAGCTTCTCGCCCATGGTTCTCGCGTTGGAGTTGGCGTGCCATCGGACGGCTCCCGTCCCCCAGCCGCCTACGGCCGGCACGAAGGTGACGTTTTTCCGCGGGAACCAGGAGAGCGCTTCCGCCACTGCCGCGACGGACCGGCCGGCCGACACCGCCACGGTGTCGTTGTCGCGGATGACGTTTTCCAGCAGGGCGGCGGCGGCCTGGCCGAGGCTCAGATACAACTGCTCCGGGCTCGTCTGTTCCGGCAGGCTGACCGCCATGACGTCGGCGACGCCGAACGTTTCGGACAGCGCCTTCTCCAGTTGCTGCTCCTTGGAGAACGGATTGAGGATCCGGATCTGGACGATGCCCTCCGACTTGGCCAAACTGAGCAGACGGCTGACTTGCGGCCGCGAAATGCCGAGGCGCGCGGAAATTTCCTGCTGGTTCAGTCCGTCGATGTAGTACAGGGTGCTCACCTTCACAAGCAGCCGGGTCCGCTCGTCGGGCCTGGTCATGCTTCTCCCTCCCCCCTGCGCTTTGAACATTTGTTCATGTATATTACAATTGTTCATGCCCATTATAAACGCTTTCAGCAGGAAATTCAATCGACCGCCCCTTTATGCTCAGAATTTGCATTTCTCCAGGACAAAAAAAGAAACGCCGGCGCATCCGGCGTCCGCGGCTTCCCCGCGGCGCCCCGCGCGGCGTCGTCACGGGGGGTTCCCGTCTTCTCGGTTCCAATGCCGGTCCAATATGCGGCTGAAGACATTGGGAAACGTGTAGTCGGCCCGCTCGTCCGGTCCGATCCAGCGGGTTTCCGCCACGTCGTTCCCGGACGCTTCCCCTTCCGCCAGTCCGGCCGCATACACCCGCATGATCCAGCGGATGTGGCTGAACTCGTGCCCGATGTCCATGACGGGTTCAAACGGCACGATCGTCCAGCCGCCGGGAAGCGGACACCCGCGCAGGGCGTCTTCCGCTCCCGCGAAGGACGGTTCCGGAAGCAGGACGTGGGGCAGCTCCCACAGGCCCGCCAGCAGGCCGGCATCCGGCCGCTGGCGGATCAGAATCTTGCCGGCGTGCTCGCCCGTGCCCTCAATGAGCGCCACGGCGCGGTATTCCGCCCGCGGCTTCCCGGCCTTCGATTTGGCCGGCAGCGACTTCTCGCGGCCCTGCAGACGGGCTGCGCACCGCTCCATGACGGGGCAGATCAGGCAGCCGGGATTTTTCGGCGTGCAGACGGTTGCGCCGAGATCCATCATGGCCTGGTTGAAATCGCCGGGGCGTTCGCGGGGAATGAGCTTTCGTGCCAGCTGCTCCATCCTGGTCCGGGTCGACGGTTTCGCCACGTCGTCTTCCAGCAGGAAAAAGCGGGACAACACCCGCATGACGTTCCCGTCCACCGCCGGCACCGGCCGGTTGAAGGCGATGCTGAGGATGGCGCCGGCCGTGTACGGGCCGACGCCGCGAAGCGAAGCCACCGCATCGGGATCATCGGGTACCTGCCCGCCGTACAGTTCGCAAACGTCGCGGACGGCGGAATGCAAATGCCGGGCGCGGGAATAATAACCGAGGCCTTCCCACGCCTTGAGCAC
>LZRV01000023.1 GCA_002159065.1 Paenibacillaceae bacterium ZCTH02-B3 | reverse complement strand
CCAGAAACCCGTACGCATATTTGGCGGGAAAGCGGAACTGCTGCATCAGGGCGTAAAACAGCAGCACCGGGCGGGTCGTCAGCAGCAGGACGAGGCTGATCATCCCGATCGCCAGCGATTTCGTGCCGATGATCAGCCCCGACCGGATGCTTTCTTCGGAAATTTTGACGATGCCCCACTGCCACAGCACGCGCTCGCCCCGGCCGAACAACGCCAGCGTCAGCGCGGACGAAAGAAAGGTGAAGACGAAGGGCAGGCAAACAAGCAGCAGTTTCCGGAGCGCAAAGCCGCTCGACGTGAACAGGAGCCCGCCATACAGGCACGCCATGACCACGATGAAGGCAAGATCGCGGGTGAAAAACAGCCCCGCCATCGTCAGGAACAAAAGCAGGGCTTTCCACGCCGGATTGGCGCGGTGCAGCCAGGTGATTTTTTGCGGCGTGAACCATTCAAGCAACGTCGGGTCCCTCCATGAAATGCGTCTCCTTCATGTCCCCGCCCGGACGGCAAAGCCCGCCCGGTCTTTCCGGCGCGGGCCGAGTCCGTCCGATGAACCCGTTCGCGCGTCACGGTTGCCGGATGTGGCGGATGTCCTTCAGCCGGCCGTTTTCCAGCACCCATTCCTCGGTGGCAAAATGATCGACCGCGCGACGGTCGTGCGTCACCATGATGATGGTTTTGCCGCCTGCGCGGAGCTCTTCCAGATATTCCAGGATCGCGAACGTGTTCCGGGCGTCCTGCCCGAAGGTCGGCTCGTCCAGCAATAGCACGGAGGCGCGCGACGCCATCGCCGTCGCCACGCTCAACCGGCGTTTTTGCCCGAGCGACAGGTCGTACGGGTGCCGTCCGGCGTCGGGAGGAAGACGGAAATGGCGCAAAAGCCGCTGCACCTCGTCCTCCAGTTCGTCCCGCTTCATGCCCGCATTGGCCAGAGACAGCGCCAGTTCATCGAACAGCGAATCGGCCACGAACTGCATCTCCGGATTTTGGAACACCAGGGCCACGCCTTCCGGCACCCGGCGTTTTTTCGGATGCTCCGGGATTGTCCGGCCGTGCAGGACATACCGGCCGGCGGTCGGAACAAGCTGCGTCAGGGCAAGCAGCAATGTGCTTTTTCCGGCGCCGTTTTCACCGGTTACGGCGATCCATGACCGCTCGCGGACGGCGGCCTTGTCGATGCGCAATTTGCATTGGTTGCCGCGGTAAGCCTCGAATTGCTCCAATTCGATGACGGGCGCGCCGGCCGGGCGATTCGGGGGAGATGGATCCCGTCCGGCGCGAATCGCTTTCCATCGGGGCGATTCCAGATATTCGTCCCAAATCCCGGGATACCAGATCCCGTACCGCCCGAAGGCCGCCTTGTGGCGGCGGAACACATCGTCCGGCGGGCCGTCCGCCACAAGGCGCCCCTGTTCGTCCAGCATGACGATCCGGTCGATCCAGTCCACGATCGCGTCAATTTTGTGCTCAACCAGGACAACCGTCTGTTCCCGCAGGGAACGCCTGATGGATGCCCAGATTTGGCTCGTCCCTTCCGGGTCCAGCAAAGCCGAAGGTTCGTCCAGAAACACGGTTTCCGGTTTCAGCAGCAGCACGGAGGCGAGTGCCAGCCTCTGTTTCATGCCCTGGGAGAGCGTTTGGACCGGCGCGTGGAGAAGATCCGGCGCAAGACCGACCAGGGCAAGCGCCTCGCGCATCCGCGATTCCATTTCCCGCCGCGGCACCTGCTGATTTTCCAGCACGAACGCCAGTTCTTCGTCCACGCAGGGCATGCAGAATTGCGTGTCGGGATCCTGGAACACGAATCCCCACGACGCCGGCCGCTGGATGCGGCTGCATTTCATCGGCACCTCGACGGAGTGCGGAATCAGGCCGCTCAGCACCTGCAAAAGCGTCGATTTGCCCGAACCGCTCGGGCCCACGATCAGCACTTTCTGGCCCTTCGGAATCTGCAGGGTCAGGTCTTGGAACAGAAGGTCCGGTTCTCCGGGAAATTTCAGGCGCAAATTTTCGACGCCGGCGGCAAGGCCGGGATCGCGATTTTCGTCGCGGGCTTCTCCCGGCGGGGATTGACGGAACGCTTCCCGCGGCGGCAATTTCCGGACTCCATCGCACAATGGGCGTTCCCGTGTTTTTTCATCTGCAGCGATCATGCTGTCTCACCCGGTTTCGAGTTGGCGGTTTCGCGGGATTTCCGGCGCGCAAAAACGGACTCACCGATCGAGCTGCTCGTATTCGTCCGGTGAAACGGGACGGATCAAATTCGTCACCTTGGTCGCTTCCAGCGCCTTGACGATATAGTATGCGAAGACGCCCGTGAACACGAACGCGCTGATCGTGCGGAGCCCGTATTTCACCGCCAGCGCCCAGGCTTCCAGATCGGCGTAGCCGTAATACAGATCGAGGAGGAAGCTGCCGAGGCAGGACATGACGCCCGCAAGGCCCGCCACCGCGATGCTGTGCCGTCTGTAGCGGAAGACCGCAAACAACAGCTCGGCCGCCAGCCCCTGCACAAAGCCGTAGACCAGCACCTGCACGCCGTGGCCGATGAAGGCGGACAGCCCCGCGC
>LZRV01000022.1 GCA_002159065.1 Paenibacillaceae bacterium ZCTH02-B3 | reverse complement strand
CCTGGACGACGTCCACGCCGTCTCCGGCTTCCGGCATGCGATGGGCATGGGAGGCGACAAGGACGACGCGGACGCCGAAAGCGCGGCACGTCTCGATGATTTCCCGTTTCACCGGGCAGGCGTCGGCATCCACGTAGACGATCGGCGGTTTCATCGCTCTGAAAACCCCTTTTCCGACGGACATGGCGTCCGGTCCGGCACGTACCGGTTCGCCGGCGCCGGACGGAATTCCTGCTTCATTTCACCAGCCGGGAAAAATCCGCGAAGCGGCGGATGTCGCGCGCGATCCGGGAAATGAGCGCCAGGCGCGCCCGGCGAACCGCCGGGTCTTCGGCCATGACCAGCACCGCGTCGAAAAAGCGGTTGACGGCATCGCGCAGTCCGGCCAGCGCATCGAGCGCCTGCGCTTCGCGGCCTTCATCCAGATGTCCGCCATATATGATATGAAGCTGCTGCCATTGTTTGTACAGTTCCCGCTCCGCCGGCTCCGCCAGCATCCGCTCGTCCAGCTCGTCGGACTCCGCCTTCACGGCCAGGTTGCACACCCGGTTGAACGCGTCGACGGCCGCTTTCGCCCCGTCTGCGGCAAGGAAGGCTTCCAGCGCCTCCGCCCGGCGAATGACGGACGGCACGGGGGAAGCGAAAACGCCGCCTTCCATGACGGCTTCGGCCACGTCATGGCGGACTTTGTCCGACAGCACGTTGCGGACGCGAAGGGCGAAGAAGTCCCGCAAATCCCGCAAAATGTCCGCTTCATCCCGCTTCAGGCCGCGGGAATCCCGCAGCACGCCGAGGGACAGGCGGAACAGATCGTCCAGATGGAGCTTGAGCCCGTGGCGGATCAGCGTCTGCACGATGCCGGCCGCCTGGCGCCTGAGCGCGTACGGGTCCTGGGAACCGGTGGGCACGATGCCGATGGAGAAAAAGGCGGCAATCGTGTCCATCTTGTCGGCCAGCCCGACGACGGCTCCGACCAGCCCTTCCGGCGGTCCGTCCCCGGCGTGGCGCGGGCGGTAATGTTCGTTCACGGCGCGGCACACCGGCTCCGGCTCGCCCTGCAGCCGGGCGTATTCTTCCCCCATGATGCCCTGCAGTTCGGGAAACTCATAGACCATCTGGGTGACGAGGTCGAATTTGCAGATGTGCGCCGCCCGGTCGATGTGCCGCTTCTCCTCGCCGCCGATGCCGGCCCGTTCCGCCAGCCGTCCCGCCAGCGTCCGGATGCGGCGCACTTTGTCGCCGACGGTGCCGAGATCTTCGTGAAACACGATCGATTCCAGCTTGCCGAGCGCCCGGTCGATGGAAAGTTTCTTGTCTTCTTCATAGAAGAACCGGGCGTCCGTCAGGCGGGCGCGCAGCACTTTCTCGTTGCCCCTGGCCACCAGTTCGAGCGACCGGTCATCGCCGTTGCGGACCGTCACGAAATGGGGCAGCAGTCGGCCGTTTCCGTCGAACACGGGGAAATACCGCTGATGCTCGCGCATGGACGTGATCAGCACGTCCTGCGGGATGGCCAAAAAAGCCGGATCGAAGGAACCGTACAGCACCGTCGGGTATTCCACCAGAAACAGCACTTCTTCCAAAAGGTCCTCCTGGACGGCGATCGTCCAGCCTTTTTCCCGGGACAGCCGCCCGATCTGGTCCAGGATGGCCCGTTTCCGCTCTTTTGGATCCGCCAGCACGTACTGGCCGCGCAGCGCGTCCGCGTACTCCGACGCCCGGGCAAGCTCGGCTTCGCCGCCGAGAAACCGGTGCCCCCGCGTCATGCGGCCGGAGGAGACGCCGGCGACTTCCAGCGGCACGACCCGGTCGCCGTACAGGAACACGAGCCAGCGGATCGGCCGGATGAACTTCACGTCATGGCGGCCCCAGCGCATGTTTTTCGGAAACGACATGGCGCGGATCCACTCGCCGGCCGCCCGCGGCAGCAGCGCTTCCGTTTTTTCGCCGGCGCCCTTTTTGACGGCGAAGACGTACGGCGTGCCGCCGACGTCCCGCACGGTGAGCTCGGCCGGGTCGACGCCCTGGCTTTTGGCAAAACCGAGGGCCGCCTTCGTCCAGTTGCCCTGTTCGTCCCGCGCGATGGAGAGAGCGGGCCCCTTCGTCTCCTGCGTCAGGTCCGCCTGCCGGTCCGCCACGTCTTCCGCCAGCACCGCCAGGCGCCGCGGCGTGGCGAAGGAGCGGACGGCGCCGTGGGCGATGCGGGACTCGTCCAGCCATTTTTCCACGATGTCCTTCAGCTGCCCGGCCGCCTGGCGCACGAACCGCGCCGGCACTTCTTCCAGGCCGATTTCAAAAAGCAGGTGTTCAGCCATTTGCGTCAGCCCCTTTCCCCTTCAACAGCGGAAAGCCCAGCTTCTCCCGCTCTTCCAGCCACACCTGGGCGACTTGCCGGGCCAGATTCCGCACGCGGGTGATGTAACCGGTCCGTTCCGTCACGCTGATGGCGCCGCGGGCGTCGAGCAGGTTGAACGTGTGGGAGCATTTCAGCACGTAATCGTAGGCCGGCAGCACCAGCCGCTCGGCCATCGCCCGGCGGGCTTCCTCCTCGTACATGGCAAAAAGGGAAAACAGCATGTT
>LZRV01000021.1 GCA_002159065.1 Paenibacillaceae bacterium ZCTH02-B3 | reverse complement strand
CTCCACCAGGCCGCGGTCGGTGACGGTCATGATCCACAGGTCCAGGATCGGCTGGCCCTCGCGCACGAACACCAGTTGAAACAGGAAGGTGATGGCGGCGAAGAACAGCATGGGCCGCATGCCGCGGGCCAGGTAGCGGGGCGGGATCCGCCCCACGGCGGCCAGCGCGGCGGTAAACGCGAAGTACAGCGCGTACCCGGTCCAGGTGTGCACCACGAACACCAGGACCGCCAGCAGCGCCGACAGGATCATCTTGGTGCGCGGGTCCAGCCGGTGCAGGAAGGAATCGCCCGGCACGTACTGGCCCAGGATGATGTCGTCAAGCACGCCGAACCCCTCCCGCCGCCCTGGCGACCTCGTCGCACACTTCGTCCACCGTGAGGCAGTCGGTGCGCACCGGCAGGCCGGCAGCGGCGAAGGCCTGCATGGCGGCCACCGTCCCCGGCGGCCGCAGCCCCGTCGACGCCAGCAGCGCCGCGTCCGACACCACCCGGCGCACCGGGCCGTCGGCCGCCACCCTTCCCTCGGCCAGCACCACCAGGCGCTCAACCATCCGCCCCAGTTCTTCCAGGGCGCGAATTTGCTCGGTCAGTTCTTCCCGCCGGCGGATGAGGTCGTCCGTCATGACGCCGGTCAACTGCTTCAGCGCTTCCTTCTTGCGTTCGATGAGGAAGTCCAGCCCGTACAGCGGCACCCGCCGGTAGTCGCCGATGATCCGGCCGCGGCCGTAGGCGTCGGGCAGGCCGGTGATGATCCCGGCTTTGCGGGCCAGCCGCATTTCGTCGGTATAGGCGTCAAAAACCCCCTGATTGTGGGTTTTCCGGTATTCGGTGAAAATTTTGATGATCTCCTTCGGCACTTCAAAGCCGTAAGCCTTGCACGCCTGCTCGACCATGCGGATGCCGCCGAACGGCTGGATGGCCCGCTTGAACGGTTTGTCGGTCTGCAGGCCGACGATTTTTTCCTTCGCTTTGTCCAGATACCCCGGACCGAAGGCTGTGATCGTCGACACGGTGTTGACGTCGACGTCCAGCACGCCGCCCTTCCGGATTTCCTCCATGCTGAGCTGACGGATCATGTCCCAGAGCGCCTTCGTCGCTTCCGTCGGGCCGGCGAGGAACGATTCGTCGCCGTAATAGGGTGTGACATTTTGCATGATGAAATCCCGCACGTCGATCTGCTTCTTCCATTTGCCGCCGACGAATCCGCGCCAGGCATGTTTTTCCGCCGCCGTCCGCTTCATTTCCGCTTCGTGAATGGCCATCTTCATCCACTCCTTTTGATTTGCGCGCCCGCTTCGGGGAGCCCCGCGCCATTGGCAGCCTCCATCATAGGTTCCCGGGAGGCCGGAAACAGTGAAATTTTTCACATACATTGTACCACACTTCGCAGATTTTGTGAAGCATTTCACAATAATTTCGACAGCCGCTCTTTTTTCCGATATAATAGATGGGCCAATTTCCTTATTTCGTCATGCATGCGGAGGCTGCCATGCAGAAGGCTCTTGAACGCGCGGACGGCCGGAGCCGGCCGACCAGGCGTCCGTTCGTGCTCGCGGCCGTCATGCTCGCCATGTTCATGGGCGCCATCGAAGGCACCATCGTCTCCACCGCCATGCCGAGCATCGTGGCCGATTTGAGCGGATTTTCGCTGTTCAGCTGGGTGTTTTCCTCGTATCTGCTCATCCAGACCGTCACCATACCGCTTTACGGGAAGCTGGCCGATCTGTTCGGCCGCAAGCCGGTTTTTTCTTTTGGCGTCGGGGTGTTTCTCCTCGGTTCGCTGCTGTGCGGCCTGGCGGACACGATGGGTTGGCTGGTCGCGTTCCGTTTCGTCCAGGGGCTGGGCGCCGGCGCCATCCAGCCGATCGCCACCACGATCATCGGGGACGTCTATACGGGGGAAGAGCGGGGCAAAATACAGGGGTACCTGTCCAGCGTCTGGGGCATTTCCTCGATCATCGGCCCGACCGCCGGCGGACTCATCGTCCAGTATGCGGACTGGGCGTGGGTGTTTTGGTGCAACCTGCCCGTCGGCCTTGCGTCCATCGTGCTGATGCACCTGTATTTGCACGAACCGGTCGAAAAGAAAAAACGAAGCCTGGACCTCGCCGGGACGTGGATGCTGTTTTCCTCCACGTCCGCGCTGATGGTGCTCCTCGTCTTCGGCGGCGTCGAATGGTCCTGGCATTCGCCCGTCACGTACCTGCTGGCGGCTTTCGCCATCCTCGTGCTGGCCGCCTTTCTGTGGTGGGAAACGAAAGCGAAGGAACCGGTCATGCCGCCGTTTCTCTGGACGCACCCGTTCATCGCCGCCAGCAATGCCGCCTCGCTGACCACGGGCATGGTGATGATGGGCATCTCCGCTTTCCTGCCGACCTACGTGCAGGGCGTGATGGGCCTGTCGCCCACGGCGGCGGGGTTCACGCTGGCCGCGATGTCCGTCGGCTGGCCGCTGGCCTCCACGTTCGGCGGACGGTTTCTGCACCGCGTCGGGTTTCGTCCGATGGCGTTGGCCGGCGGCATCGTGCTCGTGGCCGGATCGTCCGTTTTTCTGCTGCTGGACGGATGGCCGTCTCCCTTGATC
>LZRV01000020.1 GCA_002159065.1 Paenibacillaceae bacterium ZCTH02-B3 | reverse complement strand
CCACGGTCCCGATGACGAGCACCCACACCCACCCGTTCGTTCCGATGTATGTCGCGCACACCCGCGGCAGACTGAACACCGACACCCCCATTTGGGTCATGTGGATGAGAATCCCGATGTGAAGCGGATTCAGCTTCTCGTTCACGGCCCGTCCCCCTCAGCGCTTCATTTTGCTGAAAATCCGGTTTCGCGTCCGGGATTGCGACGTCCGCTCCTTGAGCGACCAATACGGTCCGCGGATGACGAGCCGCTTCCAGTCCCGGATGTTGAACGGCGCCAGCGGCGTCATGTAGGAACTTTTCAGCACGGTCAGGTTGGACAGGTCGGCGATGATGAAGCCGAAGCCGAGCATGAGCCCGAGATTTCCCCATACGCCGGCCAGCACGATGAGTCCGAAGCGCAAAAGCCTCAGCGACGTGCTCATCATGTAGCTCGGAATGACGAAGGAGGCGATGGCCGAGCTGGCCACGGTGATGATCAGGATGTTGCTGGTGAACCCGGCCTGCACCGCCGCCTGCCCGATGACGATTCCGCCGACGATGCCGATGGTCTGGCCGATCTTGGAAGGCAGCCGGGCCCCCGCTTCCCGCAGCATTTCGATCGTGAATTCCATGAACAGCGCCTCGTAGAGCGGCGGAAACGGCACCCTGGCCCGCGATTCGGCC
Source organism: Paenibacillaceae bacterium ZCTH02-B3 (assembly GCA_002159065.1). Taxonomy (GTDB): domain Bacteria; phylum Bacillota; class Bacilli; order Paenibacillales; family Paenibacillaceae; genus ZCTH02-B3. The sequence goes on along the minus strand of LZRV01000020.1, from coordinate 1,932 downwards.
AGGTTGACGAGCAGCGTGCGGGGGATGAGCTCGTAATGGAACGTCGTGATCGAGACGTAAAAGGCGGTGAACGACACGGTGATCAAAAAGGCGATGAACCGCAAAAACCGGAGGCCCGTGGCGCTGATCCAGCGCATGTAGTAGTCGTCCGCCGCGTTGAAAAACTCCATCAGGCTCGCCGGCGCCGTGATGACCGTCGGACTGCCGTCCACGATGACGGCGATCCGCCCCTGGGACAGCTTGTTCACGGCGATGTCCGGCCGTTCCGTCGTATAGAACTGCGGAAAAATGGAGTTCGGACGGTCTTCGATCAGCTGCACCAATTCGTGGGCTTCGTCCAGAACTTCAATGCTGACGTCCCGGATGCGGGAGATGAGTTCCTCCACGTAAACGGCGTTGACGATGTCCTCGATGTACATCACGTACACGTCCGTATGGCTCAGCTCGCCCACCCGCAGCCGGACCGCCTTGAGCCTGGCGCTTTTCAGCCGGCGCCGGATCAGCGCCACGTTCAGCTGGGCCGTCTCCGAAAACCCGTCGTGGGGGCCGGTGATGGAGCCTTCCACTTCCGACTCTTCCACGCTGCGTCCCGGCGGATTGGAAACGGGCGCAAGCCAGGCGCCGTCCTTGCGGAACAGGACGGCCTGCCCGTCGAGAATGCCTTCCACCGCCTCGGTGAACGAGTCCACACGGGTGAACTGGGACCGCTTCAGCAGCTGCTTCAGTTCGCCCGGATCGGCGGTTTCCAGCACGCGAACCACGTCCCGGTCCAGCTCCTCCGGGCCGACCAGATGGCCGAAGTAGAGCAAATCCACGCCGAGATGCGGATAGCTGCGGTGCACCAGATCGCTGCAATCCCGGAACTGTTCGCGGACAAGCGAAAAAGACGGCCGGCGGTCATCCGCCGCCTCGTCCAGGCCGTCTTCAAAGGGTCGTCCGCCAAGTTTGCCGTTTTCGCCGGTTTTTTCGCCCCGGTTTCGCCTGAACAAAGCCGTGACCCATCTCGCCAAACCCGCGTGATCCCCCTTTTTGCACATCGGACGATTGCCGGTCCCGGGTATCCGTAATTTGGCTTGGGGAGGGGTGCATTATGCATGGAGAAGCCGGGCGGTCCGCAGCCGGCTTCCCGACGGCGGCCCGCAGCCGGCATCCGGCGGACGGCAACCCGCCGGACGATTTCCCGTCGACCGCCGCTTCACGCCGCGGTCGTTTCACGGGCGGCTTGCCGGGGAACCCGGCATGCACGGAAAACGGAAATTCGGACCGTCTTGGACCGCTTTACAGGATCGGCGACAAAAGCCGGCACACCGATTCCTTGAACCGGATCCGCAGGGGCCGCTCTAGATACCGCTCCCAGGTGAGCGGTTCGGACACCTTCAGATCTTCATGGAACGTCTCCAGCAATTTGCGGGCGATGGCGCGGTCGTACAGGAACGCGTTCACCTCGAAATTGAGCCGGAAGCTGCGGTTGTCCATGTTGGCCGTGCCGACGGATGCGATTTCGCCGTCGACGATGATCGTTTTCGCGTGGAGGAACCCGTTGCGGTACAGATACACGTTCGCGCCGCACCGGAGCATTTCGCCGACGTGATACATGGTGGCCCAATACACGAACGGATGGTCCGGCTTGTCCGGTATCATGATGTGGACGTCCACCCCGGACGCGGCCGCCACCTGCAGCATGTCCAGGATGCTGGAATCGGGAATGAAATACGGGGTCTGGATGTGGATCGATTTGCGGGCGGAAGCGATCATCCGGAGAAAGCCGTTTTTGATGTGCTCGGCCCGGGACACCGGCCCGCTGGTCACCACCTGGATGCCGACGTGGCCGGTTCTGGCCGGCTCCGGATACAGATTCGGCGTATAGGCGATGTCGTGCCGGTGGCTCGCCTGGTTCCAGTCCAGGATGAACCGGGTCTGCAGCGCGTACAC
>LZRV01000019.1 GCA_002159065.1 Paenibacillaceae bacterium ZCTH02-B3 | reverse complement strand
GAAATGGGCCGTCGTCCGGTCTGCCAGGAGGAGGAACGCGTCGTTTTCGGCCATCCGTTCGAAATGCCGTTCTTCGGGCAGCCCCGGTTTCACGCGGGGAAATCCGGCCGCTTCGGACCAGCCGCCGGCCGCTTCTCCGGCCGCCGGCGATCCGGAAGGAAAAAACAGGATGCGGACCGCCAGTCCGCCCATCGCGGCGAGCGCCAAAGCCGCCAGCACGGGCCGGATGAACCGCAAAACCCGGATGCGCCGTCCGTTCACCGCACGATCACCTCCTGATAGATCGACTTCAGAAACTGGACCAGTTCGAGGCCGAGACCGAGCAGGATGAACAGCATGGCGACGAGGACGGCCAGTGCCAGAAGCGAAGCGGCGGTCACGGCAACGGCCTCGGAAAACGCATAATTGTGGACGCCCTGCACGAGCCGGATGAACAAAAGGGCGATCCAGACCATCATGACCGTGTCGAGAAACCGGAAAAGGGCGGCTTCGTTCAGCGTCAAGGCATGGGACAGCACCGTTTTCGGCACGCCGATCAGCACGAGGGGAAACAGGGCGTACGCGCTGCCGTACAGCACGTCCCGGAACCGCCCTTCCCCCCGGAACAGGGAACCGGTCAGGTAGTTGCTGACGACCCAGCCGATCCAGATGCCGGCGAACTGGACGAGAAGCGGCGGCAGCTCAACGCCGAGGCGCTGCCAGGGATTGAAGACGAAGGCGGTTTTCGCCTGGATGAAGGCGAACGCGGCCATCGCCAGGACGAAAAGAACCAGGCTGCCCGCGGCCCCCGCCTTCCCCTCGTGGCGGATGGCGTAAAAACCGTCCGCCGGATGCCGGAGCACCGTGAACGCGTGTTTCAGTTGCGCCGCAACGGAAACGCCGCTTCCGGCATTCCCGGGCCGGATGGCGGCCGGCGTCCTTTCTGCCGCCCCGGTCCGCCCCGTCCGCCGTCTCCGCCGAACTTTCCGGATGGCGAAAGCGAGCAGCGCGGCGCCGGCCAATCCGTTCATCGCCAGTCCGAAATGCCGCTGGAACCAGCGCAGCCGGTTTTGCCAGAACGACTCCGAATAGCCGCCCACGACGCCCGCACGATGGAACAGCTCCTGCGCCCGGTCGAACCGTTCCTTTTTGTAGGCCGCTTTGGCCAGCCCGATGAGCGCCGGCGTGTAGCGTTCATTCAGCCGGTGCACCTCTTCCCACAGCGGCTCGCTTTCTTCGTAGCGCCCGGCCTGCGTGAGGGCGTTCGCCCGGTGGACCAGGGAACCGAATTCGGAGCGGCGCAGCACGTGGATCAGATTGTTGGTGCCGTCGAGAATCAGCAGATCCCCCGCCGAATTTTGGTCGATGGCCGCCGGCGCCCGCACCACGCCCGTTTTGGCCGCGGCCGTCAGCGTCTCGGTTCCCCAGAAAAACAGCAGGTTGCCGTTCCGGTCGTACTGGCTGACGACGTCATGGACGGCATCCACCACCGTCACGTTTCCGTCATCATCGACCGTCAGATCGACCAGCTGGGGAGAAGGCGAATCGCTCCGCGGATGGAGGATCTCCCCGTAGGAACGGACCGGCTGCAGATGGTGAAAGTCCCCTTTGCCCGGCAGCTGGTCAACTCCCGCCATGTTCAGCCTTTTGATCTGGTCGCGGGTCGCTTCCCGGGTGACGGTGTAAATGAACCCGTCCCGGTCGATGTCCGCGCTCGTGACGGCGGGCGGCCGCTTTTTCGGTTCCCGCGCATACATTTCCCGCGTGTAGACCAGCCGCTTGAAGGCGTCAAACAGGGTGAACGGCGCCTTGTTCGGGCCGAAGAAGCCGACAAATCCGCCGTCCGGGTCCAGCTGCACCAGACCCTGATAGGCCCCGAGGGACGTGACGAACAGAAAGCCCCGCTTGTCGACGACGACGCGCACCGGCTCATATTTGAAGGAATCGGGAATGTAGGCGGATGCCGGCCGTCCGAACGCCTTCACGAGCCGCCCTTCCGCATTCAGCCGCACGATGCGGGCATTGCCGGTATCCGCCACGTAGATGTCGCCGTTTCCGTCGACGAAAACGCCGGACGGACGGCTGAGCGGGCTTTCCGGCACGACAATTTCCCGCACGAAAGTGCCGTCCCGGTCGAGATGGACGATCCGGTTGTTGCCGGTGTCCGCCACGTAGATGTGGTCCTTTTCGTCCACGAACAAATCTTGCGGCCCGTTGAAATCCAATTTGATCAGCCCGGCGGGCAGATAGGCGGCCTGCGTTTTGACCGTCTGGCCGAATCCGTCCCGGTAATAGGTTTCATAGGGCAGCCCGGAGGCCGCAACCCGGCCGGGCCAAAGGGCGGCAAAAGCCCCGAGCAGGCTCAGCTGAAGCGCGAACGCGCGGACAAAACGGAACATGGCTGTCTTCTTTCCCTTTTTCATTCTTTGATCCCCGAATGCGCCATCGTGGAAATGACTTTTCGCTGCAGCAGGATGAAAAAGACGAGATTCGGCACGAGCAGGATGAGGGCCGCCACGGCCGCCGCCCCCTGCCTGGCCACGTTGTTCGCCAGATTGCTCGTGAGCGTCGTCAGGAAAAACGGGAACGTCTTCATCTCGTCATCCTGCATGAACAGGGCCGACGTTTCGACATTGGAC
>LZRV01000018.1 GCA_002159065.1 Paenibacillaceae bacterium ZCTH02-B3 | reverse complement strand
CGCTGCTGGCAGCAAATGCCCGAGGATTCGGCGATGCGCAGCCACAGCTCTTTCGGTTCCTTGCGGAGGTTGGCTTTAATGATGTAGTCCACTTGTTCACGGTGACATACGCGCAAATTGTCGATGCTGTCGTTTCCCGCGTCCATGCGGACGAGAATCGGCAGATCCGTCACGCGCCGCGCATACGCGATGCTCCGGGTCAAAAAAGCAGCCGTTCCGTTCTGGACATGCGTGCTGCCTTCCCGCAGTTCGACGTTGACGCCGTAACCCTCCTGGCCCAGGTAAGCAAATATGGGCGCGTAGCCGTCGAAACCTTTGTAGGTGCGGCAGACGCCTTCTTTTCGGGTGCCGGAATTGTCAAAGGGAGAAACGTCGATGTCCAGCGGTACAAAGACGACCGAACCGGCCTGAACACCGGTAAGCGGCGCCTGGACGCGGCGAATCAGATCGGCCGATTCCTCCAGAAGAATCTCGTTCCATCCCGCCGCTTCTGTCGCAGCACGATCCAGGCGTTGCCGAAGCGTCGGACTGGAGGGCACTTTTTGCAGTTGCAAACAGATCGGAAATACATCGTCGTTCCGAAACGGCTCAATATGGTCGAAATCACTCTTGCCTTGGCAGAGAAGCCCGATGTAACTTTTCATCACGTCGGCATGAGAATGATAGGGGTTCTCCATCTCCGAAAGGCGTGTATGGTTTAAACGTTTGGTTAATCTGGTATGTGCAAGCAATGCCCCTACGGTTGCCAGACCGGCATGGGTGGAAAGGATAAGCTCCTTGGAGCGAACGAACTTGATTTTCATATGACACCCCGCAGGTGAATGTTATCTTGTTTATGTCATTCGCCTTCGGAAGTGTATTTGCCTGCTTTTTCTCGCATTTTCATCAATTGATGATCACGGATTCGGGTGTATCCCAAACTTCCGGGAACGGGGAGAAAGGTCGTCAAGATTATCCATTATAATGTTTAATTATCATTTATTTACATCCCTTGCTTGCCCCTCCCTTCCCAAATTGCTAAAATAAAGTGATGCGTCAATGCGCGCGGGAAAGAGGGGTTCTTTACATGCTGGGGCTGGTCAAGAAAATATTCGGCGATCCCAATGAACGGGAGCTGAAACGTTACTCCCGGGTCGTGGAGCAAATCAACGCGCTGGAACCGCAAATGACGGCGATGTCCGACGCGCAGCTTCGGGCCAAGACGGACGAGTTCCGGCTGCGCCTGGAGAAGGGCGAGACGCTGGACGATCTGCTCCCCGAGGCGTTTGCCGTGGTGCGTGAAGCGGCCAAGCGGACGCTGAACATGCGCCATTTTGACGTGCAGCTCATCGGGGGCATGGTGCTTCACGAAGGCCGCATCGCGGAAATGAAGACCGGCGAAGGCAAAACCCTGGTGGCCACGCTGCCGGTTTACCTGAACGCGCTCACCGGGAAAGGCGTGCACGTGGTGACGGTGAACGAATACCTGGCGCAGCGCGACAGCACCATGATGGGGAAGGTGTACGAATTCCTCGGCCTCACCGTCGGCTGCAACCTCCACGGGCTTTCCCACGAGGAAAAACAGCGGGTGTACAATTGCGACATCACCTACGGGACCAACAACGAATTCGGGTTCGACTACCTGCGCGACAACATGGTCCTGTACAAGGAACACATCGTGCAGCGGGAGCTCCATTACGCCATCATCGACGAGGTGGACTCCATCCTCATCGACGAAGCGCGGACTCCGCTCATCATTTCCGGCCAGGCGCAAAAATCCACCGAACTGTATTACGCCGCCGACCGCTTCGCCAGCCGGCTGAAGGAAGGCGAAGACTACACCATTGACCACAAGACCCGCAGCATCACCCTCACCGAGCAGGGCGTGGCCAAGGCGGAGCAGGCGTTTGGCATCGACAACCTGTTCTCGCTGGATCACGTGGTGCTGAACCACCACATCACCCAGGCGCTCAGAGCCCGGTACATCATGCGGCGCGACGTCGACTACGTGGTGCAAAACGGCGAAGTGATCATCGTCGACGAGTTCACCGGGCGGCTGATGGCCGGGCGCCGGTACAGCGACGGTCTGCACCAGGCGATCGAGGCGAAGGAAGGACTGAAGGTCCAAAGCGAAAGCATGACCCTCGCCACGATCACCTTCCAGAATTATTTCCGCATGTACCGCAAGCTGGCGGGCATGACCGGCACGGCCAAGACGGAAGAGGAAGAATTCAAGAAAATCTACGGGCTGGACGTCATCGTGGTGCCGACGCACAAGCCGATGATCCGCGTGGACCTGCCGGATGTGGTGTACAAGACAGCGAAGGCCAAATACCGCGCGGTGGTGGAGGAGATCGTCCGCCGCCACAGCAAGGGCCAGCCGGTGCTGGTCGGCACCACGTCCATCGAAAATTCCGAACTGCTGTCGGAAATGCTGAAAAAGCGGGGCATCCCCCACAAGGTGCTCAACGCGAAGCACCACGCCGAGGAAGCGGAGATCGTGGCCAAGGCCGGCCAGCGCGGCGCCGTCACCATCGCCACCAACATGGCGGGCCGCGGGACGGACATCGTGCTGGGCGAAGGCGTGGCGGAACTGGGCGGCCTGCACATCATCGGCACCGAGCGGCATGAAGCCCGCCGCATCGACAACCAGCTGCGGGGCCGCGCCGGTCGCCAGGGGGACCCGGGTTCGTCGCAATTTTTCCTGTCCCTGGAAGACGAGCTGATGATCCGTTTTGGTGCCGCCAACCTGAAGAACATGATGGAACGCCTCGGCTTCGACGAGGATTCCCCGATCGAAAGCAAGATGGTCACCAAGGCCATCGAGTCGGCGCAAAAACGGGTGGAAGGCGCCAACTTCGACATGCGCCGGGTCGTGCTGCAGTACGACGACGTGATCAACCTGCAGCGGGAGAAGATTTACGCCGACCGGCGCAAGGTGCTGTTCACCGACAACATCCGGGACATCGTGGAGGGCATGATCCGGGGCAGCGTCACGCGGGTCGTCGAAAGGCACTGTCCCGAGGACGCCGTTCCGGAAGACTGGGATCTGGCGGGCATCGTGTCGCACGTCCACACCCACCTGCTGCCGGAGGACCGGCTGCGGAAAGAAGAGCTGGAAGGCAAGGAACGGGACGAGATCATCGAGCTGATCATGCAAAAGGTGATCGACCGCTACAACGAGCGGGAGCAGGAAATCGGGCCCGAGATCATGCGGGAATTCGAGAAGGTCGTCGTCCTGCGCTCCGTGGACAGCAAGTGGATGGACCACATCGACGCCATGGACCAGCTGCGCCAGGGCATACACCTGCGCGCTTACGGCGGCAACGATCCGCTGCGCGAGTACCAGTTTGAAGGGCATAACATGTTCATGGAAATGATCGAGCGGATCGAGGACGAAGTGTCGCTGTACATCATGAAGGCGCAGGTGCAAAGCAACCTCAAGCGGGAAGCGGTGGCGCAGGGCCAGACGGTGACCAACCGGGGAGAAGGGGAAACGTCGCGCCGTCCCGTGCGCCGCGCCGGCGAACGCATCGGCCGCAACGATCCCTGCCCCTGCGGCAGCGGCAAGAAGTACAAGGTGTGCCACGGCCGCACCAGCTGAATCGCCGCGGCGCAGGCATGTCGCGGCGCAAGCGCGCCGCAGCGCAGGTGGACGCGGCGCAGGCGCATGACTTAACCATGTAAATGATTAACAAGATAAAGAGGTGTTCCGCAACATGATCGAACTCGATGTTTCCGCCAAACAAGACCTTCGCGAAACGGCGAAGCGGCTTCAGCAGCTAAGGAGGTCTCTTTGACCTCGATCTGAAGAAAGAACTCATCGCCGATTACGAAGCAAAGATGTCCGCGCCGGATTTCTGGGACGACAACGAACGGGCGCAGGCCATGATCGCCGAGCTCAACGCGGTGAAGTCGGTGGTGGACCAATTCACCGAACTGACCCGCGAGCAGGAAGATCTGGAGGCGTTACAGGAACTCCTGGAAGAGGAACCGGACGAGGCGCTCATCGCGGAATGGCGGGCAAACGTGGCGGAGCACGTCCGGAAGGTCGACCGGTTCGAGCTGCAGCTCCTGCTCAACGAGCCGTACGACAAATCCAACGCCATTCTCGAGCTGCACCCCGGCGCGGGAGGCACGGAATCGCAGGACTGGGCCCTGATGCTGTACCGGATGTACACGCGCTGGGCGGAAAAGCGCGGTTTCCACGTCGAAGTGCTGGACTACCAGCCGGGCGAGGAAGCCGGCCTCAAGAGCGCCACGCTGCTGATCCGGGGCCACAACGCCTACGGCTACCTTAAAGCGGAGAAGGGCGTGCACCGTCTGGTGCGCATTTCGCCCTTCGACGCCTCGGCGCGGCGACATACGTCCTTCGCATCCTGCGACGTCGTGCCGGAGATTCCCGACGACGTGAAGATCGAGATCCGTCCGGAGGATCTGCGCATCGACACGTACCGGTCCAGCGGCGCCGGCGGGCAGCACGTCAACAAGACGGAATCCGCGGTGCGCATCACCCACCTGCCGACCGGCATCGTGGTCTCGTGCCAGTCGGAACGCTCACAGATCCAGAACCGCGAGCGCGCCATGAAAATGCTCATGTCCAAGCTGTACGAGCGGAAGATCCAGGAGCAGCAACAGGAGCTGGCCGCCCTGCGGGGCGAGCAGATGGACATCGCCTGGGGCAGCCAGATCCGGTCCTATGTATTTCACCCCTACAGCATGGTGAAGGATCACCGCACTGGCGTGGAAACGGGCAATGTGCAGGCGGTAATGGACGGCGAGCTGGACGAGTTCATCGAAGCGTACCTGCGCAGCAGGATCGGCAAGAATGACAAAGACGCCAAAAACGGCGCGAAATAACCGGGCGAGGGTGATCGCCCGGGCTTGAGCAGCCGGGCAGGAACGGCCTGCCCGGCTGATTTGTTGCCTGTTCGGGTTTTGCGCGGGAGAATGGCTCCACCGGCTTGGCTTCCCTGCGAATTTCGGAATTCACAAGTCTTCCCCGGCTGCGAAATCTGCGCTGCGAAATCCGCGCTGCAAAATTCGCTGCCGAAACCCGCATCGGTTGGTTGAATAAATTCTCACTTGGATGTATAATAATCCAGTAATCCTTCCGACAGTTTTCTTTTTACAACCCCCGGTGAATCCGATACAATGGGAAATGGTTTGATTTTGCCGGGTTGGTTTTCGGGAGAGGGGAAACCATGACGCAAAAGCACGTACGCGCCGCCATCGTGGGTTCCACGGGTTACGGCGGGGTGGAGCTGATCCGTTTGCTGCAGGCGCACCCGTCGGTATCCATCGCATCGGTGATGTCTTCGTCCAGCGCGGGCGCGCCGATCGCCGAAGGGTACCCGCACCTGACGGAAATTTGCGCGGATACGCTTGAGGCGATCGATCCGGAGGAAGTCCGCAAGAAGGCGGACGTCGTGTTTCTGGCCACGCCCCACGGCGTGAGCGCGGAACTGGCCCCGAAATTTCTGGAAGCGGAGCTCAAGGTCGTCGATCTGTCCGGCGATTTCCGCCTGAAATCGGCGGAGACGTACCGGCGCTGGTACAAAAAGGAACCCCCGCCGCAAGCGTATGTCGACCGGGCGGTATACGGGATTTGCGAATTGTTCGGCCAGGATGTGGCCGGAGCGTCCTTCGTGTCCAATCCGGGGTGTTACGCCACCGCGGCGGCCCTTGGGCTGTATCCGGCGGTGCAGGCGGGCTGGATCGATCCGGACACGATCATCATCGACGCCAAGTCGGGCGTTTCCGGCGCCGGCCGGGGCCTCAGCCTGGTCCATCATTTTTCCGAAATCAACGAAAACTTCAAGGCCTATAAAGTCAACGCCCATCAGCATACGCCGGAAATCGAGCAGACCCTCGCGCGTGCCGCGGACCGTCCGGTGACACTCACGTTCACGCCCCATCTGGTTCCGATGACCCGCGGCATCCTGTGCACGATGTACGCGAAAATGACCGGCGAATACACGGACGAGGTGTTCGTGGAGCTGTACCGCCAGTTTTACGAGGGACGTCCCTTTGTCCGGGTTCGCAAGCCGGGGACGTATCCGGCGACCAAGGAAGTGTTCGGCTCGAACTACTGCGATATCGGATTTGCCGCCGATCCGCGCACCGGCCGGGTGACGATCCTGTCGGCCATCGACAACCTGGTCAAGGGCGCCGCGGGACAGGCGATCCAGAACCTGAATCTGATGATGGGCTGGGAAGAGACGCGCGGCCTGACGTTTGCGCCGGTGTATCCGTAAGCGGAAGACATGTCGTCCGGGACGGGGAGAATCATCCGGTGACGGTACGCGTAACGGCCGGGTTGACGGCTGACGCGAAGAACGGCCGGGCGGAAAGCCCGAAGCCTTGAAATATCCAGGGAGGAGCCTGACAGGATCAACATGGGAAACGATGCGGATTCGCAGCCGTATATCGATTTCGTGCCGGTGCCGGACGGCGGCGTCACGTCGCCGCTGGGATTCCGCGCCGGCGGCCTGCATTGCGGATTGAAGAAAAACGGCGGTCTTGACCTTGGCGCCATTGTGTGCGACGTGCCGGCCGCGGCGGCGGCCGTGTGCACCACGAACCGGTTTCAGGCGGCGCCGCTCGCGGTGACCCGCGACAGCCTGGCCCGGGAAGGCCGGCTGCGGGCGGTCGTCGTCAACAGCGGCAACGCCAATGCCTGCACGGGCCGGCAGGGAGAGGAGGACGCCCGGGCGACGCGCGCCGCGCTGGCGGCTGCGCTGGGCATCCCCGAACACCATGTGGCGGTGGCGTCCACCGGGGTAATCGGGGTGCCGCTGGACATGACGGCCGTCCGCTCCGGCATCGAGAGGCTGAAGGACAGGCTCGCCGCGGACGCGGAGGGCGCCAAGGCGTTCGGCGAGGCCATCATGACCACCGACACGGTGCGCAAAACCGCCTGCGCCCGCCTTGAGTTGGACGGCCGCACCGTCACCGTGGGCGGGGCCGCGAAGGGCGCGGGCATGATCCATCCGAACATGGCGACCATGCTCGCCTTCATCACCACCGACGCCGCCGTTTCGCCGTCCGTCCTGCAGGAACTGCTGAAGGAAACGGTGGATGGAACGTTCAACATGGTCACGGTGGACGGCGACACGAGCACCAACGACATGGTGCTGGCGATGGCCAGCGGACTGGCCGGCAACGCGGAGCTCACCCGCGGGCATCCGGGATTCGCGGCGTTCGCCGCCGCGTTCCGGCATGTGTGCGAGGAGCTGGCCAAGGCGATCGCCCGCGACGGCGAGGGCGCCACCAGGCTGATTGAAGTTTGCGTCGCCGGGGCGGCGAGCGACGACTCCGCGCGGGTCATCGCCCGCACGGTCGCAAGTTCGAGCCTGGTGAAGACGGCGGTGTTCGGGGCCGACGCCAACTGGGGACGGATCGTCGCCGCCGTCGGGCGCGCCGGCCAGCCGGTGAATCCGGAGACGGTGGACGTGCGCCTGGGCGATATCGTCACATTGGAGCAGTCCCGTCCGGTGCCCTTCGACGAGGAAGCGGCGCTGGCCTATCTGAAGGGCGACACCGTGCGAATTTACATCGATCTGCACATGGGTTCCGGCCGGGCGACGGCGTGGGGTTGCGACCTGACCTATGACTACGTGCGCATCAACGCGGATTACCGGACCTGAAGGAGCGCGGATCGTCTGACCGGAAGGCCCAACGCGCGGATGACGGGACCCGGGGGCTTAACGAGCGGATGATCCGCAGGCTGAAGACCTGTGGGCCCAAGTCGGATGCCGGCCCCGGGAGTCGGCGCGGGTTGCCGGACCCGGTCGGTTTCGGCCACGGGTTAGCAACGCGCGCGGAGAGGCGCCGGGGGCCGGAGCGGCTCGGGAGGGCCCAAGCGCCGCCGGGCGCGCCGGACGGAGCAACGAGACGGAAGAACGAAAAGAACGCAGGGAGATTCGGATGAACGGGCGATTTGTGGTCAAATGCGGAGGAAGCACGCTGGCCGCGATGCCGGATGAGTTTTTCGCCGATCTCAAGGAGTTGCACGAAAGCGGCATGGAACCGGTCATCGTGCACGGCGGCGGGCCGGCCATCAACGAGACCCTGGCCGCGCTGGGCATCGAAAGCCGGTTCGTGAACGGGCTGCGCGTCACCGACGAAGCGACGCTGGACGTGGTGGAGATGGTGCTCGCCGGCCGGATCAACAAGGAGATCGTGCGCCGGCTTTTGCAAAACGGCGTGCGCGCCCTGGGCCTGTCCGGCACGGACGGGATGCTGATCGAAGCGCGGCGGATTCCGGGCGCCGACGAACTTGGCTGGGTGGGCGAAGTGATCGGCGTCAACACGGGACTGATCGAGGGCGTGATTTCCCTCGGTTACCTGCCCGTCATCGCCCCCGTCGGCATTGACGCGCGGGGTCAGCGCTACAACGTCAACGCCGACACGGCGGCGGGCGCCGTGGCATCCCGCCTGGGCGCCGACACGCTGGTCGTGGTCACCGACGTGCCCGGCATTCTGCGCGGGGAAGGGGACGCGAGAAAGCCGATGCCCCGGGCCACTTTCGCCGAGATCGAAGCGATGATCGCCAGCGGCGAGATTTACGGCGGCATGATTCCGAAGGTCCGCGCGGCGATGCAGGGCCTGCAAGGCCGGGTGCGCGAGGTGCTGATCGTCGACGGCGCCATGCCGCGCGTGCTGTCCCGGGCGCTGCGAGAAGGCGGCGTGGGCACCCGCATCGTCCGGGAGTAAAGCAGACCTCGGGTGTGACGGCGGGAGTACGGGTGCGCGGCGGACCGCGGTTGTCAAGGGCAAGGGCGCTGCGGCGTCGCGAGGGACGCGGTTGTGCGAAAGGCCCGATGATTTTCGGGAGCAAAGGAGCGATCGGACATGAGCCTATTTCCGACCTACGCGCGGTATCCCATCCGGTTGGTCAGGGGCAAGGGCAGCCGCCTGTGGGACGATCAGGGCAAGGAATACCTCGATTTCATGAGCGGCCTTGCCGTGACCAACCTCGGCCACGTGCCCGACCGGGTCCGGGACGCGCTGGTCCGCCAGCTGGACCGGCTGTGGCATGTGTGCAACCTGTTCCACACCGAGGGGCAGGAGCGGGCGGCCCGGCTGCTTGTGGAAAACAGCTGCGCCGACGCGGTGTTTTTCTGCAACAGCGGCGCGGAAGCGAACGAGGCCGCCATCAAATTGGCCCGGCGCTATCACCGGAAGGTGTTGGGGAACGACCGGTACAAGATCATCACCTTCGAGCGGTCGTTCCATGGCCGCACCCTCGCCACGCTGACCGCCACCGGCCAGGACAAGGTGAAGGACGGATTCGATCCGCTGCCGGAAGGTTTCGTTCACGTGCCGCTGCACGACCTGGCGGCGGTGGAAGCGGCCGTGGACGGGCGCACCGCGGCGATCATGATCGAGCCGGTGGTGGCGGAGGGCGGCGTCATCCCCGTGAAGGACGAATTTTTGCGGGCGCTCCGCGAGTTGTGTGACCGGCACGGGCTGCTGCTCATTTTTGACGAAGTCCAGACCGGCATGGGGCGGACGGGCAAATTGTTCGGCTACCAGCACAGCGGCGTGGAGCCCGACATCTTCACGCTGGCCAAAGGATTGGGAAGCGGCTTCCCGGTGGGGGCCATGCTGGCCAGGGAGCATCTCGTCCCCGCCTTTTCCCCCGGTTCCCACGCCTCCACCTTCGGCGGCACGCCCATCGCCATGGCGGCGGTGACGGCGACGCTGGAGACGATGCTGGAGCTGGACGTGCCCGCAAAGGCCGCCGAAGCCGGGGAATACTTGATGCGTCGGCTGCGGGAGGCAACGGGGGATCTGCCCAACGTTAAAGAGGTTCGCGGCAAGGGGCTGCTCGTCGGCATCCAGTGCACGCATCCCGTGGCGGACGCCGTGGCGGAGCTGCATCGCCGCGGGCTGCTGGTGGTGACGGCGGGTCCCGAGGTCATCCGCCTGCTGCCGAATCTGCTCGTCACCCGCGAGGAGATCGACGAGGCGGTGGACAAGATCGCCGCCGTCCTGCGGGAACGCGTGGCGGGCACCGTCGGCTGACCCGGAAAGGCCGCGGGCGGCCGCCGATCTGAAATCAGGGAGGGAATGACATGCGGCAATCTCCGCTGCAAACCGCCGGATCCGAAGAAATCGCCGCGCGCCTGAAGGGGCGCGATTTCATCGGACTGGTGGATTACAAGCCCGAGGAGATCCGTTATCTGATCGACCTGGCCATTGAGCTGAAACGCCGGCACCAGGCCGGGGAGATCTATCAGCCGCTGAAGGGCAAGACCCTCGGCATGATTTTCGAAAAATCGTCCACCCGCACGCGGGTTTCGTTTGAAGTGGGCATGTACCAGCTGGGCGGATACGCCCTGTTTCTCAGCCGCGACGACATCCAGCTGGGGAGGGGCGAGACCATCCGCGACACCGCCCAGACGTTGTCCCGCTTTCTGGACGGCATCATGATCCGCACCTACGGCCACCGCAATGTGGTGGAACTGGCGCGGGCGGCCACCGTGCCGGTCATCAACGGGCTGTCCGACCTCTCCCACCCCTGCCAGGCGCTGGCGGACTATCAGACCGTCCTGGAGAAAAAAGGCCGTCTGGAAGGGCTGAAAATCGCGTTTGTCGGAGACGGCAACAACGTGTGCCATTCCCTGATGATGGGCGCGGCGAAGCTGGGAATGCATTTTGTGGCCGCCGTGCCGGAAGGGTACGATCCCGACGGGGAAGTGGTGCAGCTGTCCCGCGAGGCGGCGGAGCAGACGGGCGGCAGCGTGGCCGTCGTGCGCGATCCGGCGGAAGCCGTGACGGACGCGGACGTCATTTACACCGATGTGTGGGCCAGCATGGGCTTTGAACACGAACAAAAGGAACGGGAGCGCGTGTTCCGCAAGTACCAGGTGAACGACAAGCTGGCCGCCCGCGCCAAGCCCGATTACCTGTTCATGCACTGCCTGCCCGCGCACCGCGGGGAAGAAGTGACGGACGAAATCATCGACGGTCCCCATTCCGTCGTGTTCGACGAGGCGGAGAACCGCCTCCATGCCCAAAAGGCGATTCTGGTCGCCATCATGGCCTGACCGCCATTGCGGGCGGCCGCAACCTGTTCCGGAATCGCCATCATGTCCTGGAAGGAGCGTGCAACCCCATTGGCCAAGCAAAAAATCGTGCTTGCCTATTCCGGCGGTCTCGACACGTCAGTCATCCTGGCCTGGCTCAAGGAAACCTACGACGCCGAGATCATCGCCTTCACCGCCGACATCGGGCAAAAGGAAGAGCTCGACGGGCTGGAGGAAAAAGCGCTGCGCACCGGCGCGTCCAAGGTGTACATCGACGACCTGCGCGAAGAGTTCGCGCGGGACTTCATCTTTCCGATGTTCCAGGCGGGCGCCTTGTATGAAGGGCAGTATCTGCTCGGCACCAGCATCGCCCGCCCGCTGATCGCCAAGCGGATGGTGGAGATCGCCCGCGCCGAGGGAGCGACGGCGATCGCCCACGGCGCCACCGGCAAGGGCAACGACCAGGTCCGCTTCGAACTGACCGCCGCGGCGCTGGCGCCGGATCTCAAGGTGATCGCCCCCTGGCGGCTGGAGGAGTTCCGCAAGGCGTTTCCGGGCCGCGCCGAAATGATCGCTTACGCGGAGAAGCACGGCATTCCGGTCCGGGCGACGGCGTCCAAGCCGTATTCCATCGACCGGAACCTGTTGCACGTCAGCTACGAAAGCGGCGTGCTCGAAGATCCGTGGTTCGACGCCAGCTCGCCGGAAATGGAGGACATGTACATCCTCACCGTGTCGCCGGAGAAGGCGCCGGATGAGCCGGAGTACGTGGAGCTGGAATTCGAGTCCGGCAACTGCGTCGCCGTGAACGGAGAAAGGCTCAGTCCCCTGGGCGTGATGGAAAAACTGAACGAGCTCGGCGGCAAGCACGGCATCGGCCGCGTGGACATGGTGGAGAACCGCTTCGTCGGCATGAAGAGCCGCGGCGTGTACGAAACGCCGGGCGGCACCATCCTGTATATCGCGCACCGCAAGATCGAGTCGCTCACCATGGACCGCGAGGTCATG
This sequence comes from Paenibacillaceae bacterium ZCTH02-B3, assembly GCA_002159065.1. GTDB lineage: Bacteria > Bacillota > Bacilli > Paenibacillales > Paenibacillaceae > ZCTH02-B3. The sequence goes on along the minus strand of LZRV01000018.1, from coordinate 29,667 downwards.
CACCTGCGCGATTCCCTGATTCCGAAATACAGCGCGCTGGTGTACAACGGCTTCTGGTTCTCGCCGGAACGCCTGGCCATCCAGGCCCTCGTCACCGAGAGCCAGCGGAACGTCACCGGCACCGTGCGCCTCAAGCTATACAAGGGCAATGTGATCGCCGCGGGCGTCAAAAGCCCGGCCAGCCTGTACAATGCGAACATCGCCACGATGGAAGCGGACCCGACGCAGGCGTACGACCAGGGCGACGCCACCGGTTTCATCCGGATCAACGCGCTGCGCCTGAAGGTGGCCCATGGCGTCCACCGGCAATGGCCGGGTTGGCCGTCGATCGGATGAACCCGCGGATGCGGAATTGGCCGCCGGCCCGGCGGACGCGGTCCGGAAGCAGAGGGAAGGGAGCCTGTCGCGAATGAGCAAGCTGTGGGGAGGAAGGTTCACCAAGCCGACCGACCGTCTCGTCGAGGAATACACCGCCTCGATTTCGTTTGACCGGGAGCTCGCGGAAGAGGACATCCAGGGGAGCCTCGCCCATGTGACGATGCTGGGCCACTGCGGCGTGCTGCCGGAAGAGGACGTGGAGAAAATCAAGGAAGGCCTGCTGCGCGTGCGCAAGCGCATCCAGCGGGGCGAAGCGGAGTTCTCCGTCGCCGACGAGGACATCCACATGAACATCGAAAAGCAGCTGATCGAAGACATCGGCCCGGTCGGCGGCAAGCTGCACACGGGGCGCAGCCGCAACGACCAGGTGGCGACGGACATGCATCTGTACCTGCGCAAGCGCGTCGTGGAATTCGTCGGGCTGCTGGCCGATCTGCAGGAGGCGCTCATCGGACAAGCCAAGGCCAACCCCGATGCCATCATGCCCGGCTACACCCATCTCCAGCGCGCCCAGCCGATCCTGTTCGCGCACCATCTGATGGCCTATGTGTCCATGTTCCGGCGCGACATCGAGCGGTTGCAGGACAGCTACAAGCGGATCGACATGCTGCCCCTGGGCGCAGGCGCCCTGGCGGGGACGACGTTTGCCATCGACCGGCACTATACGGCCAGCCTGCTGAACTTCAGCCGCGTCTACGACAACAGCCTCGACGCGGTCAGCGACCGGGACTTCATCGTCGAGTTCCTCGCCGACGCGGCCATCATCATGATGCACCTGTCGCGGCTGAGCGAGGAGCTGGTGCTGTGGTCGAGCTCCGAATTCCAGTTCGTGGAACTGGACGACGCCTTCTGCACGGGTTCCAGCATCATGCCGCAGAAGAAAAACCCCGACGTGCCCGAACTGGTGCGGGGCAAAACGGGCCGCGTCTACGGGCACCTGATCGGTTTGCTCACCGTGCTCAAGTCGCTGCCCCTGGCGTACAACAAGGACATGCAGGAAGACAAGGAAGGCCTCTTCGACACCGTGCGCACGCTGCAGGGCGCCCTGCGCCTGTTCGCGCCGATGATCGCCACGATGAAAGTCCGCAAGGACCGGATGCGCGGCGCGGTCGAACGGGATTTTTCCAACGCCACGGATATCGCCGATTTCCTGGCGGCCAGGGGAATGCCGTTCCGCCAGGCGCACGAGGTGATCGGCAAGACGGTGCTCTACTGCATCGAAAACGGCAAGTTTTTGGCCGACCTGACGCTGGAAGAATTTCGCCGGTTTTCGCCATTGTTTGATGAAAGCATCTACGAGGTGCTCAAACCGGAAAACGTGGTCAAGGCCCGCGACGTGTACGGAGGAACGGCTCCCGGCCGGGTGGCGGAAGCCATCGCCCGCGCGGAAGAGGAACTGGCCGGAACGCGGGCCTGGGTGGAAAAATACGCGAAATTGAGCATGGCGCAGCTTTGACCGGAACGGGCCTTGCGCCGCGACGGTTCGTGATCCGCCCCCCGCATCGGTCGCGAAACCCATTCGGACCGATGCGGCGTGGGCGGGATGTCTTTTTACAACATTCGGAAAGATGGGCCGGGAAACAGATTTGCACAAAAAAGCGTATAAAACGTTGAACGTGTCGGATAAGGGAAGTTCCGCCGGAACTTTTTGGCGAAGGCGATCGCGGGCGAAAAAACCCCAAAAAATTAAAAAAAATTAACCCGGCACGACAATTTAAAGGATTTTGCCCGCCGGTGTCGAAGTATCTAAAGTCCGAAAGCTGACAGGAAGTGATACGGTGATCGAGTTTCACGGCGTATGGAAGACGTATCCGGACGGAACCGTGGCGCTTCAGTCGGTGAACGTGCTCATCGAGCGCAACGAGTTCGTGTTCATCGTCGGACCTTCCGGCGCGGGAAAGTCGACCTTCATGAAATTGATCTACCGGGAAGAAGTTCCCACCAAGGGACAGATTTCGGTCAACGGTTTCAATCTGGGCAAGCTGAAGCCGCGCAAGATTCCGTATCTGCGCCGGAACATCGGAGTCATCTTCCAGGATTTCCGGCTTCTTCCGAAACTGACGGCCTATGAAAACGTCGCCTTCGCCATGGAAGTGGTCGAAGCGCCGCGCAGGCTCATCAAGAAGCGCACGATGGAGGCCCTGGAGCTCGTCGGCCTCAAGAACAAGGCAAACAGCCTGCCGTCGCAGCTGTCGGGCGGCGAACAGCAGAGGGTGGCGATCGCGCGCGCCATCGTCAACAACCCGGCCGTGATCGTGGCGGACGAACCCACCGGGAATCTCGACCCGGAGACATCGTGGGAAATCATGAAGCTGCTTGAAGAAATCAACTATCGCGGCACCACCATCGTCATGGCCACCCACAACAGCGCCATCGTGAACGCGATGCGCAAGCGCGTCATCGCCATCGACAAGGGGGTCATCGTCAGGGACGAGCCGAGGGGAGAATACGGCTATGAGATTTAGCACGTTCTCCCGGCACATTCGCGAGGGAACGAAAAGCATCATCCGAAACGGCTGGATGTCTTTTGCTTCGATCAGTTCCATCGCCGTGTCCCTGTTCATCCTGGGCGTGTTCATGCTGCTGACGCTCAACGTCAACCGTTTCGCCGACCAGGTGGAGAGCCAGGCGCAGATCCGCGTCTTCCTGGAGCTGGATACGCCGGAGGAGAAAATCGCCGGCATCGAGCGGCAGATCAAGCTGATCCCGGAAGTGAAATCCGTCGTCTTCGTGTCGAAGCACGACGCGCTGGAGCGGCTGCGCGAGACGCTGGGCGAGAACGCCGACGTGCTGGACGGCTACGAGGCGGAAAACAACCCGCTGCCGGACGGCTTCGACGTCGACGTGTTCGAACCGCGGCAGATCTCCATCGCCGCCGAGAAGATCAAAGCCCTCAACGACACGGACCCCGACCGGTCGATCATGCGGGTCCGCTATGGCGAGGAAACGGTGAAGCAGCTGTTCCGCATCACCAACGGCATTCGCAACATCGGCCTCGTGATCGTGCTCGGGCTGGCGGTCACGGCCATGTTCCTGATTTCGACGTCCATCCGCATGACCATCTACGCCAGGCGCCGCGAGATCGCCATCATGAAGCTGGTGGGAGCCACCAACGGGTTCATCCGCTGGCCGTTTTTCGTGGAAGGGGCCCTGACCGGGCTGATCGGCTCGCTGATCACCGCGGCGGGCCTGCTGGCCGGATACGCCCAGGTGATCCGCTCCACGCGGCTGGATCTGGGACTCATGATGTTCGACCTCGTTCCGCTGGAAGAGGCCTTTTGGCCCGTGGGCGGAACCATCGTCGGACTGGGCACGCTGATCGGCATTTTCGGCAGCATCCTTTCGGTGCGCAAGTATCTGCGCGTGTAGCGCTTCCGGGTGCCGCGGGGCGCTTGCGCGGGCCAAACGTTTGCGTGGGTCGGACAAGCATTCGCGCGTAAAAGCATGTGCGCGGGTGAGGGGAGAGCAGCGTTTCCGCATTCCGCTCAAGGAACGACGAAAGCGGAAGCAACGTGACGGGGCAAAGGGGGACACGGGATGCGCAAAAAGGGCTTGTGGATCATGGCGTTGATCATCGCGGCGACCCTTGTCGTGCAGCCCTTTGAAAGCCACGCCAATTCCGAGCTGGAAAAAATCGAACAGAAGATCCGCCAGCTTCAGCAGCAGATGGCCAAGGCGGAAAAGGAAAAGAGGGCCGCGGAAAACACGAAGAAGAATCTGGAGAAGGAAATCCAGCAACTGGAAACGCTGAAGCGGACGACCAAGGAGGAAATCAACGCGCTGCTGGCGCAGATCGACGAGGTCAACGCGCAGCTTCTTGCGACCGAACAGCAGATCACCGAGACCGAGGAGAAGCTCCGCATCATCGGAGAAGAACTGGAAGGGACGATCCGGCGGAAAGAAAAGCAGGATGAACTGCTGCAGTCCCGCATACGTCTGTTATATATGGATGGCGCCTCGTCCTACCTGGACGTGCTGATGCAGTCCGTCAGCTTTGCCGATTTTCTGGAACGGTTTGATCTTATCCGTTCCATCGTCATGGAAGACCGCAACATTCTGGACCGGGTGCGTGAATACGAACAGCTGGTGAGGCAGAAGCAGGCCCAGCGGGATGCCGAGCTGGCCTCCCTGAAAGAGCTGTACGACCAGCGCGTCGCCCGGCTGGCGGAGCTGGAGGAGAAGGAACGCGAAAAAGAAGTGATGATCGCCTCCTACAACCGTCAAATCGAAGAAAACGAGGAAGCGATCGAGGAATACGAAGAGATCAGCGAGGAAGCGGAACGCCTGCTCTGGCAGCTGGCGCAGGAAGTTTCCAAGCTGGAAGCGCAGAAAAACCGGATCAAAAACTACTACACCGGCGGCAAACTGGCCGTACCGCTGAAAGACCCTTACACCGTCACGTCCAAATTCGGCATGCGCCTTCATCCGATCTACAAGACGCAGCGGCTTCATGCCGGCATCGACATGGCGGCCCCGCAGGGAACGCCGGTGTACGCCGCCGAATCGGGCGTCGTCACGGTCGCCCAGTCCTGGAGCGGTTACGGCAACTGCATCATCATCGACCACGGCGGCGGGCTGATGACGCTGTACGCGCATCTGAAGCCGGGCGGCATCCTGGTCGAAAAGGGCCAGGAGGTCAAAAAGGGCGACAAGATCGGCCTGGTCGGCATGACCGGCACGGCCACGGGGTACCACCTGCATTTTGAAGTCCGCCTGAACGGCGAACCCGTCGATCCCGAGCCGTATCTGAAATAAACCGGCTCCGGGCGGACCGGTTCCCGCATCCGAGACAGCCGCGACGCTCCCGCGCACGGGACGCCGGAAGATGGTTTGCCGGCGCTTTTGGCCGGGTGCGGCGGCTGTCGTTTTTGGAGGTGATTCCCATGCGATTCCGCCCGGACGGCCGAAGGCTGCTTCTCATGCTTCTCCTGACCGCCGCGGCCAGCTGCTCGGCCACGCTGCTGCTTGTGGAATGGGCCCGCTCCGGCCCGGGCGGAAGCGGATCGGGACCCGAAGCGCGGGCTCAGGCGGAAAGCGGGGGCTTGAACGAGGAAGAACGGAGAAAGCTGGACGCGGTGCTGAACCTGATCGACCGCCGCCATTTGTACGGAGCGGACCGCGGCCAGCTGCTGGACGGGGCTATCCGCGGCATGCTGGAGTCCCTCGGAGATCCGTACACGGAATACATGCCGCCCGGCGAAGCGGAACAATACACGGATTCTCTGGAAGGGGCGTTTACCGGCATCGGCGCCGTACTCATGGTCGAGAACGGCAACGTGGTGGTGGTCACGCCCCTGGCCGGTTCCCCCGCGGAGCGGGCCGGTCTCAAGGCCGGGGATATTTTGCTCAGCGTGAACGGGCAGCCGCTCAAGGACCTGTCGCTGGCCGAAGCGGTGGAGAAAATCCGCGGCCCGAAGGGAACCAAGGCGAAGCTGCGGGTGCTGCGCCCCGGCGTGGAATCGGAACTGGAGCTGGAACTGGTGCGCGACCGCATCAGCCAGGAGACGGTGCGCGGCGAACTGACGGAAGACGGCGTCGGGCGGATCTGGATCAGCCAGTTCACGTCCGATACCTTTGAGCGGGTCAAGGCGGAACTTGCGGAGCTGGAAGCGAAGGGCATGCGGGCCCTGGTGATCGACCTGCGGAACAATCCCGGGGGGTTTCTGACTTCCGCGCTGGCGACCGCGGAACTGTTTGTGCCCAGGGGCAGGGTGATGGTCATCTACGAAGACGCGGACGGCACCCGCCAGGAAGAGCGTTCGCAGGGACATTTGAACAGCCCGAAGCCGTACCCGCTGGTTGTGCTCGTGAACCGCGGCAGCGCCAGCTCCGCGGAGGTGCTGGCGGGCGCCCTGAAGCATTCGGCGGGCGCCCGGGTGGTCGGCGAAGAGACGCACGGAAAAGGGACCATCCAGATGACCTTCCAGGGAGAACTCGGCGACGGCAGCCTGGTCAAATTGACGGTCTACAAGTGGCTGATGCCCGACGGCACCTGGCTGAACGGACGCGGCCTCGAGCCGGACGTGCCGGTGTCCCTGCCCGCCTGGTTCAGCGCGCCCCGGCTGCCGCGGGACCGCGTGCTGAAATTCGACGACGCCGGCGAGGACGTGCGCATTCTGCAGCTCGTCCTGGATGGGCTGGGTTTGCCCGCGGACCGGAGAGACGGATACTTCAGCCGGGGCACGGAAGAATCGGTGAAAGAATTCCAGCGGCGCGAGGGGCTTCCCGTTACGGGCGAAGTGGACGAGGCGACGGCGGAGCGCATGGAAGAAGCGCTTTACGTGAACATGCTGCATCCGGAAAACGACACGCAGTGGATGACCGCGCGCAGGCTCGCCCTCGAAGCCGCCGGCGGCAATCCGGCTGTTGGGAGCGCGGGCGCCGCGGGACAGGACCCCTTCGCAACCGGGAAAGAAGAACACCTTTCTTGAAGAGGCGGTCGGAGGACAATGGACGTGTGGGTCGCTTGGCTGCGGGAAGCCGGACGGGCCGCGGGGACCTGGCCGGCCCTTTCCTTCCTTGGTCTGTGCGTGCTGGTTTCGCTGTGGCACATCGGGCGGACGGTGGCGTGGCAGCGCAGGATGCTGCGCGTGCGCATGCATCGCCCGGCGGCGATGGTGTCGTGGCGGCTGCTTGGCGGCTTGGCGACCGGAGCGGCGGTCTCCGCAGCCGGCCTGGGCCTGGGGTTCGCGCTGGACGCCCGGGCGCTCGCGCTTTTCTGGATCCTGCTTTCATTGCTGGCGGTCTTCCGCCTGCGGCTCGCCCGCGCCGGGATGGCGGCGGGGCTGCTTGCCCTCGGGCAGCTGGCGCTGTCGTCCCTGCAGGCGCCGCGGCCGGATGGTCCGTCCCTTGCCTGGCTGGCATGGGTGATGGACGCCTGGACCGGGCTGGACGCCATGGGGCTTCTGTTGCTGGCCGGTTTGCTCCATCTGGCGGAAGGGCTTCTTCTTCTCGCGGAGAAGGCACGGTTTGCCCATCCGCTGGTGATGGCGGGCAAAAGGGGCAAGCGGATCGGCGCGTGGGAAGTGACGGCCGTCTGGCCCGTTCCGCTGCTGCTGCTCGTGCCGGGAGACCTGTCTTTGCCATGGATTCCGTTGCTGGCGGCGGATTCCGCGCCGGGCGGCTGGGGGCTGCTGCTGTTTCCCGTTCCGGTCGGCGCCGGCGCGCGCACGGCGGTGTTCTGGCCGGAGGACAAGGCGCGTTTCGTCGCGCGCCAGTCGCTGCTCTATGGTGCGGTTGTGACCGTCCTGGCGGCTGCGGCGGGGCTGTGGCGGGAAGTTGCGCCGGCGCTGCCGTGGGTCGCTGCGGCGGCCGCGGTCGTCCTCCATGAGCTGGCCGCGCTCTGGAACCGCTGGCGGGAGCAGGGGCGGCGGCTTTTGTACGTGCATGACGGACGGGGGCTTGCCGTTCTGGCGGTGCAGCCGGGAACGGCGGCGGCGGAGATGGGACTTCGCTGCGGAGAAATCATTCGCCGGGTCAACGGCGTGCCCGTGTCGGACAGGGCGGAGTTCCACGCCGCCCTGGAGCGTCAGCCGGCCTATGCGCGCCTGGAGGTGCTGGACCGCAGCGGCGAGGTCAGGTATGCGCAGCGGGCCAGGTACGCGGGAGAACCGCACATGCTCGGCGTGGTCCCCGCGCCGGACGGCAGCGAACCGGCGGCCTTCCCCTCGCGGCCGTCCATGTTGTGGCACTGGCTGACGGGAAAAGGGCTGCTGGAAGCGAAGCCGCGCGCCGCCGGAACGGAGACGGCGCCGGATGCCGCGGGAGCGGAGAAAGCGGAGCGCGCGGAGGGGCCGGTTGAGGCGGAATCCGCCGCGGCTCAATCCGCGGCGGACGCGGCGAACCTTGAAGAGGCCGGAGCCGCCGCGGACACGGCGAACCAGCCCGAAACGAAAAAGCCGTCCCGCAGGCGCGGCAAGCGGTACCCAGCCCCTACGGATCCGGCTCCTTCCTAAACGGTTCCGTCGGCCGTCCGGAACTGCCGGTGAACGATGATTTCGACCCGGCGGTTCTGCTGCCGGTTTTCGTCCGACGTGTTCGGCGCCACCGGCCGGGTGTCCGCGTATCCCGCCACCTCGAAGCGCCGTTCGTCCAGCCCTTTCGCTTCCGTAAAATACCGCAGCACCGACAGCGCGCGGCCGGCCGACAGCTCCCAGTTGTCCCGGAACCGGCTGCCCGGCAGGACCGGCAGATCGTCGGTGTGGCCCTGGATGGAAATCGTGGCGCCTTCCAGCCGCGCGAGGAGTTCGGACAGCTTGTCCAGAACGGGATAGGAAGACTGGCGCAGCACGGCGCTCCCCAGATCGAACAGCAGCCGGTCCGACAGCCGGATGGCGATGCCCTCCGGCGTGTTGCCCACGCTCACGTCGGTTTCCAGATTGTTTTCCCGGATGAAAGCCCGGATCATCTGGAGCGTTTCCCGAAATTCCCGTTCCTCGCGTTCCCTTGCCCCGTCGCCGGCGGGAATCTCCGGCGCGGAGGGGGGAATGATCTCCACCGCCTCCTCCAGCACGCCGTCCCCCAATTCGAGGACGCTTTCGGCCTGACGGAACTGCAGATGAAGCGACCTGGCCAGCACTTCGTATTTGCCCGCGTCGATCTTGCTCATCGTGTAGAGCACGACGAAAAAGATCATGAGCAGCGTGATCAGGTCGGCGTAGGTGATCAGCCAGCGTTCATGGCTTGGCCGGGACGAAGCATCCCCCGTTTTTTTACGCTTCCTCCTCATCCGTGTCCACCCTCTTTTGCGGCGCGTCGGACTCCTTCAGCAGCATGAACGCCATCAGCTTTTTGCGGATGAGCCAGGGGTTTTCGCCCGCCTGGATGGAAAGAATGCCTTCCAGGATAAGTTCGCGGGTCTTGACGGTTTCCGCGATGCGCGCGCGGATCTTGGACGCGATGGGCAGATAGAGCACGTTGGCGGACGCGACGCCGTACAGGGTGGCGGTGAACGCCACCGCGATGGCCGGGCCGAGAGCGCCCGGATCGGACAGATTGGAAAGCACGTGAATGAGTCCCATCACCGTTCCGATGATGCCCATGGTGGGCGCGTATCCGCCGGCGGCTTCGAAGATCTTGGCCTGCTGCTCCATCCGCTCTTCCAGGGCGTCGATTTCCACTTCCAGGATCTGGCGGTTGAGCTGCGGATCGGTGCCGTCCACCACCATCTGGAGGCCTTCGCGCAAAAATTCGTTCGGGTGCTCGGCGATCAGCGGCTCCAGCGACAGCACGCCCTCCCGGCGGGCGGCCGTCGCGAATTCCGCCATCTGGTCGATGAGCTCCCAGACGTTGTCGGTCTGCGGGTAGAAGGCGGTGCGGAGCGCTTCGGGAATCTTTTTCAGCTGGGAGACCGGGAAGCTCACGGCCACCGCCGCGAACGTGCCGCCAAACACGATGAGCAGTCCCGTTCGCTGCACCAGGCCTCCCAGATGGCCGCCTTCCCACAGGAATCCGCCCGCCAGCGCGGCAATCCCGGCGATGATGCCCAGCGCGGTCGATGCGTCGAACCGTCTCATGAGGCAAGCGTACCTCCCCCGAATCGAACCGGTACTTGCAACCGGAAGCGAGAAAAACGTATGATTGGGTCATCAAGATGCGGGGCGCTGGATGCAGGGGGCCGTTCTGCAAGGGTTATTCCAAATTATATCAGTTGCGAGGAAGGTTGTCTGCAAAGGTTTTGTGACCGCGTGCGGGCATTCCGTGTGAAAAACCGTCGGGAGGCGGATGACGATGTCCGAACTGGTGATGCTCGAAAAACCGTTCCAGCTCGTGGCCGATTTTGAACCGCGGGGGGATCAGCCCAAGGCCATCCGCGAGCTGGCCGAAGGCATTCGCGCCGGCAAGAAGCACCAGACGCTGCTGGGCGCCACCGGCACGGGCAAGACGTACACCATCGCCAAGGTCATCGCCGAGGTGAACAAGCCGACGCTGGTCATCGCCCACAACAAGACGCTGGCCGCCCAGCTGTGCAGCGAGTTCCGGGCGTTTTTCCCGCACAACGCGGTGGAATACTTCGTCAGCTACTACGACTACTATCAGCCGGAAGCGTACATTCCCGCGACGGACACCTATATCGAAAAAGACTCCAGCATCAACGACGAGATCGACAAACTGCGGCACTCGGCGACGAGCGCGCTGTTCGAGCGGCGGGACGTGATCATCGTCGCCAGCGTGTCGTGCATCTACGGCCTCGGTTCGCCGGAAGATTACCGGGATTTGAGCCTCAGCCTGCGCGTCGGCATGGAACGGCCGCGCAACGCGATTCTGCGCAAGCTGGTGGACATCCAGTACCAGCGCAACGACGTCAATTTCACCCGCGGCACGTTCCGCGTTCGCGGCGACGTCATCGAGATTTTCCCGGCGTCGCACGGGGAACGGGCCATCCGGGTGGAGCTGTTCGGGGACGAAATCGAACGGATCGCCGAAATCGACGTGCTCACCGGCGAAATTATCGGGGAGCGGCAGCACGTGGCCATTTTCCCGGCATCCCACTATGTCACGGCCAGCGAAAAGCTGAAGCGCGCCCTAGCGGTCATCGAGCGGGAGCTGGAAGAGCGGCTGGCCGAACTGCGCGCGGCGGGGAAACTGCTGGAGGCGCAGCGGCTGGAGCAGCGAACCCGCTACGATCTGGAAATGCTGGCGGAAGTGGGCTACTGCAACGGGATCGAAAACTATTCGGCGCCGCTGACGGGCCGCAAGCGCGGGGAACCGCCGTACACGCTGCTGGACTTTTTCCCGCCGGATTTCCTGTGCGTGATCGACGAATCGCACATGACGATCCCGCAGCTTCGCGCCATGTACAACGGGGACCGCTCCCGCAAGGAAGTGCTGGTGGAGCACGGGTTCCGCCTGCCGTCGGCGCTGGACAACCGGCCTTTGCGGTTTGAGGAGTTCGAGGCGAAGCTCAACCAGGTGATTTACGTTTCGGCCACGCCGGGCCCCTATGAACTGGAGAAGTGCCCGAAGGTGGTGGAGCAGATCATCCGGCCCACCGGCCTGGTGGACCCCGAGGTGGTCGTGCGGCCGACGAAGGGGCAGATCGACGACCTGGTCGGCGAAATCCGGCAGCGCGTGGAGCGGGACGAGCGGGTGCTGGTGACGACATTGACAAAAAAGATGGCGGAAGACCTGACCGATTACCTGAAAGAAATCGGCATCAAGGTCCGCTACCTGCACTCGGACATCAACACGCTGGAGCGGATGGTGATTTTGCGCGACCTGCGCCTCGGCGTGTTCCACGTGCTGGTCGGCATCAACCTGCTGCGGGAGGGGCTGGACCTGCCGGAGGTGTCGCTGGTCGCCATTCTGGACGCCGACAAGGAAGGGTTCCTGCGCGCCGAGCGTTCCCTCATCCAGACCATCGGCCGGGCGGCCCGCAACGCCAACGGAAAGGTGATCATGTACGCGGACACGATCACCGAATCCATGCGGCGGGCCATCGACGAGACGGAGCGCCGCCGGTCGATCCAGATGGCGTACAACCGGGAGCACGGCATCGTTCCGCAAACGGTGCGCAAAGAAGTGCGCGACATCATCGAGGCCACCAAGGTGGCGGAGAAGAAGGAACCGTACCTGGCCGGGGAACTGCAGGTGGAGAAGATGTCGAAGAAGGAGCGGCAGGAGCTCATCGCGCGGCTGGAAAAGGAAATGAAGGAAGCGGCAAAACGGCTGGAATTCGAGCGCGCCGCGGAGTTGCGCGACGCCATCCTCGAGCTGAAGGCCGGGCTGTGAAAGGGGACTCGCGCCATGACGTTCGATCTGCTTGACGCCGTCCGGCAATACCGCCTCATCGCGATCCTGCGCGGATTCGACTCGGACCGGATCGTGCCGCTGGCGGAAGCCTTGTACGAGGGCGGCATCCGGCTCATCGAGGTGACAATGAACACACCCGACGCGGAGCGGCAGCTCCGCGCCCTGGCGGAACGCGCCGAAGGCCTGTGGCACGTGGGCGCGGGCACGGTGCTGGATGCGGAGGCGGCGAAACGGGCGCTGGCGTGCGGGGCGACCTATTTCGTCACGCCCAACGTCGACGAAGAGGTGATGGCGTTCGCCGCCGAAGCCGGCGTGGACATCCTGCCGGGGGCGCTCACGCCGACGGAGATCGTGCGGGCGCACCGGCTCGGCGCGAAGGCCGTCAAGCTGTTTCCCGTTTCCCGGCTGGGACCGGGTTATGTGAAGGATTTGCAAGGACCGCTGCCCCACATTCCTCTGGTGGCCGTGGGCGGCGTGGACCTGGACAACGCCGCGGCCTACCTGGAGGCGGGTGCGGTCGGCCTCGGGCTGGGCAGCCGGCTGTTGGACAGGCAGGCGCTGCGGGACGGGGACTACGCGCGCATCACGGCGCGCGCCCGCGAATTCGCGCGGGCGGCCGGTATCGGAAGCGGGACCGGGAGCCGGTGAACGGCCGGGCAGCATTGAAGGAGCCGGATGCTGCCGCGGCGACGAAGCCGGAGCCGACGTTGCTGAAGCCGGCGCGGACCGGCTGCGGATGAGAAAAGCTTACGGACATACAGTCCGTTGGAAACGAGAATCAGGGGTTCCACAAACATTTTGCGGACATGAAGTCCGTCAGCGGGTCCGGCGGTTGTCTGAAATCGCTTTCACAGGAGGTCCGGATACACTCTTACGGACTGGATGTCCTTTAAAATTTGAAGGGGCCTGTTTTTCGGCCACTTGCGGAATGGATGTCCGTTAGGCCCGCGAAGCGCCACCATCGCCGCGTTTTGCAAACCGCCGGCGTCGAGGACGGCCAACCCGTCGAACCGCCGCCAGTGCGGGGGCGAACGGCCCGCGACGCGGACGGGCCTGGTGAATCGCCGTCGCCGCGCACGTTCGGACGGGCAAACTGCCGGAGTCGCGGATGGCGGCCCGGGAAACCGTAAGCCGATTTCTGCTGCGGATTGCAAGACGACCGCTTCAAGACCGCCAAAGCAGGCGGAACAGGGCCGCCGCGGCCCGGAGGCGGGGCCGGCGGCGTTCGGCTTGCAGGCGGCGGTAGTCGTACAGGACGATCCCCGCGTCGCGCAGCGCGTAATGGAAGTCGCCGTCCAGGAGCAGGCGGAATTCCCACACCCTTTTCTCCCAATGGGTGGTGAGCCTTCTCATCAACCCGTCGTCAACCGCCGGATGCATGAAGATCTCGACCACTCCGTCGGGCAGCGCGTACAGCCCGCGGATGACCGACTGCTTGAACGAGTCGTATGTTTCGCCTTCCTCGGAAAGGTGGGAGTGGCCGAGCACCCGGTCCGGCAGGCCGACACCCAGCGTGTCCGCCAGCGCCGCCGCCATTGCCTGATTCCGCCTGGCTGCTTCCACGGCTTTGATCCGGACGCTTTCCGGATCGAGGTTCCGGGGCAGCCGGAAAGGGAGCCCGCGTTTGGCGCATTGCCACAGCACCGTCTGCACGAAGTGCCGTCCCGTCGCCAGTCCGTACAGGCTTCCCATGTGGTTGTCGACGTGTGAAATGTCCACCCCCGCTTCCCGCACCGCGCGAAACTGCGCCTCGATTTCCAGCCGTACCGCCTTCGCGTCCGCTTTCCGCTCGAACTCTTCCACCGTCCGGTGCAGATGCCCGGTTTCGTCGTGCAGGGAAGGATGGCCGGTCAGGCCGGACCAGCGCAGCCCGTCGATTTCGCTGGTCAGGGTGAGATGCAGCCCGACGCGCGTCGCGCCTTTTTTCCGGCACCACTCCGCGGCCTCGCGGAACCCCGGCGCAGGCGGCATCAGCGTGGCGGACGAAACCTTTCCTTCCTCCAGCAAATGCATGATCGCCCGGTTCGCCGCCCCGCACTGGCCGAAATCATCGCAGTTCAGGATCAGCCGTCTGTTCCCCATACACCGAACCCGCCTTTTGAACTTTCGCCTCCGCCGAGATGTCGCCAAGCATTAGCGACACGCCGAAGGAGATCGCGAGCAGGCAGAGCGGAACGACGCAGGCCAGCACCCGGAAGGTCATTTCCGGATTCGGCCCCGGGTTGTCGCCGCTGACGTAGCCGAAGGCCATGCCGACGATCCAGAACGCCGCCGCCGTAAGGAACCCGCTGGAGCGGGTGATGAATCCGCCCACGGCGACGTAGATGCCTTCCCGCCGGCGGCCGGTTTTGATCGCGTCGAGGTCGATGATGCGGCTGCCGATGAGCGGGGGCGTCACGAGAATGCCGGCCAGGCCGAATCCGACGATGATGCCGGCGGCGATGCCCCCGGCCAGATTCGAGCAGAACCAGAGCGGAACGACGGATAGCCCGTAGACCGCGAAGGCCAGCCGCCAGGCCGCGCGGGCGCCCAGCCGGCGGACGATGCCGTACCAGGCCGCCACGAAGGGAATGACCGGAAGGAACACCGAGGCGAGCAGGAACGACACCTGCTCATCGGGGATGTTCAGGGCGTATTTGGCGTAAAACGGGATGACGGAACTGAGCAGGCCGTTCACCGTCATGGCGAACGAACCCGCGATGTTGAAAATCCAGAATTCCCGGTTCTTCAGGGTTTCGCGGAACGCCGCCAGAAGCGGCAGGGGAGGTTCCCGGCTCGCTTCCGGGTCTTCCCGTACGCCCAGGATGAACGGCAGGATGAACGCGGCGAACACCAGGGCGTAGACGACCGACATGCCGGCAAAGCCCAGCCGGGTGTACAGGAACGGCGTCAGCGCCGAGCCGATCAGGAGCGCCGTGATCTGGAAGCCCTGCTGGACGGCCGAAGCCCGGGCCCGCAGCCGCTCGCCGCGGAAGAGTTCGGGAAACAACGCGCCGTAGTTGACCCACAAAATGGTGGCGACGGCTTCAAACAAAAAGATGGAAACCATCAGCCATGCAAACATCAGGCGGTCGTCCAGGCCTTCGGGCACGGAGAAGACCGCGACGAACGTCAGCATGAACGGAAGAATGGACGCCCAGATCCACGGCTTGCGCCGGCCGTGGCGGGTGCGCGTGCGGTCCGACAGGTAACCGGCCAGCGGCTGGTTGACGGCGTCCCAGACCTGGTAGACGGCGCGGGCGATTGCGAACAGGCCGATGCCGAGTCCGAGTTTGTCCACGTAATAGTAGCTGGAAAACGCCAAGAGCGCCTGGCTGGGCGCCATCATCGCAAAGATGCCCAACGCGTAAACCGTGGGCGAATTCACCCATTTTCTCCCCATCGACGCCCGCTCCCGCCTTTGGCCGCATGTGTCGCCGTCCCGTTTGTTCCGCACGCTTCAGCCATTCCTTTGCGATTGGGCCGGAACCGCATTTACTTCTGTTGTATTCGTTTTGGCGGCTGACATTTCCTCCAATCGGAGAAAAAGGCGTCCCTGTGCCGGCGGCGGGCCGTTCCTCGGCATTTCGCCGGTTTCTTAAGAAATTCTTCATTTTTCTCTCTCCTGTTTCGCAAAAATTTCCTCCTATCTCCTATAATGAAAGCGTAATCGGCCGATTACGGAAGAGGAAGGAGAACCGGTCGTGCGTGAACACACCGTGCTGGTCGTCGACGACGACAAGGAAATCCGCGAGGCGATCGGCATCTATCTCCGCAACGAAGGCCTGTCCGTGCTGGAAGCGGAGGACGGCCTTGCGGCGCTGGAACTCATCGAGCGGCATGACGTCCATCTCGTCATCATGGACGTGATGATGCCGCGGCTGGACGGCATCGGGGCCACGCACCGGATACGGGAGAAGAAAAACGTTCCGATCCTCATGCTGAGCGCAAAAAGCGAAGATACGGACAAGGTGCTTGGCCTGCAGATCGGCGCCGACGATTATGTGACGAAACCGTTCAATCCCGTGGAGCTCGTCGCGCGGGTGAAATCCCGGCTCAGGAGATACACGAGGCTTGGCATGTACGAAGGCGGAAGCCGCGTGATTCGCCTGAACGGCCTCACCCTCGACCCGGACGCGAAGGAGGTTCGGCTGCACGGCGAACCGGTCCGGCTGACGCCCATCGAATACGGCATCGTGGAACTGCTCATGACGCATCCGGGGCGCGTGTTTTCCATCGACGAGATTTACGAGCGGGTCTGGAAAGAGCCCGGGTTCCGCCCCGAGAATACGGTGGCTGTCCACATCCGCAGAATCCGCGAGAAAATCGAGATCGATCCGAAAAATCCTCGCTACTTGAAGGTGGTGTGGGGACTTGGGTACAAAATGGAGAAGTAGGCTGGCAATGGGAGCGGTGCTGCTCTTGCTGACCATCGGCGCAAACGGGGTGATCGCCGGACTGACCGATGTTTCCCGGTACTCCGGAAAACCCTTCATCGAAGCGAGCGGCATCCAGCGGGAACTGGGGCGGTTCATCCCGCTCCTCAGGTTCTTCGAGCTGGCGCCGGTTACGCTGGAGGAAGCGATGCGGGAAATCAATCCGACCCGTGCGGAGATCGGGAACTACCGGGCGCTTCACGGGATCGGTCGGGAAGAGATGAGCGACGAGGAAATTCGCCGGGAGATCGCTTTGGAGAAAGAAGAAGAATTGCGCCGGTATTTCGATTCCCTGGTCAATCTGCGCGCCGATTTCCTCCGGGATCGCGAGCGATTTGCCTACTATCTCGTTGAAACGGGAACCGGCCGGGTGTATACCAATCTGGACCGGGAAGCGGAAGCGGCCGGCGGCGGGGCCGAGGCGGCGGAGGAGATGATGTTCCTGATCCGGTATCCCGACCGGCGGGACGAGCGGCTTACGGCGCACGGATTGTCTCCCGGGCTTCCTTACAAGGAGGAAGTGGCGAAGGCGGCGGCCAGGAAACCGGCGAAGCAGTTCACGGGATGGATCGGGGTGCCGAAGTCGGAAAATTTCCTGGCGCTTTACCGGGAGTACCGGAAGCATCAGGCGTATACGTTTGTCATGCTGGGCGCGGGCGCGCTGCTGCTGGCGCTGGCCGCGGCCGCCGGCGCAAGACTGTCGGCGCGAACCGTCGGCGTGCCGGACGGCGGTGCAGCGCGCGGTGTGCGATTCCTGTACGGGAACGTTCCGATCGACCTCCGGTTTGCGCTGATCCTCTTTACGGGAATGTTCGCGTACGGCCTGCACCAGAAACCGATTCTGGCCTTTGACAGGCTGGTGAACAACGAAAACGCGCCCCTCCCTGCCGCGGAGGACTTCTGGCGGTTGGCGGTACTGGCCGTCGTGACGGCGGCTTTCGCCGCGCAGTTTTGGTGGTCGTATCGGACGCTGAAGGAGCGGGAAGCGTCGGACGAAATGCGCAAGTCGCTGATCATGCGGCTGGTCTTCCTGGTCCGCGACGCCTTCCTGAACCTGCGGATCGGCGCGCAGGTGCTGCTGTTTGCCGGCGTCGCCTGTGGGCTTGGATTTGCGGCGTGCGCCTTCGCGGTCGATCGGTCCGCCAGTGCCGCCGCGATCCTGGCGCTGCTCGTTCCCGCGGCCGTTTTGTATGTCTTTTTCGCGCTGAAGCAGGCCGGGTATCTGAACCGGTTGCTTGCCGCCGCCCGGGATTACGCGGATGGAAAGCGGGTCGGCGATCTTCCGGCCGGCGGAAAATCGGTGATGGCGGAACTGACGGCCCACTGGAACCGGATGCGGCAGGACGCCGAAGCGTCGAGGGCGAAGGAGGCGAAAAGCGAGCGGCTCAAGGCGGAACTCATCACGAACGTGAGCCATGATCTTCGCACGCCGCTCACGTCGATCATCTCCTATGTGGAACTGCTGAAGCGTCCGGAACTGCCGGAGAAGGAGAGGGCGTCCTACATCGACATCCTCGATCAAAAAAGCAAACGGCTGAAAGTCCTGATCGACGACCTGTTCGAAGCGTCCAAAATGGCGAGCGGCAATGTGGAGCTGAGCCGCGAACGGCTCGATCTCGTCCAGCTGATTCAACAGGCGCTGGCCGAGTCCGGCGCGAAGGCGGGGGACGGGGGAATCGAATTTCGGGTGAAACTCCCGGAAGAACCGGTCTTCGCCTTCGTCGACGGGAAGAAGATGTGGCGCGTGTTCGACAATCTCATTTCGAACATGCTCCGCTATTCCCTGGAAGGCAGCCGGGCCTACATCACGCTCAGGCGAGAGGGCGGCCGGGCGGAGATCGTGTTCAAGAATGTCACCAAATACGAGCTTGGCGACAATGTCGACGAACTGCTGGAACGGTTCAAGCGCGGAGACGCGTCGCGGCACACCGAAGGCTCCGGGCTGGGCCTGGCGATCGCGAAGTCGATCGTCGATCTGCACGGCGGCACGTTCGAACTGGAACTCGACGGCGACTTGTTCAAGGCGAAGGTGCTTCTGCCGGCCGCGTGAAAGGATCGGTCCCCCTCTCCGGAAAATTTGGATTGTTTTCTCCAACGGACGCGCAGAAACTGTCGATTAGAGTTTTCCTGGCAGGACGCTCTTCAACGTTCCGAGAAGCTTCAGATTTTCGATCGGGCGAAAAAGTTCCGGAAACGGCAAGAATCTTCCATCGGCGGAACCTTCCGGGGAACCGCGCAAGACCGAGGTGCGCAAAGTGCCCATCGTCATCTGCGAATTGCCGGACGAGACGCTTCAGCTGGACGTTTCATCCATTCCGTACGGAAGAGTCTTTCCGGAATGATTCGTGTTCCGTCATTTGCTGGTTGAACAATTCCCGGAGAATGCGGGCTTTTTCTTGAAGCTCCGCATATTCCTCCACCGGGACGGCAACGGTCTTTTGTTCTTTTTGTTCCTGACAGTTGCACATTTCTGCCATCACCTCGTTGGAACTTATTGGGAAGCCCCAGGCCTGGTTTCTTTCCTCGCTTCTATAAAGTGAAATTCCGAATGGCGCGTTTTCGTGATCGCCTGTTGCGATACGTTGAGCAGACCGGAAATTTCCGTGTCCATCAGGGACGCGGAATAGAAAAGCGTGATCACGACAAAATGAAAATCACGTTCAGAGCGGATGAGTTGCATTTGCATGACCAGCGGCCATTCGCTATAATGGACGGGAACACGCATTCGATTTTCCAGTGATGGCAAATTCCGCTCCGGCATCAAGGGGGGCGTTTGTCCGTTGGCCAACACCCACATCGTCATCAAGGGCGCACGCGTCCATAACCTGAAAAACATCGACGTCAGCATTCCCCGCGACAAGTTCGTCGTGCTCACCGGCCTGAGCGGATCCGGCAAGACGTCGCTGGCGTTCGACACCATCTACGCGGAAGGGCAGCGCCGCTACGTGGAGTCGCTGTCCGCCTACGCGAGACAGTTCCTTGGCCAGATGGACAAGCCGGACGTGGACGCCATCGAGGGCCTTTCGCCGGCCATTTCCATCGACCAGAAGACGACCAGCCGCAACCCCCGTTCCACCGTGGGGACGGTGACGGAGATCTATGATTATTTGCGTCTGCTCTTTGCCCGCATCGGCAAGCCGCACTGCCCGGAGCACGGGGTGGAAATCGCCGCGCAGACGGTGGAGCAGATGGTGGACCGGCTGCTTTCGTATCCGGAGCGGACGCGGATGCAGATTCTGGCGCCGCTGGTGTCCGGACGCAAGGGAGAGCACGCGAAGCTCTTGCAGGACATCCGCAAGCAGGGGTACGCCCGCGTGCGCGTCAACGGGGAAATCCGCGACCTGTCGGAGAAAATCGAGCTGGAAAAAAACAAAAAGCACACCATCGAGGTCGTCGTCGACCGGATCGTCGTCAAGGAAGACGTGGCCGCGCGCCTGGCCGATTCGCTGGAGACGGCCCTGAAGCTGTCGGGCGGCCAGGTGATCGTCGACGTGATCGACCACGAGGAACTGTTGTTCAACGCCAACCTGTCCTGTCCGATCTGCGGGTTTTCCATCGGGGAACTGGCGCCGCGGCTTTTTTCCTTCAACTCCCCCTACGGGGCCTGTCCGGAATGCGACGGTCTCGGGATGAAGATGATCATCGACCCGGACCTCTTGGTACCCGACAGAAGCAAATCGATCAGCCAGGGCGCCTTCGAGGCGTGGGCCGGCAGCACGTCCAACTACTATCCGCAGTTCCTTGACGCGGTGTGCAAGCATTACGGCATTCCCACCGACGTGCCGGTCTCCGAGCTGACGGAAGAACAGATGAACGTGTTGCTTTACGGCACGGGCGGGGTGAAGGTCCGCTTCCGCTACGAGAACGATTTCGGCCATGTCCGGGAGGCCTACGTGCCGTTTGAGGGCATCGTCCGCAATCTGGAGCGGCGCTACCGGGAGACGCCTTCCGAAGGCATCCGCGAGTTCATCGAATCGTTCATGAGCGCGCAGCCCTGTACCGTGTGCCAGGGGCGCCGGCTGAAAAAGGAAGCCCTCGCGGTGACGGTGGGCGGCCGCAGCATCGCGGAGGTCACGTCCCTGTCCGTGGCCGAGGCGCAGAAGTTTTTCGCCAATCTGAAGCTGACGGAGAAGGAACGGGCCATCGCCAATCTGATCCTGAAGGAAATCAACAACCGGCTCGGCTTTCTCGTCAACGTCGGGCTGGAGTATCTCACGCTGTCGCGCGCCGCGGGCACGCTGTCGGGGGGCGAGGCGCAGCGCATCCGGCTGGCGACCCAGATCGGTTCCAGCCTCATGGGCGTGCTGTACATCCTGGACGAGCCGAGCATCGGGCTGCACCAGCGGGACAACGACCGGCTGATCCGGACGCTGCAGCAGATGCGCGACCTGGGCAACACTCTTATCGTCGTCGAGCACGACGAGGACACGATGCGGGCGGCCGACTGGATCATCGACATCGGCCCCGGCGCGGGCATCCACGGCGGCACCGTCGTGGCGGAAGGCACGCCGGAGGAAGTGATGGCCAACGAGAAATCCATTACCGGCGCCTACCTCAGCGGCCGCAAGTTCATCCCGGTGCCGCTGGAGCGCAGGAAGCCGAACGGCAACTGGCTGGAAATCATCGGCGCCGCCGAAAACAACCTGAAGCGCATCGACGTGCGCATTCCCTTGGGCGTCTTTGTTGCGGTGACCGGGGTGTCCGGCAGCGGCAAATCGACCCTGGTCAACGAAATCCTGTACAAGGCCCTGGCCCGGGAGTTGCACAAGGCGAAGGTGAAGCCCGGCGAATACAAGGAAATCCGCGGCATTGAGCATCTGGAAAAGGTCATCGACATCGACCAGTCGCCCATCGGCCGGACGCCGCGTTCCAACCCGGCCACGTACACCGGCGTCTTCGACGACATCCGCGACGTGTTCGCCGCCACCACGGAGGCGAGGGTGCGCGGCTACAAGAAGGGACGCTTCAGCTTCAACGTGCGGGGCGGCCGCTGCGAAGCGTGCAAGGGCGACGGCATCATCAAGATCGAGATGCATTTCCTCCCGGACGTGTACGTGCCGTGCGAGGTATGCAAGGGGAAGCGGTACAACCGCGAGACGCTGGAGATCCGGTACAAGGGAAAAAACATCTCCGAAGTGCTGGATATGACGGTGGAGGACGCCACGGAATTTTTCCGCAACATCCCGCGCATCCACCGGAAGCTCCAGACGCTGATGGACGTCGGCCTCGGCTACATGAAACTGGGCCAGCCGGCGACGACGCTGTCGGGCGGCGAGGCGCAGCGCGTGAAGCTGGCGTCGGAGCTGCACCGGCGCAGCAACGGCAAGACGCTGTACATCCTTGACGAGCCGACGACCGGCCTGCACACCCACGACATCGGCCATCTGCTGGAGGTGCTGCACCGGCTGGTGGACGCGGGCGACACGGTGATCGTGATCGAGCACAACCTCGACGTGATCAAGACGGCGGACTATATCATCGACCTGGGGCCGGAAGGCGGCGACGGCGGCGGCACGGTGGTGGCCGTCGGCACGCCGGAAGAGGTGGCCGTGCATCCCGCCTCTTACACGGGCCGTTATTTGAAGCCGATTCTCGAACGGGACCGGGCCCGCACGCTGGGGGCGCTTTCGTCTTCCGTTTCCTGAAAGACCGGGTGGCGGGCCGGACTGCGGGGCGGGGGATATCCGCCGCCGGTCCGCGGATGTGCCGGGATGTGCGGCGGCAGTCGGCAGACTGCCGCTTTTTTGCGGGACGGGGAACGAACGTAAGGAGCCCCGGAAACGGATGCGGGAACCGGGCGGCGTTGTGACCGGAAACTTAGTGGTATAATAAACTCGTTAATAAACATTTGAAAGAAAATCAATCAAAAGAGGGTTGACTTGCGTCATGCCCGCCAAGCAGGAGTTCAAATTCGAACCGATCCAACGCGATCCCATCGTGGTGGAACTGACCAAAAAGCTGCTGGATTACATTTTTTCCGGCAGCGTCAAACCGGGAGACAGGCTCCCCACCGAACGTCAGCTGCAGGATGCGCTCGGGGTGGGGCGGTCGGCGATCCGGGAGGCGCTCAAGGTCCTCAATGTGCTGGGCATCCTGGAAATCCGGCAGGGCGACGGCACATACCTGCGCAGGATGAATTCGTCCCTGCTCACCCGGTCCATCGAATGGGGTCTGCTTCTGGGCGGCGCCGAAATCATGGAGGTCGTGGAAATGCGCCGGGAGCTGGAGGTTTCCATCGCCCGGTTCGCGGCCCGGCGAAGAACGGCGGAAGAAGTCGAGGCGCTCAAGCGGATTCTGGACGAAATGAAAACCGACGATGTCGACGAATTTGTCGAACGGGATATCCAATTTCACCTCAAGCTCGCGGAAATGGCGAGAAACAACGTGATGCGGAACGTCCTGGTCCACATCCAGTCGCTGCTCAGGACGTGGATCAAATGCGTGATTGAAGCGGCGAAGGACACCGGTTTTTACTATAAATATCATCATGCGATCTACAAGGCGGTGGAAGTCGGCGACCCCGAAGGCGCCGCGCGGGCCATGGCCAGCCACATGGAGGACGCCACGGCCCGTCTGATCCGGGAGATTGAAAGGATCAAGGGCAACGATGCGGAACCGAAAGAGTTGAAAAACGCGAGTCTGACGGGCGGGTGAAGCCGATGGCCTGCCGATTCTGGTTGCCGACCCGGGTGGAATGCGGCGCGGGATTATCCGAACGGACGGGCGAATTTCTGGTGGAATACGGGATCCGAAAGGCGCTGGTCGTGACGGACGCCGGGATTATCCGGGCCGGCTTGCTGAAGCCGGTAGCGGATTCCCTGGACGGAAGCGGGATCCGGTATGAAGTGTATGACAAGGTCGAGCCCAATCCCTCGGCGGAGACGATCATGGAGGGATTGGAACTCCTGAAGGCCTCGGGATGCGACGCCGTCGTGGCGGTCGGCGGCGGCAGCAGCATCGACGCGGGCAAGGGGATCGCCATCATGGCCCGCAACCGGGGAAACATCCTGGATTACGAAGGCGTCGGACGCATTCCGAATCCCGGCCTGCCGTGCATCGCCATCCCGACGACGGCCGGCACCGGCAGCGAGGTAACGGCTTCGACCATCGTCACCAACCGTTCCATCTCATTCAAAGCCGCGGTCATCAGCCCGCATCTGTTTCCCCGGCTGGCCATCCTGGATCCGCTGCTGACCCTGAACCTGCCGCAGGCCCTCACGGCGGCGACGGGCATGGACGCGCTGACCCATGCCATCGAATCCTACATTTCCAAAGCGGCCAATCCGGCCAGCCAGGCCCTGGCGCTGTCCGCCATGCGGATGATCGCGGGGAACATCGACCGCGCCTACTTTGCCGGCACCGACCTGCACAGCCGGGAACGGATGCTGGTCGCGTCCATGATGGCGGGCGCCGCCTTTGCCCAATCCCGCCTTGGCAATGTGCACGCCATTTCCCACACGCTGGGCGGCATATTCGACATTCCGCACGGCATCGCCAACGCCGTTCTGCTTCCCTATGTGATGAAGTTTAACTTGCCCGCCTGTCCGGAACGCATGGCAGAAATTGCGGAAGCGCTGGGTTGCGGGACCGCCGGCCTCGCGCCCGCCGAGGCGGCGCATCTGGCCGTGCGGGCCGTCCGCGAAATGAACCGGCGCCTGGGCATTCCGGATACCATCCGGGAGCTGGGCGTGGACTTGGCCAGGCTGGACAAGATGGTGGAGGACTCCATGCGCAGCGGGAATGTGCTGGTCAACCCGCGGCTGACCGCGGCGCACGACATACGCCGCATCATCGAATGCGCCTACCGCGGCGACATGGACTTGTAACGGCCGGCCAGAAGGTGTTCCGGCGCGGCGGGTGCGGTCACGGCGAGCCTCCCTGGCGCAACAGCTCCATCAGTTTCAGTTCTCCGCGGAGCTCGCGTTCCAGCTGCTCCACCGCTTGCTCGCCGTATCGCACGATGGCCGACAGATCGTCCAGGGCCGCTTTCCAGTCGGAATTCCGGCGGTGGCGCCGGAACCGGCCGGCTGCGGCCTGTTGCTTCCTGTTCAGTTTTTGCCATTCCCGCCGGGCCGACCGGATTTCCTCCAGCGCCGGCTTCGCCCGGGACAGCACCTTTTCAAGCCGCCTGAAGGTCAGCCTGCGCGCCGCCTCCCGGTTTTCCCTCCGCAGCTCGCCAATCCGCAGCAGCAGCCGCCGTTGTTCACGGTTCAGGGCCTCGACCTGTTCTTCCAGCGCGCGCAACGTGCGGGACAGGGAACTTTCGCCGGAACGTTCCGGGATGTTGCCTTCAATCGCGCCGGCCACCGCTGCGGGGATCGCAGTTCCGGACGCATTGGCGCCCGCTTCTTCGTCCGTTCCGGTCGGCGTTGCGGGGATCTCGGCTCCGGATGCGCCGGCGGCTGCCGGAAAGCCATGCGGTGCGACGGAGTCGGCCGTCAGCCAGAAGACCAGGCACAACACCGGGATCCTGTACAGATGACGTGCGGAACCGATCATGCCGCGATCTCGCCTCCTTGCGCGTTGCGTTTTTCGCCTGCCGTTTCTTTTTTCTTTTTGTTTCCAGTCTGTCCATCCGATCCGCTCGCCAACCCGCCGCGCATGCAACACGGATCGCCGCTTGTGACAAACTTGTTACATGAACGGGGTCCGGTCTTGTCAGAAACGGGCGGGCAGGATAACATAGAAAATATCGAGGAAGCCATCGTCAGCGAAGCACGCGTCAGCGGGGCGAACAAAGGAGGTTCCTTCATGTTACTGGCAGAGGCGGCTGCGAGCAACTTCCAGCCGTTTGACGTGTTCATGATCATCTTCACGCTGCTGATCGCCGCCGGGCTTATCCGGCTGCTCATGGAGCGCCCGCGCAAGAACCGCTTTGCCATCGGATTTGCGGCCGTGGCGCTGCTGGTGTTTCTGTACACCGACTACGTGATGATCAGCGGCTGGTGACGCCCGCATCGGGTTGCAAGCCGTGTGCAGGGCGCCCGTCACGCGTTGGGAAGACTCCCCGGAGATGGTCTCCGGGGAGTTTTTGTTGGGACGCCTTCCGGCCGCCCGGAAACCGGTGAGGTTGGACGAGCCGGGGAAGTTTCCGTATCATAGTGTTGTGCGATCATCGTATTGTGCGGAATCCATAGAGGGGATGTTGACGGCCATGCGAATCCGGAAAGCGATCATTCCCGCAGCCGGCCTCGGCACCCGCTTCCTTCCCGCCACCAAGGCGATGCCGAAGGAAATGCTGCCGATCATCGACAAACCGGCCATCCAATACATCGTGGAAGAAGCGGTGTCGTCCGGCATCGAGGACATCCTGATCGTCACCGGCAAGGGGAAGCGGGCCATCGAGGACCACTTCGACAGCTATTTCGAGCTGGAGCAGAACCTGCTGCAAAAAGGAAAACTGGATCTGCTCGACGAAGTGCGGAAAGCTTCCCAGCTGACCGACATCCACTACATACGCCAAAAGGAACCCAAAGGCCTCGGCCACGCCGTCTGGTGCGCCCGCAAGTTCATCGGCAACGAGCCGTTCGCCGTTCTGCTCGGGGACGATATTATCCAATCGCCGGTGCCCGGGTTGAAGCAGCTGATCGACGTGTACGAGAAGGTGGGCGCCAGCGTGCTGGCGGCCCGCAGGGTGCCGCGGGCGGAAGTGAGCCGCTACGGCATCATCGATCCCGCTCCGCGGGATCCGGGAGCTGCGGGTGCCGACGAACGCCTGGTGGCCGTGCGCGGACTGGTGGAAAAACCGGATCCGGACCGTGCTCCTTCCGACATCGCCATCATCGGGCGGTATATCCTCACCCCGGCGATTTTCGACCTGCTGGAGACGCAGGATGTCGGAGCGGGAGGCGAAATCCAGCTGACGGATGCGATCTCCCGGCTTCTGCGAACGGAGCCGGTATACGCGTACATGGTGGAAGGCAAGCGGTACGACACGGGGGAAAAGCTCGGCTACCTGCAGACGATCGTCGATTTCGCGCTGGAGCGTCCCGATCTGGCGGAGGAATTCCGGAACTTCCTGCGGCAGCGTCTGGAAAGCGACGGTTAGGGAACCGGCGGCCCCGCGGCTTTGGCTTGCGGCTTGGAGCTTGCAGCTTGGGGCTTTGGCTTGCGGCTTGGAGCTTGCAGCTTGGGGCTTTCGGCTTTCGGCTTGAGAACCTGCGGGGATCCGCGACGGGACATAAGGCAGGCGGGATCGCCATGTTTTTTCGCACTTGGAGGCATGTGTTCAAGCTTGATCCGGACCGCGCCATTGACGACCGGACGCTGGAGCGGGTGTGTCGTTCCGGCACCGATGCGGTGCTGCTGGGCGGTTCGAGCGGCGTGACATACGGCAAGACCGTCGAGCTGCTCACGCGGGTGCGCCGGTACGAGGTGCCCTGCGCCCTGGAAGTCACCGATCCGTCCCTCGCCGTGCCCGGTTTTGACGGCTATTTCGTTCCGATGGTGCTCAACGCCCGCCACCGCGACTGGTGGATCGGCCGCCACGCGGAGGCGCTGAGGCGGTTCGGCCGCCTGGTGCCCTGGGACATCACCGCGGGCGAAGCGTATATCGTGCTGAACGGCGATTCCGCCGTCGCCCGGGTGACCGACGCGGACACCGGCCTGGATGCCGACGGGGTCGCGGCCTATTGCCAGCTGGCGGACCGGCTGTGGCGGGTGCCGGTGGTTTATCTGGAATACAGCGGCGTTTTCGGCGATATGGAACTGGTGCGACGCGTGCGCGGCATGCTGAAACAGGCCAGGCTTTTCTACGGCGGCGGCGTCCGTTCCCCGCAGCAGGCGCGGGAAGCGGCGCGTGCGGCCCACACGGTGGTCGTCGGCAACGCGGTGTACGACGACCCGGACGCGGCTTTGGCCACGGTGGAAGCGGTCAAGGGCGCCGAACCGCCGGTTTGAAGTTGTCGGGACCGTCCAGCTTCTTGCGATGTCCCGGGCGGACGGTTTGCGGCGCCCCGGACGACCGCTGGCGATGTCCCGGGCCGGAGGTTTGCAGCGTCTTGGATCGGGCCGTTTGCAGACTGACGGACAATCCGCCGCGCCCCGGGGCTGCACCGCCGGTTTTTTCGTCCCATTTTTTTCCGAAAAGGAGCGGATACGCATGTATTTTGAACGCGCGCGGACGGATTCGCGGGATCCGGACGCCATGCTCGAGGAGCTGAATCCCCGCCAGCGGGAAGCGGTGACCACGACCGACGGCCCGCTGCTTGTCCTGGCGGGAGCCGGCAGCGGCAAGACGCGCGTGCTCGCGTACCGCATCGCCTATCTCATCGCCAAAAACATCGCCCCGCCGTGGGCCATCCTGGCCATCACGTTCACCAACAAGGCCGCCCGTGAAATGCAGGAACGGGTGGCGAAGCTGGTCGGACCCGCCGCGGCGGACATCTGGGTGAGCACGTTCCATTCCATGTGCGTGCGCATCCTGCGCAAAGACATCGAACGGATCGGCTACGGGTCGTCTTTCGGCATCCTGGACGCCACCGACCAGCTGTCCGTGGTCCGCAATGTGATGAAGGAACTGAACCTGGACCCCAAACGGTTCGAACCCAAGGCGATTCTTGCCGCCATCAGCGCCGCCAAGAACGAGCTGATCACGGCCGAACAGTACGCGGACCGGCAGGGGGACTTTTTCCAGTCGATCGTGGCCAAGGTATATCTTCAGTACCAGAAACGCCTCAAGAGCAACAACGCCCTCGATTTCGACGACCTCATCATGCTCACCGTCCGGCTTTTCCGGGAAGCGCCGGATGTTTTGGACTATTATCAGCACCGGTTTCGCTACATTCATGTCGACGAGTACCAGGATACGAACCACGCCCAGTATGTGCTGTGCAAGCTGCTCGCGGCCAAACACCGCGGCCTCTGCGTGGTCGGCGACAGCGACCAGTCGATCTACCGCTGGCGGGGCGCGGACATCACCAACATCCTCAATTTTGAAAAAGACTACCCCGAAGCGAAAACGGTGCTGCTGGAACAAAACTACCGGTCCACGTCGACCATCCTGGACGCGGCCAACGCGGTGATCGCCAACAACGCCGGCCGGAAGCCGAAAAATCTGTGGACGGACGTGCGCGGCGGAGACAACATCGTCGTCTGCGAAGCGGACACCGAACACGGGGAAGGAATGTTCGTCGCCGACGAGATTCGCCGGAACGTGGAAGAAGGCGGCATGCGGTACGCCGACCACGCGGTGCTGTATCGGACCAACGCCCAATCGCGGGTGATCGAAGAAATCCTGATCAAAGCCGAGATCCCGTACCGCATTGTCGGCGGCATCCGGTTCTACGACCGCAAGGAAATCAAGGACATGCTGGCTTACCTGCGCCTTGCGGCCAATCCGGACGACGACATCAGCATGGAACGGGTCGTCAACGTGCCCAGGCGCGGCATTGGCGAGGCGACATGGGACAAGGTGACGGCGGAAGCGGCCGCCCGCGGCGTCTCCGTGTTCCGCCTGCTGTGCGACGGACTGGAGGAGCTGGACATCCAGCCCCGGGCGCGGAAGGCCCTGGGCGATTTCCGGGATCTGGTCATGAAATTGCATCAGATGTCGGAATATCTGTCGGTGACCGAGCTTACCGAACAGGCGGCGGAGCTGTCCGGCTACCGCGAGGAACTCCGGCGCGACGGTTCGCTGGAAGCCCAGGCCCGGCTGGAAAACATCGACGAGCTCCTGTCCGTGACGCAGGAATTCGAAAAGCGCAACGAAGACAAGTCGCTGCTGGCGTTCCTGACGGACCTGGCGCTGATTGCCGACATCGACACGCTCGAAGACGGGGAGGAAGCCCAGGACGCGGTCGTGCTCATGACGCTGCACAGCGCCAAGGGGCTGGAGTTTCCGGCGGTGTTCATCGTCGGCATGGAAGAGGGCATTTTCCCGGGCAGCAGGGCGCTGACGGAGCCGGAGGAGCTGGAGGAAGAACGGCGCCTCTGCTATGTGGGCATCACGCGCGCCATGCGGAAGCTGTATCTTAGCCACGCCCGCACGCGGCTGCTCTACGGGCGAACCAGCAGCAACATGCCGTCCCGTTTCCTGGCGGAAATTCCGGACGAACTGAAGGACGTGCGCCAATTCGGCGGTTTCGGTTACGGATACGGGTATGGACGCGGATATGGGTACGGC
>LZRV01000017.1 GCA_002159065.1 Paenibacillaceae bacterium ZCTH02-B3 | reverse complement strand
CTCCTTGGCCGTATGATCCCGACGGAGATCCAATCACGTACACCTGGCTTTTTGAATCCAGCAGCAGCGCCTGGATCCGATCTTTGCCGCAGGAATACGGGCTGTGGCGAAACGACGAAGCCCACTACAATCTGATCGCGTCGGAAATCGGCCACCATTCGGTCACGGTCATTGCCCGGGACCCGTTCGGCGGCGAATCGAGGCGCACCGCATACATCAACGTCGTTCCGCCAAACCCGATCCCGATCATCGACGGCCCGGCGGAAGTCAAGGAAAACCGGCCGCTGCCGAAGCCGTTCGACGGCAGCCGAAGCTACAGCCCGGCGGGCTACCGGATCGTGGAATACATCTGGGACAACAAGAAAAACGTGTACACCAAGCCCGGAATTGAAAAGATCACGCTGGACGTGGTGGACAGCCAGGGGCTGCGGTCGCTGACGCCGGCCGTTCACACGCTGACCGTTTTGCCGGACGATCCGCCCGTGGCCGTCCTGGAAGCGGAGCCGCTCGGCATCCGGGGCAAGACCTATTCCCTGTACAACAAGTCGTACAGCCCGGACGGCGACAAGATCGTTTCCGCCGCATACCGGTACCGCTATGACGCCGACAACAACGGGTTCGAGGATGACGAATGGGTGGCGCTCCCCGGCGATCTGACGAAGGCGCTGCTGACGCCGCAGAAAGTCGGCAAATATGAAATCGGGCTGACGGTCACCGAGGATTACGGGAAGAGCGCCACAACGACGCGCGTGGTCGACGTCGTCAACCTGGCGCCGAGCGTCTCGTTCGAGGTGGAGGGGAGAAACGACATTCCCGAACCGCCGCCCATTCAAACCGGCATTCCGGCGGACGTCATTTTGGCCAACTGGACTCTCTTTGAAACCAACTCGACCGTTCGCCTGCAGAACCGGCCCTACATGTGGTCATCCGAAAGCGGCAAGTTGCTTGCCGGACTCGGCAAAGGCATGGAACGGCAATATGCTTTCAACAAATCCATGTACTTCGGGAACAACTATACGGAGAGTTATCGGCTGTTCCCGCTGTTGTCCGACAACGGCTACGGGCCGAACAGCCTTTCGCCGTACCGGGCGCTCGTCTCCAGGGACGCGTCCCGTTCGGGCCCCATTCTCTTGCCCGGAACGGGCAGTTCTTCCAGGCCGTTCACGACCGGTGAAGACTATGCGAAATTGACGCCGGCCAAATTTGCGTCTCTTGTCCGCACCAATGAGCAATACATCTACTTTGACCAAAAGGTTTCGGAATATGATTACAGTTCGGGTTCATACCGTGACGTCACCTATATCTTCGCACTGAACAAAAACAGGATCCCCCGCGTGCAGTCGAAAGTGGAGGCGACAGGAGACGGCAGCTGGTATAACGTCCGCCTGGTGTACGAGTGGCTGGACCCGAATCCCTACGATTTCATCATCAAAATCCCGCGATACGCCGAATATACGGTTCCCTGTTACACGGATGCGGACCAGCGGCGTGATCCCGGATGGCGGACCAAAGCGGACGCCGGCGATTTTTCCGGGGCTTCCAGTACCTACAGCGGCGCGGAAACCATGTCGCTCGCGGGGGTCGAGATTTCCGGCAGCAGAATCTATGCAGTCTACGAGGGCTATCGCGGAACCTATGCCTATTACGACAGGGACAGCGACGGGAAGACGCGACACGTCGTGGGCGGCATGCGCAAGGATTACAGCGGGACGAATTACTTTTTCGTTGAGGTCCGCATCTATGACGCCTTTACGGGCGAATATCTGGGCAGTTCGTTCGACGTGAATGCCGATCCAAAAAAAGGCCCGCGCGATTGGTTTTCAAGCCCGGACATTTTCGTCGCCGGCGAAAACTTGATCGTCAGAAACCGGACGGCGGAAAACCGCTACATCGAATTCGACCGGAACGGAAAAATCGTGGCAAGCGGCACCGTCCCGCTGCAGCCGGTCGTGCTTGACTACGGGATCACCTACCGGAACGCGCTGGGCCGGATCATCACGCCGGATCCGTCCCGTTACGTGTGCCATTTTGGCGATGCGAGCCCCGCGCTCAGATGGAAGGATGATGAAGGAAACGACTATACGATCCGGCAATTGGCGTGCTATCAAAACGGAGATACGAAAAATCCCGCCGGCTGGTATGACGTGGAGCTGAACCCCGATTTCCCGCAAGGGCCGCATTTGGTGAAAATCAATCGGGATCATACGCTCGGTCTGGTGGCAAAACTGCCCGGCAATGAGCTCTACCGTCCACAGACCGGGATGTATGACATGAACATCGAATCCAATCCTTTGCTGGCCATCAACCCGGCCGCCAACAAAGCCTATGTCCGCACCTTTACCAGAAACGCATGCAGTGGGTGCATGTATCCGAGCGTTACCGAGAACCACAGCACCGTGGATCTGGAAACGGGCGAAGTGAGCGATTTCGGGTATCGTTTGCTCATCAAAACCGAAAACTCCAGCCAGGGATTTTATATCACGCATTCGGGGCAAATCGGCCAGGGCTGGAGAACGCACAGCGCAAGCGGAGAGCTCCATAAACTGAATCATCACGCAAGCCGGCAAATGGAGATGGACGCCACCAGCTTGACGTTCAACGAATACGGCACAACGTCATTG
>LZRV01000016.1 GCA_002159065.1 Paenibacillaceae bacterium ZCTH02-B3 | reverse complement strand
ATGAAGCGGTACGTGCGGGGGTATTCCGCGCGGATGACGGCCACGACGCCCGGACCGTAAAACGTCACGTCCAGTTGATGCTCTTCGTTCCTGTAGCGGCAAGGAAAAGACCGGTCCGCGTTGATGACGTCGAACGCGACGACGTCCACCGGCTCCCGCAGCGGGCTGCCCGGCGCCGGCCGGCCCGTCCCGTCCAGATGCAGGTTCGCCTGGAGGTATTCGTGAAACACGGCTTCGGCCCGCGCTTCATCGATGGCGCGAATGCCCATGGACAGAAGATGCGGATCCGTCTGCTGCGCGGCGGCGTGGACCGCCCGGTTGACCGCGTGCTTCAGTTCGAACACCAGATGCATCGCCCGCTCCTCGTCCAGCTGCAGCGCCATCAGGCGCATATGGAACACAAGCAGCAAAACAAACAGCAGAAATTTGCCCATTCCGCTCCCTCACATGCCCGGCACATATTCGCTCATCTTCACGCCCCCGGCGCTCATCCGGGCTTCGCCGGGCACCGGTTCGAGGCCGATGAGCCGGTCCAGGACAAACAGATTCCCGTACGGATAGGAAATGACAAGCCGGATGCCGGTCCCCCGCGGCACCGGTCTTTCGGGATTCGCCGCATCCGTCCCGTCGGTCGCGCCGACGTCGTACTCGAGGAGCGCCGGATCGAATCCCCGGCTTTCCAGCCTGCGGCGCGACTCGTCGATCATGTTCGCGTCAATGTACCCGTAACGGCCGCTCGCACCCACCTCGAGCAGATAGTCGGCTTCCTTCTGCAGCAGGGCCTGGCGCAGGATGGCGACGTGCCGGTAGACCGGCGCAAACATCATCCAGCACAGGATGGACGAAAACAGGATGAAGACCAGAATCTGCTTCATGACTGTCTACGGATCGATCAAGCCGATGTCCGTTCCGGCGCGCTGCGCCCGGTTTTCCAGGGACCGGCCGATCCCCGCCTCCCCTCCCCAGGCGGCTTCGTACAGCAGCAGCAAAACCATGACCATCATGGCCGCCACCATCAGCTTGCGCACGCTCACTCCACCTCCAGGCTGCGGATCATGTCGCGGGCCGCGGCGCCTTTTTGCTCGATCTGGGCGCGAAGCCCGTCCTTGTCGTCGGCGATGATGCCCGAGAAAAGCAGCGCGGCCACAATGAGCATCATCACCGTGATCAAAATGTTGCGCATGTCATCACGCTCCCCGTTTCGGATGTTTTTCCGTTGCCGGATGAATCCTCATTCCAGAAGCTGGAACAGGCGCCGCCCTTCGGCCACCCAGGGGTGGATGAACAGCCGGAACGTGTACATGACGGGCACGCCGGCCAGGGCGAGCAGAAAATAGCCGAGCGTTTCCATCCGGCTTTCCCGCATGAGTTCCATCTTCATCTTGTTGTCGGCGATCCGTTCCCGCAGCAGGTCGTAATACCGGTCGTCTTCGTATTGCCGCAGCGCGTTCAGCGTCTCGGCGAAGGCGCGGGCTTCTTCGGTGCCGACCCGTTCGTGGAACCGGCGCAGCGCCTCCTCCGCCCCCTGGTACCATTCGGCCGTCAGGCGGTACCAGTCCGCCCGGAGCACCCGGGTAAACGGCAGGCACCGCATGAGCCGGGCGTGTAGATTGACGCGGTGGCCGCCGGTGTACAGCAGATGGCGGCTGACGGCGTCCAGCTCCCGCATGATCCGGTAGCGCCGCGCCTGCCGCCATTTTTCCAATAGCAGGCCGTCGGCCAGAAGCAGCGCCGCGGCCGCCGGAAACAGGATCAGAAGAAAAGCGTGCACGTCCCGGACCGCGACGGCGCCGCGGGCGGCGGCCGTTTTTTTCATCCGGCGGGAACCGTGTTCTTTTTCTCCCCCGTCCACATACATGTGATAGAAAGACTTCGCAAAAAGCGGGGGGGCTATCCGGTTGAAAACCGCCGTCTGGCTCTATCTGTTTCTGTTCGTCGCGTTCTTCGATCTGCACGCCCAGTATCCGGTGCTGACGCCGTTTGCCGTCTCGCTGGGTGCCGCGCCGAGCTTCATCGGCCTGATGATGGGCCTGTACGCCCTGACCCATCTGCCCGGCAACCTGATTGCCGGTTACGGCGTCGACCGGTACGGGAGCCGGATCTTCATCGTGACCAGCCTGGTCGCCGCCGGGATCATTCTCCTGTTGCAATCCCGCGTCACCGACCCGTGGCAGCTGCTCGTCCTGCGCTCGGTCAGCGGCTTCGTGCTGGCGTTTCTGTCGCCCGCCTGCATGGCGCTTCTCGCCGGCATGACCCGGGACCGCATCCTGCAGGGAAAACTGATGGCCGGCAACGGGCTGGTGCACACGCTGGCTTCCGTCGTCTCGCCGGCGGCGGGCGCGCTGCTTGTGGCCCGCATCGGGTTTTCCGCCGCTTTCACGGTGCTCGGCTGGGTGCTGATCGTCACCGGGCTGTGCGCGCTTCTGTTCATCCGGAACCCCCGTCCGCCTGCGGACCGGACGGCCGGCGGGGCGCCGGAAGCGGCGGGGCGGCCGCCCGTTTCCGTTCGCGGCTTCCGGGGCGCCGCCCATGGCGGGCCGCCGGGCCTTTCCGGTGCGGACGGCGAAGGGATCGAAGGTCCGTCCGTCTGGCTGTTTTTCCTGCTTCCGCTCGCCGTCGCCTGCTCGCAGGGCATTCTCT
>LZRV01000015.1 GCA_002159065.1 Paenibacillaceae bacterium ZCTH02-B3 | reverse complement strand
TTTATAAGAGCCAGGGCACCAGCATGTCGAACAGCATTCTCCAGTGGTGGTACTGCAAAATCCATCCCGACAGCGTCGGCCCGACGGCCGGCGCGAACATGAGAACGAGGCCGAACACGCCCATGGCGGCGCCCCGCCGTTCCACCGGAAAGCTGACCAGCATGACGTTCATCAGAAGCGGCATCATGATCGCGCTGCCCGACGCCTGGATCATGCGGCCGAGAAGCAGGACGGCGAACGCCGCGCTTTGCGGGAACAGGGGCGCGTTGCCCGCCAGGACGGTTCCCGCGGCAAACAGCGACATCGAGACGAGAAACAGCCGGCGCACCGAATAATTTTCGATCAGGAAGGCGGTGGCCGGAATGAGGATGCCGTTGATGAGCATGAAGCCCGTCGTCAGCCATTGCACGACGGACGGGCCGACGGCCAGATCGGCCATGATGGACGGCAGGGCGACGTTCAGCAACGTATTGTTCAAAAAAGAAATAAACGCCCCGATCATCAGGACGGCGAGCCTGCCATAGGGCGGTTTTTTCTCCGTCGGCGCGGAGGTCGCGGGTCCGGATGCCGTCATCGGTTCTGGAGTCGTCTGCATGGGTTGCCTCCCGTTTGTCCGTGACTGTGCGCGGCGCCACGATGATTCACGCCGCCTGCACCGACCCATACTATATCACACCCGGAAACCCGCTTACAAATCGAAAGCAAGGCGATTTTGTCGGATTTTTCCTGCCGGCCGCGATCCGGACGGTTGCTCCGGCGGGCAAAATGGGCTATCGTTGAGGATGCGAACCGGTTTCGTTGGCATCAGGACGAAAAGGAGATGAGATGGATGGCCGTCGCCGCCGGAAAGATGGAAATCGGGATCAGCACATTTCTGGAAGCGACGCCGGACCCGGTGACGGGCCGGCGGATCAGCCATGCGGAACGGCTGCGCAACGCGATCGAGGAGATGGTGCTGGCCGACGAGGTCGGCCTGGACGTGTACGGCGTGGGGGAACACCACCGCCCGGATTACGCCTGTTCCGCCCCGGCGGTGGTGCTGGCGGCGGGCGCTGCCCGCACGAAACGGATCCGCCTCACCAGCGCCGTCACCGTCCTGTCCTCCGACGATCCCGTCCGGGTGTTCCAGGATTTTGCCACCCTGGACGGCCTGTCGGACGGGCGGGCGGAAATCATGGCCGGGCGCGGGTCGTTCATCGAATCGTTCCCGCTGTTCGGGTACAGCCTGCACGATTACGACGAACTGTTCGAGGAAAAGCTGGATCTGCTCTTGAAAATCCGGGAAGCCGAGCGTGTCACCTGGTCGGGCAAACACCGCCCCGCCATCCGCAACCTGGGCGTCTATCCGCGGCCGGTGCAAAACCCCCTTCCGGTGTGGATCGCCACCGGCGGCAATCCGGAATCCGCCATCCGGGCCGGCACGCTCGGGCTGCCGGTCTGCTTCGCCATCATCGGCGGCATGCCGGAGCGGTTCAAGCCTCTCGTGGACCTGTACAAGGAAGCGGCCGCCAAAGCCGGACACGATCCCGCCCGGCTGCAAGTCGCCACCCATTCCCACGGGTTCGTCGCCGACACGAAGGAACGGGCGGACGAACTGTTCTTTGCGCCGACGCAGGCCCAGATGAACGTCATCGGCCGGGAACGGGGATGGCCGCCGTATACGCGGGAAACCTACGAAGCCGCCAAAAGTCCGCGCGGCGCCCTCTATGTCGGCGATCCGGAATATGTGGCGGAAAAAATCGTCCTCCTGCGGAAAAATCTCGGCGTCGACCGGTTTTTCCTGCACATCAACGTCGGCACGATGCCCCACAAAGACGTGCTCAGGGCCATCGAGCTGCTCGGCACGAAAGTGGCGCCCCTTGTCCGCAGGGAAATCGAGCGCATGGAAGGCGCCTGAAGCCCATACCGCAAATTCTGCCGGCCTCTTGCCCGCGCCGTCTTTTCCCGCTGCCCGGGCCGACTCGTGACGGCCGAAACGGGAAAGCCGCTTCAGCCGGCCGACCGGATCCAGACCGTCATCTCGCCTTCCCCCCGGTTGCCCCACAGGTAATACGGAATGGCCGCCAGGGTCACCGGGCGTTTCGCCGTCCGGGCCCGCCGGTACAAATCGTCGCCGAACGGTTCCGGATCGTCCCGCCAGCCGGCGGCCCGGATGACGGCGATCCGTCCCCACGCCGTATCCTCCATCCGCACCTCGGGCTTCGTGTCGGGGGAAACGGACAGGGCGGCCAGCAGCCGGCCGTTGTCGGCTTCCTCGAAGCAATAGACGAGCGGGCCGCGCACGAGCGCCACCTTGCCCCGGTCGGCGCGCACTTCCGGATGCGCCTCCATCCATGCCGCCTCCATCGGGAAGACGAGTTCCACCGTGTCGCCGTTTTGCCAAGTGCGCTCCATGACGAGGTAGCCGTTTTCCTCCCGGGCGTCCCGTACGTCTTCGCCGTTCAGGCGGACGGACGGACGGCCGGCGAGCCAGCCCGGCAGGCGCAGCGCCAGGCGGAATCGCGCCGGCGATTCGGGCGAAACGGTCAGACTCGCTTTTCCGTCCCAGGGCAGCGCCGATTCCATCCGGACGCGGACCGGTGTGCCGCCGGGCGTCACCATCGTCTCGTTGCCGATGTACAGGTGGGCGTACAGCGTGCGCT
>LZRV01000014.1 GCA_002159065.1 Paenibacillaceae bacterium ZCTH02-B3 | reverse complement strand
AACTCACGCCGGGGGCCATGGGAGATGTCCCGCAACCTGAACAACGCCCTTGACACCCGATATTTTCAGGCGCAAGGGCTGGTCAGCATGCTTGAATGTTACTTGGCATTTCGTTAACTCTTCGGAACCGCCTGGTGCGGACCCGCATGCCAGTGGTGTGAGAGGACGGGGGCTAGCCGCCCCCTCCTACTCGATTTTCGCCCGGCTCCTGAAGGCGGGCGGAACTTTTTTGCCTGTCAGCTCCGCTCAGGAGAGCGGGAGCTGCAGCGGATTCCATTCGCGCAGTTCCAGCGTACGCGCGCCTTCGGCCACCACCGGGTCGGCCTCGGCGAGGCGCCGGGCTTCCTCGGGGGATTCGGCGCGGTAAATGACCATGCCGCCTTTTCCGTCCGTGAACGGGCCGGCCATGACCACCTTGTTTTCCTTGTACAGCCGGTTGATGTACTCGAGATGGGCCGGGCGCACCTTGGCGTTCAATTCCGCGTCAACGATGGTGAGAATGGCTACATAGTGCATGGTTGATACGGTCTCCTTTCCGGCGGCGCAAGGGCGCTTCCGCCCGGGCCGCTTGTCGGGTTGTTTGTACTTCTAGCATTGTACACGATGGAGCGGCCCGGGGGAAGTCCATGTTGGGGGAATGCCGGTGAATATCTGTATGGACGACAGATTCCGGCACCTCGAACATCCGGTTTCCCTGCGGAAAGAGGACAAAAAAACGTAACGGATTGATGCGGATGGAGCGCCGTGGTACCATTTCAAATAAGCCTGATTTTTCCGTTTTTGGCCGGTTTCAGCGCACCCGGGAATAAATTTCTTTTCGTCCGAAGGGGCAGATTCCGTGGCCATATCCTACCGGATCAACGCGGACGTCCGCGCGGAAGACGTGGCGGACGTGTTCAGAAGCTCCGGCATCCGCCGCCCGGTGAACGACCTCGGCCGCATCCGCACGATGCTCGAGCATGCCAATCTGACCCTCACCGCCTGGGACGGCGGGAGGCTGGTCGGGATCGCCAGGGCTTTGACGGACTTTGTCTATTGCTGCTATCTTTCCGATCTCGCCGTGCGGAAGGAATACCAGAAACAGGGCATCGGAAAGGAGCTTGTCCGGCTCCTCAGGGAACGATTGGGGGAAAAGGTCGCCATTATCCTCGTGTCCGCGCCCGAAGCGGTGGACTACTATCCCCGCATCGGCTTCGACAAATGCGACAGGGCGTTTCTTATTCCGAGGACGCAATAGATGCGGAACCAGCGTTGTCCATGAAGCATCCCGCGGTCCGCGTCTATGCGGGCCGCTTGCCGTTGCAAATCCGGGAATATTTGCCGACCTGCCGACGCCCGAAGCCGAACGGATGCCGCAGCATGCCGGCGTTGGAAGGCCGGTTTGTTTGTCTTGGCGCGGAATCGGAAACGGCGAAAGGAGGAGTGACGGTGCGAGCGGGCTTGGGGGGGCGAATCGGACGAAGACGAACCGGACGAAGGCCGGGACGGTTCCTGTGGCTGTTGCCGCTGGCGACGTTCCTTATTGCAAGCGGTTGCAGCGCATCCGGCGGCACCCCGTTCAAGGTGATCCATGAAGTAAAGGCCAAATCCGAAGAACAGACCGATCCGGCGGCGGAGACGCAAAGGTTCAAGGTGGCCCTGGTATCCAAAATCGCCACCATCCACTACTTCCAGGTGGCGGAGGACGGCGCCCGGGAGGCCGCGGCGGATCTGGGCGTGGAGCTCATTTCCACCGGACCGGAGGTGGCGGACGGCCCGCACCAGGAGGCGACCATCCGGGCCCTGATCGACCAGGGGGTGCACGCCATCGCCGTGGCGGCCAACGATCCCGTCGCCCTCCTGCCCGTCCTGCGGGAGGCGCGGGAAAAGGGCATCCTCGTCATGACCTGGGATTCGGACACGGTGCCGGAGGCGCGCACCCTGTTCGTCAACCAGGTCGACGGGGAAACCCTCGGACGCCGGCAGATGGATCTTCTCGCATCACTTCTGGAAGAACGCGGAGAATTCGCGATTCTGACCGGATCGAACACGGCGGCGAACCTGAACGAATGGGTCCACTGGATCAAAGTCCAGCAGCAGGAATATTACCCCAACATGAAGCTGGTCGACATCGTGGCCAACGGCGAGGACATGGAAAGGGTGTATATGCTGGCCAAAGAACTGCTCATCCGCCATCCGGATCTGGACGGCATCATCGGCATCGGATCGATCAGTCCGCCGGGCGCGGCCCGGGCGGTGAAGGAGCTGGGCAAGACCGGGCAGGTCAAGGTCGTCGGCGTTTCCACCCCGAACCTGATGCGGGAGTATCTGAAGGAAGGGGCGGCCCAGATCGTCACCCTGTGGAGTCCCAAGAAGCTGGGGTATCTCACGGTGTACATGGCCAGGGAGCTGCTCCTCGGCAACATGCCGTACGACGGCCAAAGGGTTCCCAAAGTCGGCAACATTCGCGTAAAGGATGACATGGTGATCATGGGCGAACCGCTGGATTTTACAAAGGACAACGTGGATGAATATGACTTTTAGACCTCCATGCCGCTGACGCGGCACCATCAGAGGATGAAAATGGTCGTCTGCCCACCGTATAATACTCTTGCGGCTGGCGAAGCGAGGTCGTTGTATCTTGGTGCCTTGAGCCCGACTTTTA
>LZRV01000013.1 GCA_002159065.1 Paenibacillaceae bacterium ZCTH02-B3 | reverse complement strand
GTGCAGCAGGTCGGGCCTTTCCAGGTTTTCCAGCACCGATTGCAGCCGCCCGGCCGGTTCCCCGATCAGGCGGGCCGCTTCCCGCACCTCTTCTTCCGACGCATCGTCCGCCGGCCGGACCAAAAGACCGAAGGACGGAATGCCGGCCAAAAGCCGCCCGCGGCGATCGGCGACCAGACCGCGCCCTTCATCCAGCACTACGGCCGTCCGCCGCTGCATCACGGATTGCCGCACGAGCGCCTGCCCCTCCGGCGCGACGAGCGCCGGCCGGACCTGCAGCCAGAAAAGCCGCGCGACCAGGCCGGCAAACAGGACGGCCAGTCCCGCCGCCAGCGCAACCCAACGCTGCACGCGCACCATTCATCACCGCACTTGTTTGGCTCGACCCGTTTTTTTCATCCTTCCGTTTTTCATTCCGGCTTTCTTCGGTTTCATCCCGCATTTTGGTCCCATCCGTTCCATTATGCGGCATCGGCGGCAAAAAAATACCCGTTTTCCCTCGCGGGAAAACAGGCCGTATCGCTTTTTTTTCGCTTCGCTTGTCACACCTTGAACTTGGACAGCGTTTCTTTCAGATTGTTGGAAACGGCCTCGAGGCCTTCGGCCATCGCCACGAGCCCTTCGCTGATGCTGAGCTGCTCGCTGCTGAGGGAGGCCACTTCTTCCGACGTGGCCGACGATTGCTGCGAAACGGCGCTGACGTTGCTGATGGCCTCGGACAGCGTCTGCTGGGACTGCTCCAGCTGCTGGATCGAGTCCGTCACCTCGTCCAGCTTGCGGATGAATTCCACCATTTTGCCCTGCACGTCCTGGAAAATTTTGTTGACTTCCTTCACGGACGCGATCTGTTCCTGGAACAGCGGATACGCTTCCTGCAGCACGTTGACCGTTTCGTCGATTTCCGACTGGATCGATTCCGTGATCTGCGCCACCACGTCGATCGACTGGCGGGACTGGTCGGCCAGCTGGCGGATTTCGTCGGCCACGACCATGAAGCCTTTGCCCGCCGCGCCGGCCCGCGCCGCCTCGATGGTGGCGTTCAGGGACAAAATGTTCGTCTGTTTGGTGACGTTGTTGAGCACGTCGAGAATTTTCCGGATGGAGCTGGTGCTTTCCTTCAGGCGGTCGACCTTCTCCACCATCTGGCGGGTTTTTTCTTCCGTCTGGCTCGTTTTCGTCATCAGTTCGTTCATGTAGGAGATGCCCTGGTCGCTGACCGCCCGCACTTCCTGGGCGGACGCGCCCATTTGCAGGTTGGCTTCCACGACGCCTTTCATCTGCTGGCCGATATGTATGGTCAGGTCATTGCCCCGCTCCGCTTCCATGGCCAGCGTGGAGGCGCCGTTGGCGATTTCCACGGTGGCGACGGAAATCTCTTTGGCCGACAGCGCCGTCTTGCGCGAAGCTTCCAACAGCTCGTTGGCGTTCTCCAGCACTTTCTGCGCGGATTCGTTCGTCTGCTTGACGAGCTGGGTGATTTTCTCCATCATTTCGTTGAAACTGATGCCCAGCTCGCCGAATTCGTCCCGGTTTTTGAACCGGGTGCGCACCAGCAGGTTGCCCTGCTCCCCTTCCTTCATCAGCTTCCGGAGCGTGCCGAGGGGGCCGGAGATCATGCGCACCAGGAAAATGCTGAGCAAAATGGCGAGCAGGGCGGCCACCAGGCTCGTCACGTAGGTCGTTTTCAGAATGCGCCGGGCTTCCGACACCAGCACGTCAACGGGGTAGGTGCCGACCAGCGTCCAGCCCGACGGCGACACGGTCGTTCTGGCAATCAGGGCTTCCACGCCGTTCTGGTCCAAACCGGTGTCCGAACGATCGCCAAACTCGATGGTGGACATCTGCTGCACCAGCTCGTTCACGTCGTTGAACACGTACTGGCCGTTGTCGGCCAAAACGGCGATATGGCTGCCGGTCTTTTCGTCGACAAGGCCGCTCAGCGCATCCTCGATGGCCGATTGTTTCAATTCGATCAGCAGCACGCCCATCACCGCGCCGGTGGACACGTCGGTGATCCGTCGGGTGATGCCGAAGCTGTCAACGTTGTTGCTCGTGTCGAACAGGCCGCCCCGTACCGTCGGCAGCCAGATGGCCTGTCCCGTGCTTTCCGAGGCGATCCGGTACCACTCCAGTTCCTCCAGATTCAGATTGCTCGTGGCCATCGCGCTCGACGTGAGGATCGTGCCGTTCATGAGCGCCAGATGCAGCCCTTTGATATTCGGATCGGTGATGGCCATGCCGTTGATGCTTTGCTGCAGCGTTCGCTGGGACTCGTACCGTTCGAAATCGGTCAGGCTGCCGTCCAGCACGTTTTTCATCAGCTGAGTCAGCTGCTGGTCGACGAGAAAATCCAGCGTTTTCTGTTCATACTGCTCGAGACGGATGCCGAGTTTTTGTCCGGCCTGCACGATGGCGGTCTGGAAGCTGTCTGACACTTTCTCCTGGATGATCGTCGAGGCGGTGGAATACGAAATCAGTCCGACGGCGAGCACCAGCACCACGATGGTCAGGAAAAAGGAAACAAACAGCTTCGCGCCCACGGACCGGAGGGGGTTGGTGAGCATTTTTCCGGAAAGCCGCACGGCGGGCGGCCGAAACGTCTTCGATTGCCGACTGTTGCCCGGTGAAGTCTCCGATGATTTGTCC
>LZRV01000012.1 GCA_002159065.1 Paenibacillaceae bacterium ZCTH02-B3 | reverse complement strand
GCTTCGGTCGGCGGCTGGTTCCATTGTTTCCCGCTGATCATCGGCCCCAATCCGGACGGGCCGGAAGGGTTCCAGTTCACCGTGCACGGCGTCGCCCACGTGGCCGCTCCGATGGGTCCGGACGGCCCGGAGCTGGAACGCCAGGTTCA
This sequence comes from Paenibacillaceae bacterium ZCTH02-B3, assembly GCA_002159065.1. Taxonomy (GTDB): domain Bacteria; phylum Bacillota; class Bacilli; order Paenibacillales; family Paenibacillaceae; genus ZCTH02-B3. The sequence goes on along the minus strand of LZRV01000012.1, from coordinate 2,558 downwards.
GCAGGACACGCCGCTGTATTTCCGGTCGGCCGGCGGCCATACGACCTACTTCGGCGCCGCCATCATGCCGAATACGGAAGAGGCCGGCGTTCCCGATCCGGACGGGTATGTGTACATCTACGGCCTGCAGCAGGACGGCGGAACGAAGCTGGTGGCCGCCCGCGTGCCCGCCGGCGATCTCGGGCGGATCGAATGCTGGAGGTACTGGAACGGCCGCGAATGGACGGAGCGGAAAGAAGACTGCGCGCCGATCGTTCCCGACGTTTCCTGCGAACTCAGCGTATCGCCCATGGTCGGGGGATTCCTGCACGGCAAATACGTCATCGTGTGCCAACTGGGAGGCATAACCGGCAACTGTGTTGCCGTCTATTGGGGCGACAGCCCGGTCGGCCCGTTCGGCCCGTGCGTGCCGCTCCATTACTGTTCGGAACCTGAAGAAGGCAAGGGCATTTACGCTTACAACGCCAAGGGCCATCCGCACCTGTCGCCCGCCGGCGAACTGCTGGTCAGCTACAACGTCAACACCACGAGCATGGATGCGCATATGGCACATGCGGGCATTTACCGTCCGAGATTCGTCCGGATCCGGCAGATTTCGTGAGAGCGTGCGATTCCGGCCCCGTCTGACCAACCGAATTGGATAGGAGTTGCAAACATGAATCGATACACCATCGTCTTTGATGTGGGCGGTTTGTTCATCAAGACGGCGGTCCTGAACGAACGCGGACAGATGGTTCCGGATACGTACATGATCTATCCCGCCCGATCAAAGGAATCGAAGGAAGTGATTCTCGGTCACTTCGCCGCCATGATCAGGGATCAGACGAACCGGATCATGGACCGGCATTTTCGCATCGACGGCATCGGCTTTGCTTTTCCCGGGCCTTTCGATTACGAGCGAGGCATCTGTTACATCAAAGGGGTCGACAAGTTCGAGAGCCTGTACGGCGTGAACTTGCGGGACGAACTGACCCGCCGGATCCGGGACGAGAGCTTTTTCAGGCACAAGCGGACGCCCGATTTCTGCATCGTGTTCGAGAACGACGCCAATCTGTTTGCGTTGGGCGAATATGCGGCGGGAAAAGCCGGGCGGTACCGAAAGGCGATTTGCATCACCATCGGCACCGGCGCCGGTTCCGCCTTCCTGGAAAACGGCGCGCTGGTCAAGGACCGGCCCGATGTGCCTCCGAACGGATGGGTGTACAACCAGCCGTTTCGCGAATCGATTGTGGACGACTACATTTCCAAGCGCGGCATTCTCCGCCTGATGAAGCAGGCGGGCCTCGACACCGCCAACCTGGACGTCAAGCAACTGGCCGAGATGGCGACGGGCGGCGACGCGACCGCCATCGGCATTTTCCGGCAGTTCGGCACCATGATCGGGGAGATGCTCGTTCCGTTTGTCCGCTCGTTTCAACCGGAAGCGGTCGTGATCGGCGGCCAGATCGCCAAGAGCCAGCACCTGTTTCTGGATAGCACCCGGGAAGCGCTGCGGGAATTCTCCGTCGCGCTGGAAGTGTCGGACGAAACGTCGATCAGCACCTTTGTGGGCGTGTCGCAGTTGCTCAAGCTGTATCGAAACGCGGCCAAATCCTGATGCGCCGCCATATGTGCAAGCCATCACGCGAACCGAAACGAGGCGAACCACATGTCCACCATCAAGGAAATCTGGATCTACCACCACAGCCACCTGGATGTCGGCTACACCCATACACAACCCGTTTTGTGGGAGTTGCAAAAGACCTACATCGACCAGGCGATCGATTTGTGCGAGCAAACCGCCGGCGACCCGCCTGAAGAGCGGTTTTACTGGACGTGCGAAGCGACGGCTCCCGTGCTGAAATGGCTGGAGACGGCCGACGACCGGCAGGTGGAGCGGTTTGCCGCCTGCGTGCGCAGCGGGCAAATTTGCCTGACGGCGTCGCTCATGCACAGCACACCGCTGTGCACCGCGGAAGAGATGGCGCGCGCGCTCTACCCGGTCAAAATCCTGCGCGAACGGTTCGGCGTGCCGATCCGCACGGCCATCAACCACGATATCAACGGCCAGCCGTGGACGTTCGGGCAGATTCTGCTTGACGCGGGCATCGAGCTGTACACGACCGGCATCAACATCCATTTCGGGGGCATTCCGCTGTCCAGGCCGGGCGTGTTCCGCTGGGAAATGCCGGACCGCAGGCAGCTTCTGACCTTCCACGGCGAACATTACTCGCTCTTTACCCAGATCGGCGAGCTTTGGGAAAACAGCATGGAGAAGATGAAGGCCGGCATCGACCGGTACATCGCCCGGCTGGAAAGCCGGGGGTATCCGTACCCGTTCATTTATTTGTCGGCCACCAACGTCCCGATGCTCGACAACACGCCGCCGGATCAGGAACTGCTCGGCATGATCCGCCGCTGGAACGCGGAAGGACGCGGGCCGCGCATCCGCCTGTTCACGCCGGAAATGCTGCTCGACAAACTGCGCGAGCTCCCCGCGGATCAGGTGCCGGTCGTACCGGGCGACTGGACGGATTACTGGAACTTCGGCGCCGCCAGCTCCGCGGACGAGACGCGCC
>LZRV01000011.1 GCA_002159065.1 Paenibacillaceae bacterium ZCTH02-B3 | reverse complement strand
GGCCTGAAGACGGTCTCTCTCTCCGATGCGAAGGAGGTCGCAGGGCATGCGCGTCAAACTGATCGACTCGGCGGAAGAAGGGGATTTTTTGGCCAGGCCGATCCTGCTGGAAAACGGCGGCGTGCTGGTGGGCGCCGGCGTGCGGCTGACCTGGCCGTTGATCAAGCGGGTGAAGGAACTCGGCATTGACCGGGTGTACGTGGAAGACGATCTGACCGGCGACATCGTGCCGGAAGACGTCGTGTCGGAGGAAACGCGGCAGGAAGCGGTGGCGGCGGTGCACCGGGCGATGACGCAGATCATCGACGGCACCCTGATCAAAAGCCGGGCGGCCGACCGGGAAATCGGCAGCGTGTTCCGCAACGTGTTCAACCGGATCCTGCGGGACATTTCCCGGCGGAGCAACGTCATGGTCAACCTGGTGACGCTGCACACGACGGACGGCTACCTGTTTCACCATGCGGTGAACGTGGCCATCCTGGCCGGCATCATCGGGCTTTCCAAAGGGTACAACCAGCAGCAGCTGGAAGAGCTGGGCGTCGGCGCGCTGCTGTTCGACATCGGCATGACCCGGGTCCCGGCATCCATCCGCGACAAAAAAGGGCCGCTCTCCTGCGAGGAGCGGCTGGAAATGCAACGACATGCGGAAATCGGGTTCGACCTGCTCCGCGCCCGCTTCGACATTTCCCTGTTGTCCGCCCATTGCGCCCTGCAGCATCACGAGCGGTTCGACGGGCTCGGCTACCCGCGCGGGCTCAAGGGCGGGGAGATCCACGAATACGCGCAGATCGTGGCCATCGCCGACGTGTACGACGCGCTGACGTCGGTCCGGCCGTACCGGAACCGGCACAAGCCGAGCGAAGCCATCGAGTATCTGTTCGCGAGCGGCAACGCCCAGTTCGACATCGAACTCGTCCGGCTGTTTTGTCGGCACATTTGCATCTACCCGGTTTCCACCACCGTCATGCTGAACACCGGGCAAATCGGCGTCGTCTCCGCCAACCATCCGGGCAGCGTGCAGCGGCCGACGGTGCGCATCCTGCGGGAAGCGGACGGCCGGGCGGTGGGCGCGCCCTATGAGATCGATCTGCGCAAGGAACTGAACGTGACGATCATCAGCTCCCTGTAGAACCGAAGGAAGAGCCGCCGGCCGGCTTCCGGCTCCGGCCGGCCAGGGCCGCGTTGATCTCGCCGCCGAGAAGCAGCATGATGCTGCTCAGGTACAGCCACAAAAGCAGCGCGATAATGCCGCCGAGGCTTCCGTAGGTGCGGGTGAGATTGGCGAACTGGTTGACATACAGCGAGAAAAGGAAGGAGACCGTCACCCAGCCGGACGCGGCGAACACGGCGCCCGGCAGCGCTTCCCGCAGCCGGACGCGGCGGGCGGGCGCTCCCAGGTAGACGAGGCAGAAAAGCGAACAGATGACAACGAGCGACAGCGCGTTTTTGAGCAGGGCCCACAGCGGCTGCCAGTCCGCAAGTCCGCGCTGCGCGTTCAGCCAGTCGCCGATCCGTCCCCCGAACACGAGAAGCGCGAAGGCGACAAGAAGGGCGACGGCAAAACAGACCGTATAGACGAGGGCGAGGAAACGGACGACGAGGTACGGGCGCTTTTCTTTCTCGCCGTACGCCTTGTTGAGGGTTCGGATGAGCGCCAGCATGCCCCGGCTGGCCGCCCAGACGCTGCCGATCATGCCGAAGGACAGCAGGGTCGGGTTTGATTCGGCCATCACGTCGCGGTAAATGCCGAGAACGATCGCCTCCGCGCTGTCCGGCATCACCATGACCAGATGGGCGGTGATCTGTTCCGCCCGGATGGGGGTGTAGGACACCAGGGTCAGCAGAAAGATGAGAAACGGGAACAGGGACAGGACCAGGTAGAATGTCATTTGCGCGCCGAGGGCCGGCACTTCGTCTTCCCGGAAGCGGCGGACGATGTCCATCGCGAAACGGATCCATTGGACGCTTCTGGCCACGGCGGCACCCCTCCTTGTCCCGCGCTTGTCGTGCAATATGGATTTCGCCCGGCGGACCGGCCGTTCCTGCCCGTCTATTCAATTCGGGTGGCAAATTTGCTATATTATTGATACATATGTTTCGCAAAGCCGGCCCGAACGGGGAAATGGAGGATGATCGAGTGAACGTCCACAAAAACGAGTTGCGGCCAGGAGAATACGCACGGCGCCACCCGACTCGTCCGGACGGCGGATGGACGGAGCGTTCCCCGGCGCGGGGAACCGGCGGAAAACCGGAGGCTGGATGCCGATGATCAACAAGATCGGCGCCCGGTATCCGGATGTGCTGCTGTATTGCCGGACCGTCGTGGAAACCGGGGATTACGTGACGACCGGGGTCACGACGTATGCGGAAGGCGACCTGATCGAGGTGGAGCTCCCGGAATACGAACGCTTCTCGCTGAAGGAAGCCGTGAAAATCTCCGTCTATTCCCCCGTTGGGCTGCTCGTGTTCCGGTCGACGGTGATTGCCGTCGGGGAAGGCAGCATCGTCGTGCTCGGTTCGCCGCAGCTGGCCAGCCGTTTCGGTGAAGTGCGCCAGCATCCGCGCGTCCATATCGCGGTTCCCGGTTTCGTGCACGCCGCCGGGAGCGGGCCGGATGAAAGCCCGGTCAGCATCACGGCCGAAAACATCAGCCTGGGCGGCATCGGCTTCAAGGTGTTCGAAGAACGGGACATCGACCGGATTTGCCGG
>LZRV01000010.1 GCA_002159065.1 Paenibacillaceae bacterium ZCTH02-B3 | reverse complement strand
TACGGACGCGCTACCGTGAACTGCGGGCGCTGGGGGTACCGGAACACTTCGTCCATATGATGGCGAACTCACGCCGGGGGCCATGGGAGATGTCCCGCAACCTGAACAACGCCCTTGACACCCGATATTTTCAGGCGCAAGGGCTGGTCAGCATGCTTGAATGTTACTTGGCATTTCGTTAACTCTTCGGAACCGCCTGGTGCGGACCCGCATGCCAGGTGGTGTGGTGTGTGAGAGGACGGGGGCTAGCCGCCCCCTTCTACTCGATTGGGCTCATATGATCGCATCGGCGCGGGGAAGGGAAACCGCGGCGGGGTCCGGACTTGCTTCACGATGCCGGACTGAGCATTTTACCGCGGTCCGGACCGCGTGTTCATCTTGAAGACACAGCAGTCTGGTCAGCCGTCAGACGGACGGGTGAAGCGACCGCAGGCGGAAAAAACCCGCCACGATCCGGCGGCTTCGAAACGCGCTTTTTTGCGGCGAAATCCGAGGCCGCCCGAAAGAGGCGGGGTTATTTATTAACTTTTTAAATGTTTCAAATCCGGATGACGGTGGACACAAACTTCGTTTCCAGAAAATCGTGCAGGCTGTCCGGGCCCCCTTCGCGTCCCACGCCGCTTTCCTTGACGCCGCCAAACGGCCCCTGGACGGTGGTCATCACCGGATCGTTCACGCCGACCATGCCGTACTCCAGCGCTTCCGAAACACGGGCCGCCCTGGACAGGTCATTGGTGTAAAAGTACGCGGCCAGGCCGTACACCGTGTCGTTGGCGCGCCGGATCACTTCTTCTTCCGTCTCGAACGCGTAGACCGGCGCGACCGGACCGAACGTTTCCTCGCGGGAGATCAACATGGTTTCGTCCGCCTCGTCCAAAACGGTGGGCGCATAGAAGCAGCCTTTGGCAAAGGGAGGTTCGTCCAGCCGGCGCCCGCCCGTCACCACCCGGGCCCCTTTGGCGACGGCGTCCCGGACGTGTTCCTCGACTTTGCGCACGGCGGCCTGATCGACCAGCGGCCCCAGGTCCACGGCCTCGTCCATGCCGTCGCCGATCCGGAGCGCTTCCACGCGGGCTTTCAGCTTTTGCACAAAGGCTTCCTTGACGCTTTTCTGCACGTAGATGCGGTTGGCGCAGATGCAGGTTTGGCCGTTGTTGCGGAACTTGCTCGCGATCGCCCCTTCGACGGCCAGATCCAGGTCGGCGTCTTCAAACACGATGAACGGCGCGTGTCCGCCCAGCTCCATGGAAACCCGCTTCATTTGATCCGCGGCGCCGCGGGCCAGCTGCTTTCCGATTTCGGTGGAGCCTGTGAAGGTGATCTTGCGGATGCGGCGGTCGGCCAGCCATTGTCCGGTGATGCGGGACGCGCTGCCGGTCACCAGGTTGAGCACGCCGGGCGGAAGCCCGGCTTCCGCGGCGATCTGGAAGAAAATCGCCGCGGCTCCCGGGGATTGGCTGGCCGGCTTGAACACCACGGTGCATCCGGCGGCGAGCGCCGGCGCGACCTTTCGCGTCACCATGGAGATGGGGAAATTCCACGGCGTGATCGCGGCCACCGGTCCCACCGGCTGGCGCAGCGTGTGCAGGCGCTTGTGCGGGACTTGGGACGGAATGGTATAGCCGTAAATGCGCCTCGCTTCTTCCGCGTTCCAGCGGACGTACTCGGCGGCGATGCCCACTTCTCCGCGCGCCTCGCGGATCGGTTTGCCCATTTCCGCCGTGATGGCGCGGGCGATGTCTTCGGCGCGGTCCAGCATGCCCCTGTAGATGCGCATCAGGATATCGGCCCGGACGGGCGCGGGCGTTTTGGCCCAATCGGCAAACGCCCGGTGCGCGGCGTCCGCCGCCTTTTCCGCGTCGCGTTCGTCCCCGTATGGCGCAACCGCGGCCGTTTCTCCGGTGGCGGGGTTGACGATGTCATACCACTGGCCCGATTCGGCCTCTTGCCATTCTCCATCGATAAACAACCGATGCCGGATCATGCGGATTCCTCCCGTTGATTTAAAGTGAATACGTATTCACAAAAGTAAATCGCCATTTCCGTCATTTGCCCAACCTTTCGTCCCGACCGACCCGCCGGCTTGCCGCGCGTTACCGCGCGCCTTTTCGCGCCGTCGTCCTTCGCACGAACAGTTCCGGCTTGAGCGTGATCTGCTTCCATTCCGTCGGTTTTTCTTCTTGCTCGATCATCTCGATGAGATACTCGACCGCAAGCTCCCCGAGATTGAATTTGGCGTGTCCCGCGCTGGTGAGCTGAATGGCCTGGTGCGCGGAGATGGAGATGTTGTCGATGCCGGCGACGCTCACGTCTTCGGGAATCCGGTAGCCCATGGCCATGACGGCGTCCATGCACAGCAAGGCGATCATGTCCGTCGAACAAAAAATGGCGGAAGGCGGATGGGCCATATGCATCAGCTTGCGGGCGTATTTTTCCACCTCCCCCGGGATTTTCGGATCGAACACGTGCACCAGCGCCGGGTCGACCTTCACGCCGGCGGCTTCCATCGCCTTTTCGAATCCGGCCTTGCGGTCGTGAAACGTGGAAACGTTGGTGTTCCCGCACAAAAAGGCGATCCGCTCATGCCCGAGCTCCAGCAAATGGTTGGCGACCAGCTCGGCGGCGAGCCGGTTGTCGAAAATGACGTAGTTGCCGCCTTCGCGCGGCTTTCGGTTAAAGAAGACGCATGGAATCCGGGAGCGGTCGATTTTTTCCCAGAGGGGATCGTCCAGTTCGATGGTCGCCAGCAGCAGCCCGTCCACCTTGCTTCCGAGCACGAGGTCGAACACTTCGTCCAGCCCGTCTTCCCTGAAGTAGACCATGGTCTGGTATCCCCGCGCGGTGGCGTAGTTGACGATGGCGTCAGTCGTTTCCACGAAAAAGCCGTTGCGGAGCGTGCCGGAGATCAGCGCGATCGTTTTGGTCGACCGGGTCACAAGGCTGCGGGCGATCAGATTGGGGGTGTACTGCAGCTGCTCGATCGCCGAAAGCACCTTTTGCCTCGTTTCCGGACTGACGTTGGGGGCGTTGTTCAGCACCCGCGAAACGGTCGATTGGGAAACGCCCGCCAGTCTGGCGACGTCTTTTGAGGAAACCATATCGTCCCCCTCGTGCCGGAGCAGGCGATCTTTTCGCGTGGTTACGTATTCATCAAGTCCATCATAATGCGGGAATGAAGCGCTGTCAACGGCGCGCTGGACAAAGGCAGACACGCCTGGAGACGTGATTGGATATGATGCTTGGGAAGATCGGGAAGGGCTTGCCCAGACCGGCCCGGGCGGCCGGAGCGTCTTTCCGCGATCTCTGTACGCGCATGAGGAGGTGATCGGATCGTGACCCGTTCGGAATTCATCGCCGCCGTGGCGCCGGTGGCCGTGAAGGTGAGAGTCGACGGCGGCCCGCTTTTCCCGTCGGTCAGCATCGCCCAGATGCTCCTGGAAACCGGCGGCCGACTAAACAGCTGGAACAACCTCGTGGGGTACAAAGTCGGCGACGGCGTGCGGACGCCGTATTGGGACGGGAAGGCGGTCAGCAAAACGACGTGGGAGGTCTACGATGGACGAATCGAAACACCGGTTGCCGACTTTCGGGCCTATCCATCGATCGAATATTGCCTGAAGGACCAGGCGCTTCTGTTCTACCGGTTGCGCCAGCGGTACCAGCGGGTGATTGACGCGAAAACGCCGAAGGAGCAGGCGGAAATGCTCCAGGCGTACGGTTACGCGACGGATCCGAATTATGCTTCGAAGATATGGGCCATCATCAGGTCGGACCAACTCGAAAAGCATGACAGGGAGGCGGAAAAGGCCGTGGAAGCATTGAAGGAACTGGCCGAACAGGTGGCGAAGCTGCGCAGGGAAGTCGAAGCGCTGCAAAAGCGCGGCGGCATGGGCGTTCCGCCCTGGGCCAAAGAAGCGGTTGACGCCGCCGTGCGTGCGAAGCTGATTGACACGCCGGAAGGAGGGTCGTTTGATTTTTACCGGCTGGTGACCATCCTGCACCGGGCCGGATTGATCCCGGAGGCGGAATGAGACGGATCGTCTGCGGCCCGAACCGGGACGCGGCACGGGCCGGTCCGGTCCAAGAGGGGCACGGGCTGCCTGGCGGGCGGCCTTGTCGGGATCGGGCGAAGCCGGCGGGCCGCTCATGAAACGGCCAAGCTTGCAACGCCCGGACGGACGCCCCCGCGATCGGATGAAGTCCGCCGAAGTCCGCGGGGAAGGCGGTAGGCTGCGCCTGGCGGAGGAACCGGCGTGACCGGTGAATCAGGCGCGGCTGTTGTTTTTCCGATACCATTTCCAAAGCGCCAGGAAAATCTCCGCCGCCGCGCCGACGGCCAGCCCGATGCCGATGATGAACAGCATGGTCAGCGCGCCGATCAGATCCCCCCAGCCGTCCATGCCTTCCAGCGTGTATCGGACGAGCAAAGAGACGCCGATCACGACGCCGGCGGCGCCGCACAGCCAAAGCAGTCTGAACCCCAGCCACCCCGGCAGATGGACGACGGCGGACAGGCCGATCGCCAGCAGCACCCTGCGCCAGGCGATGGTCGCGGACCAGTCCTGCAGGTAGTACAGATGGGCGCACAGGGCGGCGGCGACAAGAGCGGCGAAAACCAGTCCGTACACGAGCCACAGCAGGCTGAAACGGGGCGGCGCCAGCCGGCGAAGGAAGTTCATGTCGTTCGGACTCCTCTCGGGAATTTGGTGCTCCGGTTCTTCCATTCTGCGATGATTTGGCGAAAATGTCCACCGTTTATTCGTTTCCATTCCGACTTGGGTTTTCCTCCTGATTTTTCCGGAATTGCAAATGTGACGTACCGGGCGGATATGAGGACGTTTGAGTGTTTTCCTCCTGATTTTTCCGGATTTGCAAGCCCGTCACGGAGGAATTAGAATTGATATTATAGAATAGAGTTTTACAAAATAGAACAACCGCGCAAAGGAGCCAAACGACGATATGCCCATCATCCAGGCGCTCGACCGGGCGCTCCGGATTCTCGACCTGTTCGACGAGCATACCCCCGAGCTGAAAATCACGGAAATCAGCGAGCGCATGAACCTGCACAAGAGCACGGTCCACGCGCTGCTCAAAACCCTCAGGATGCACGGATACATCGACCAGGACCCGCACACCGGGAAATACCGCCTGGGCCTGCGCCTGCTGGAGAAAGGACAGCTGCTCCTGGCGGGTCTGGATTTGCGCAACGCGGCCCGGCCGTTCCTGGAGGAACTGTCGGAGGCCACCGGGCAGACGGTCCACCTGCTCGTCCTGGACGGGCAGGAAGGGGTGTACATCGACAAGGTGGAAGGCGCGCAGGCGCCCATCCGCTATTCCCGCATCGGCCGCAGGGTGCCGTTGCACAGCAGCGCGGGCGGCAAGGTGCTGGCGGCGTTCCAGCCGCCGGAAGTCCTGGAGCGGCTGCTCGCGAATTACCGCTTCGTGAAGCATACGCCGAACACCATCGACTCTCCGGAACGGTTCCGTCAGGAGCTGGAGCGGGTGAGGCGGGAAGGCTGCGCCTACGACCGGGAGGAAAACGAACCCGGCGTATGGTGCGTGGGAGCGCCGATCTTCGGCCACGACGGCAAGCTGGCCGCGGCGACGAGCCTTTCCTTTGTCACCGCCCGGGTGGGCGAGGAGGAACGCCGGCGGTTCGCCAATCTGATCCGCGGGACGGCAGGAGCGATTTCCGCCCGCCTCGGACACCGGACGCCTGCCCGGTAGAAGGGCGGAAGTCCGGACCGGAAGTAGGCGCGCCGCAAGCCGGGCGAAAGGCCGGATGGACGGGGCGGAAAGCCGGCGTTTCGCTTTCCGGCGGGCCGCGCCGCCGTCCGGTCGCGCCGCCGTCCGGGAAAGTTCATGGACATGGTTTCCGGCGTGTGTTATATTCATTATTGCAATCATATCAAACATAGTTTTATATTATAAAACTCATAGCCTTATTATTCATTAAAGGAGGAGTCCATGTGAGGATCATCCGCTACATGGAACGGGACGACGGTCCGCCGAGGCTCGCCGCGGTGACCGACGACGGCCGTGCTTATGCTCTGGAGGAGCCGGATCTGATGACCCTGGTGCGCCGGGCGGACAAGGAAGGGATCGCCCCTTCGGAGGCGGTGCGCCGCGAGATTGAAGGCGCGAGGCCCCTGGCGGAAGACTGGCGCAGCCTGAATCTGCTCGTGCCGGTGGAAGCCCCGGAAGTCTGGGCGTCGGGGGTCACGTACGAACGCAGCAAGGAAGCCCGCAACGAGGAATCGCAGGGCGCCGCCGGCCAGGAAACGGTGTACGACAAGGTGTACCGGGCCGAACGGCCGGAAATCTTCTTCAAATCCACGGCCGCCCGCACCGTCGGGCCGAACCGGCCCGTCTGCATCCGCAGCGACTCCTCCTGGCAGGTGCCCGAACCGGAACTCGGCCTGGTGCTGGACAGCCGCGGACGAATCATTGGCTACACTGTAGGCAACGACATGAGCAGCCGCGACATCGAAGGCGAAAATCCGCTTTACCTGCCGCAGGCCAAGATCTGGCGCCATTCCTGCGCCATCGGCCCGGCGGTCCGCCTGGCCGAAACCGTCGCGAATCCTTACAATCTGACCATCGAACTCAGAATCTACCGCGGCGGTGAACTGGCGGTGCGGGAATCGGCCAGCACGGGCCAGCTCAGGCGGAAGCTCGACGAACTGGTGTCGTATCTGGCCAGGGACAACGTGCTGTTTGACGGCACGGTGCTCCTGACCGGCACGTGCATCGTGCCGCCGGGACGTTTCACGCTGCAGCCCGGCGACCGCATCGAAATCGACATCACCGGCATCGGCACGCTGGTCAATCCCGTAGCCGCGGCTTCGGATTTTGCGGCCAAAAACTGAAAAAGGGAGGAGGAACCTGCCATGACCGTCACGCAAACCACCGCGCCGCAATATCGCAACTACATCAACGGGGAGTGGAAAGACGCCGCCTCCGGCAACACCGTCGCCAGCCTCAATCCGGCGAACCGCCACGACGTGGTCGGAATCGTGCCGAATTCGGGCAGGGAAGACCTGGACGCGGCGGTGGCGGCCGCAAACGCGGCGGCGAAGGCCTGGAGCAGGATGGCCGGACCGGCCCGCGGCCAGCTGCTGTACAAGGCGGCGAACATCCTGGAAAGCCGGCTGGACGACATCGCCGCGACGATGACCCGGGAAATGGGCAAGACGTTCGGCGAGGCGAAAGGCGAGACCGCCCGGGGCGTGGCGCTGCTGCGTTACTACGCCGGAGAGGGATCGCGCAAGATCGGCGACGTCATTCCGGCCTCGGACGCGTCCGGACTCATGTTCACGATCCGCGTCCCGCTGGGCGTGGTCGGCGTCATCACGCCTTGGAACTTCCCCGTGGCCATCCCGATGTGGAAGATCGCCCCGGCTCTCGCCTACGGCAACACGGTGGTGTGGAAGCCGGCCACGGAAACCGCCGTCACCGCCGCCAAGCTGGCGGAAGTCTTCCACGAGGCGGGCTTTCCGCCGGGCGTCGTGAACCTGGTGATCGGCAGCGGATCCGTCGTCGGCCAGGGCATCGCGGAACACCCCGGCATCCACGGCATCTCCTTCACCGGGTCCAACCCGGTCGGCAAGCGGATCAGCCAGGCGGCCCTCGCCCGCGGCGCGAAATACCAGCTGGAGATGGGCGGCAAGAACCCGGTCATCGTGGCCAGGGACGCCGATCTGGACCTGGCGGTGAACGCCACGATCAGCGGCGCGTTCCGCTCCACCGGGCAGAAGTGCACCGCCACCAGCCGCGTCATCGTGGAAAAGGACATCTATCCGGCGTTTCGCGAGAAGCTGCTGGAGAAAACCCGCACGCTCCGGATCGGCGACGGCTTGGACGAATCCACCTGGCTCGGTCCCTGCGCCAGCGAGAGCCAGATGGAAACGGTGCTTTCCTATATTCAAAAAGGCGTGGAGGAAGGCGCCACGCTGCTTTGCGGCGGCCGGCGGCTGACGGAAGGCCGGCTGGCGGACGGGTTCTTCGTGGAACCCACGGTATTTGAAAACGTGACGCCGGACATGGCGATTTTCCGGGAGGAAATCTTCGGCCCGGTGATCGCCCTCGTCCAGGCGGAAAACCTGGAAGAAGCCATCCGGCTGGCCAACGATTCCGAGTATGGCCTGAGCGCGTCGATCTTCACCCGGGACATCGGCAACGTGCTCGCCTTCATCCGGGACATGGACGCCGGCCTCGTGCGGGTGAACGAGGAGACGGCCGGCGTCGAGCTGCAGGCGCCCTTCGGGGGCATGAAGCAGTCCAGCTCCCATTCCCGCGAACAGGGCACCGCAGCCATCGAGTTCTACACCTCCGTGAAAACCGTGTTTATCAAAGGCTGACCCTGAACAAAACCCGACGCGGCAATCCTTTTCCGGCCGGTTCCGGAAGGGGATTGCCGCTGTCGCAAGGAGGATCGCGCGCCGTGACCGACACGCTGGAAACCCTTTTGGGCATGCCGGATGACGAATGCTATGACATCGCCACCCGCGCGCCCGGGCCGGAAGGCAGGCTGCCTCTCACGCCGGAGATGCTGCGCGAGCGTCCGAGCGGGGATCTGTTCGGATGGACGCAGAACGTCGGAATGGGATGGGCGCCCGCCCGGCTGGGAGGCCCGGAGGTGCTCATCCTCGGCACCCAGGGCGGCATCCGGGACGAGGACGGCCGGCCCGTGGCGCTGGGTTACCATACAGGCCACTGGGAAGTCGGCCTGCTCATGAAAGCCGCCGCGGAGGAGGTCGCCTCCGCCGGCGGCATCCCCTTCGCGGGCTATGTCAGCGATCCTTGCGACGGCCGTTCCCAGGGGACGACGGGCATGTTCGATTCGCTGCCGTACCGCAACGACGCGGCCGTCGTCCTGCGGCGGCTCATCCGTTCGCTGCCGACCCGCAGGGCGGTGATCGGCGTCGCCACGTGCGACAAGGGATTGCCCGCGATGATGATTGCCCTGGCCGGCATGGGCGGGCTGCCCGCCGCCGTGGTGCCGGGCGGCGTGACGCTGCCCCCCGAGCGGGGGGAAGACGCCGGCAAGGTGCAGACCATCGGCGTCCGGTTCGCGCGGGGCGAACTGACGCTGGAAGAGGCGGCGGAGCTGGGCTGCCGGGCGTGCGCCACGCCGGGCGGCGGATGCCAGTTCCTCGGCACCGCCGCCACCTCGCAGGTGGTCGCCGAAGCGCTCGGCATGACCGTGCCGCACGCCGCGTTGGCCCCATCGGGACAGCGGATCTGGACGGAGGCGGCCCGCCAGACCGCCCGCGCGGCGCTTCGCATGGCGGAGCGGGGCCTGAAGACCGCCGACATCGTCACCGACGCCGCCGTCCGCAACGCGATGGCCGTGCACGCCGCCTTTGGCGGTTCCACCAACCTGCTCTTGCATCTGCCCGCCGTGGCCCACGCCGCCGGCCTGCGCGTCCCGGACGTCTCCGACTGGAACGAGGTGAACCGGAGCGTTCCCCGCCTGGTCAGCGTCCTGCCGAACGGACCGGTGCCCCATCCGACCGTCCGCGTTTTTCTGGCCGGCGGCGTGCCGGAAGTGATGCTGCACTTAAGGAAGCTCGGCCTCATAGACGAACGGGCGCTCACCGTCACCGGCGAAACGCTGGGCGCCGTGCTGGACTGGTGGGAGTCGTCGGAACGCCGCCACCGGATGCGCAAGCTGTTGCTGGAACGGGACGGCGTCGATCCCGACGCGGTCATCTATCCGCCGGACAAGGCGCGGGCTGCCGGGCTTTCCTCGACGGTCTGTTTTCCCGTCGGCAACATCGCCCCGGAAGGGTCGGTGGTCAAGACGGCGGCCATCGACCCGGCCGGCGTGGACGAGGACGGGGTGTACCGGCACGTCGGACGGGCCAAGGTGTTCACCACGGAACGGGCCGCGATCCGGGCCATCAAGGACGGGCGGATCCGGGGCGGGGACATCCTGGTGCTGATCGGCCGCGGGCCTTCCGGCACCGGCATGGAGGAGACGTACCAGCTGACGTCGGCGCTCAAGCATCTGCCGTTTGCGGGCAAGGTGTCCCTCATCACCGACGCCCGCTTCTCCGGCGTTTCCTCCGGCGCGTGCATCGGCCACGTCGGCCCCGAGGCGCTGGCGGGCGGTCCGCTGGGCAGGCTGCGGGACGGCGACTGGATCGACATCCGGATCGACCTTGAGCGGCTCGAGGGGCGCATCGACATGGTGGGCGACGGGGAGCAACCGTCCACGCCCGAGGAAGGGGCACGGATCCTGGCGCGGCGCAGCCCGCATCCGGAGCTGGCGGAGGACCCGCAGCTGCCGGACGACACGCGCCTGTGGGCGGCGCTCCAGGCGGCCAGCGGCGGCACCTGGCGGGGTTGCGTCTACGACGTGGACCGGATCATCGAGCTCCTGGAAGCGGGGAAAAAGGCCCTGGAATCCCGGAAGCGGGGGATGCAAACCGGAGAGGACGCCGGGATTTGACGCGGGCGCGACGCCGCGGCCAGGCCGGTATTCCGGATGCGGAAAATTTTCGGACATCCGATCCGAATCTGCGCGGTCTGAACCTCACGTGAGAGGTTCGGCCGCGCTTTTTTCGGCCGGGATGTCCGAAGGGCGCGCGGGCCGGGGCGGCCGTTTTTCTTTGAATAAAAATTGGGAAAGAGGAGGAGATTAGTACCGTAACCTGCCAAGGAGGGTCAACGAGAATGAAGAAACTGATTTCCGGTGTGCTTTCGCTTTACCTGCTGGGACTGGCCCTTGCGGTTCCGGCGTATGCGGAAAACAATGCGGCGGGCGACCGCACGCCGCCCCGTTCGACGACCATGCAGGATCGGACCGGGATGAATGACATGACGGATCTCGTTCCCGGGATGGACAATACGCGCAACGATACCTACCGCACGGACATGTTCCGGTACGACGACCGGACCGACCGGACGGACAACAACGGACGCGTGCGGGCTGCCGCCGCCGGCGACAACACGATGGACTGGGGTTGGCTGGGCCTGCTCGGGCTGATCGGCCTCGTCGGCCTGCGCGGCGCCAATCGGCAACGGTCCTGACGCTGCGAAACGGAAAAAAAGATCCGGAACGAAACGGCTGCGAGCCGGCCGGACCGGTTCCCGGCGGGACTGGTCCGGCCCGTTTTTTTTCGCGTCCCCTTCACCGGGAACGCAACAGGGAAAAATCGACGGGCGGCACCAGGTTTTCCCGCGCGGCCCGGTCAAGCAGGGCGAACACGGCGTTGTATCCTTCTTCGCCCAGGTTGGCGGAAAAATCGTTCACATAAAGGTCGATGTGCGCCTTCGCCACGTCCGGATCCATTTCCTGGGCGTGGGTCAGCACGTATTCCCGCGACGCGTCCGGATGGGCCCAGGCGTATTCGAGGGAAGCCCGGATCCAGCCGGCGACGGCTTCCGTGTCCAGGCCGCGCCGGGCGATGATGGCGCCGAGCGGGATGGGCAGACCCGTTTCCTCCTCCCACCAGTCGCCCAGATCGGCGACCAGCGACAGGCCGTAGTTCGGGTAGGTGAAACGAGCCTCGTGGATGACCAGTCCGGCGTCGATCCGCCCGTCGCGGACCGCCGGCATGATGGCGTGAAACGGCATGACGGCGATTTCCCCCACGCCGCCGGGAACATGCTTCGCCACCCACAGGCGGAAAAGCAGATAGGCGGTGGATCGTTCGCTCGGCACCGCCACCCGTCGTCCGGCCAGCTGCGCGGCCTTCACGGGCTCGCGCGTCAGCACCAGCGGACCGCAGCCGCGGCCCAGCGCGCCGCCGCAGGGCAACAGGGCATATTCCTTCAGCGCCCACGGCAGCGCGGCGTAGGAGATTTTCAGCACATCCGGGCCGTCCGGTTCAAGGGCCAGGCGGTTGGTGACGTCGATATCGGCGTAAAGGACGTCCAGCTCGGGAGCGCCGGGCACCAGGCCGTGCACCCAGGCGTGGAAGATGAACGTGTCGTTCGGACAAGGGGAAAAGGCGATTTTCATCGCCACGGCGGCCACACTCCTTTGGACGTTGTCCGTGCTTCATCCGGTTTTCGTGCCCACACTTCACCCGGTTTCCGTCAGCGAGGCAAGTGCGGCACAGGCGGCGGCGAGGCGTTCCAGCGCTTCTTCGATCCGCCAGGCGGATCGGTCTCGCGGACCGACCCGGTTGGAGATGGCGCGGATTTCGATGGCGGGCGTGCCGAGCCGCCGCGCCGCCGTCGCCACGCCGAAGCCTTCCATTCCTTCGGCGGCGGCGTCGGGATGCTGCGCGGCCAGCCGTCCGGCCGTTTCCGCCGTTCCCGTCGCGGCGGAGACGGTGAGCACGGCACCCCGCCGCACCGGCAGGCCCGCGGCCCGCAGGGCTTCCGTCAGGCGATCCGCCCAGCGCCCGTCGGCCGGGATCCGCGCCGGGCCAAACCCCAGCTCGTCCACGCCAAGAAAACCCTCCGGCGTCTCCGCTCCAAGATCGGCGGCGATCATGGCCGTGGCGACCACCAGATCGCCGACCCCGGCTCTCCCGGCGAAGCCGCCGCCGATGCCGGCGCTGACGGCGAGTCCGTACGGCGCGCCGGACCGCGCCGCAGCCGCCAAAGCCAGCGCCGTTTCCGCCGCCGCGGCCGCCGGGCCGACGCCGGACGCCGCCACGTCAAACCTTCCGCCGCCCTGCTGTCCCAGACCTCTGAGCGCCGCCTCTTTTTCCGCTTCGACGGCGGTGACGATGAGCACGCGCAACGCGCATTCCTTCTTCCGTTTCGATCTTCTTGCCCTTTTTTCCGCAATTTTCTCCTTCATTATAGGAAACCCCGCCGCAAATGAAAACGGCGCCGCGTTCGGGGCCGTCCATATCTCCGACATGAAACGCCATGCGGCCTTCATGAAAGCTTCATGAAGTAGTAACATAGTCCGTGAATTGTTATGTTGACATGCGACAAATTCCCTTTTATTTTTCTAATTGATTAGTTCCTGATTACCATTTTAAGCCGAGTTTGACAATCATTATTCAGCAAAGATAGTATAAAAGACCTATTATCCTTGCATCAAATGATTCTGCCGGACGAGGGGGCGATGGTTGCCGCCGCGCAAACGGTTGGGCGAACTGCTGGCGGAAGCGGGCATCATCACGGAAGAACAGCTGCAGGAAGCCCTGGGCGAACAGCAGAAGCGCAGCATGCGGCTCGGTGATGTGCTCATTTCCCGCGGATTCATCACCGAACAGCAGCTCATCGAGGTGCTGGAATACCAGCTGGGCATCCCGCACGTCCAGCTGTTTCGCAACGGATCGACCCTCAGGCGGTCCACCTGATTTTCCGGTCGTTCGCGGACCCGCTCGATGATTTTGCGATCGACGAATTGCGCATGGCGACGGGGATGCGGATTGAGCCCGTGATCGCTTCCGGCGAAGAACTGGACCAGGTCATCCGGCGCCATTACGGCCTGCAAGACTCGGTGGACCAGCTCATGCGGCATCTGCCCGCGCGCGGGAGCGAGACGGACATCCGGGTCCGGGAAGCCGACGAGAATTCCCCCGTGGTTCGGACGGTCAACCCGATCATCCGGCAGGCTGTGTAGATCGGGGCTGGTGAACAATGCCTGCGAAATTACGGTCACAGGCAAAGACAGCGATGGTGGCGATGTTAATATAGATGATGTGTTCGATGCCTGACAATCCGTGAAAAATTACGGCGCAGGAAGGATCCCGAAATCCTTCCCGCGCTTGGCGCCCAGGGAGGAACATGAACATTCCCGAATGGCTTGTCGTTGCGCCGGCTGCCGTCTTCGGACTCGCGATCGGCAGTTTTTTGAACCTGGTTGCGATTCGCGTGCCAAAGGGCGAATCCGTTATTTCCCCGCCGTCGCGTTGCATGCTTTGCGGTCACAGGCTGGGCGCTTTCGATCTCATCCCGGTGTTCGGCTACCTATTGCTCGGAGGAAGATGCCGCTATTGCCGCGGCCGCATCTCTCTGGCTTATCCGGCGGGGGAACTGATCACCGCGGCGGCTTTCGCCGTGACCGCGTGGCGGGTCGGCTGGACGCCCGAATTGCCCGCCGGTTTGTTGCTCGCTTCCGTCTTGATCGCAGCCGCGCAGACCGACCTGAGGACCATGCTGATTCCGGACCGGATCGTCGCATTCGCCCTAGGCGCCGGCCTTGCGGCGCGCATCGTGTCGCATCCACTGCCCTGGTGGGAATACGCTTTGGGAAGCGTCCTGGGGCCGGAATCCTGTTGATATTGGCCGTGATCAGCCGGGGCGGCATGGGCGGCGGAGACATCAAACTGTATCTGTTCGTCGGAATGATGCTGGGTTACAAGCTGACGCTGCTTTCGATTTTCGCCGCCAGTCTGCTGGGCAGCCTGTACGGTCTCGGGCTTGTGGCCGCCGGCTAATTCGGAGGAAGATGATGGTGCCGTTCGGTCCGTTCATTGCGGCCGGGTCGCTTGCCGTCTACTGGTTCGGAAACGGGCTGATTGACGGTTATCTGGCGCTGTGGAAATGAAAGAGCGTCGGGGGGGAGCGCGAAATCCGTTGATTCGGGCAGGCGCGAACGGATGTGGAGATCACGCTACGCATTGGGATTGGAAATGTCCGACCGCGCCCTGAAAATCGCGGAAGTCCGCATTCGTTCCCGATCGAAGCCGACGGTGACCCGGCACGCGACGGAGCCTGGAACTCAACGCCGGCGGCAATATCGGCGTGGGCGGGGCATTCCGGATGCGCCCTGGCATCCCGTCGTCGTCCGGACGGGGGGCGGAACGACGTCCCTCATCGTCCCGAGCGTGCCCGACGATGGTGACGGGGAGGACGGCGGAGGGGAATCCGGAGGCGGCGGAGGAAGCTGGAACCCGGTGCGCCTGAGCTGAACATTTAAGAAACCGCCGGCGGGGTGGCCGGCGGTTTTTGCTCCCGCGCCGGGCTTCGGATGCCATGCTGATAAGAAAATATTAGGAACCCGCTAAAAATCCGTTATATTTTCTTCCGCCGAAACAACATAGCAATCCCTGTAAGATTGTGTTAAACTACATGCGGAATACCCAACCGGGGAAATAGCGGAAATCATGAACCCTTGGGCAAGGGAGTACAGAAGGAGTCGTGGCGGTTGGCATGAGGGAGCCCGCAGCAGGCAACGCGACTTATTTTATCTTCGGCGCGACGGGGGATCTGGCGAAACGCAAGCTGTTCCCCGCGCTTTACAGTTTATACCGGGAAGGCAAGCTCGGCGAGCGCTTCGCGGTCATCGGCCTGGCCAGAAGGCCTCGCACGGAGGAGGAGTTCCGCGGCGACGTTCTCCGTTCGATCCGCGAGTTTTGCCGGTACAAGCCGGAAAGCGCCCAGGAATGGGACCGGTTTGCCGGACATTTCACCTACCAGTCTCTGGACATCGGCAATCTGGAGGGCTTCCGCGCGCTTCGCGAGCTCGCCGAAGAGGTTGAAAGCCGTTTCAACATCGGCGGCAACCGCCTGTTCTATCTGGCGTTGGCGCCGGAGCTGTTTGGCACCGTTTCGCGCAACCTGAAGGAAGGCGGCATGCTCGAATCGCCGGGCTGGCACCGGCTGATCATCGAGAAGCCGTTCGGCTACGACTACTTGTCGGCCAAGAAGCTCAACGAGGAGATCCGCCAGGTGTTCCGGGAAGAGGAAATCTTCCGGATCGACCACTATCTCGGCAAGGAAATGGTGCAGAACATCGAGGTGATCCGGTTTTCCAACGGCTTTTTCGAGCCGCTGTGGAACCACCGCCACATCGCCAACGTGCAGATCACCCTGGCCGAGACCGTCGGCATCGAGGACCGGGGCGCGTATTACGAGAATTCCGGCGCGCTCAGGGACATGGTGCAGAACCACCTGCTCCAGATGCTGACGATGATCGCCATGGAACCGCCCAGCCGGCTGGATCCCGAAGACATCCGGGACGAGAAGGTGAAGGTGCTGCGTTCCATCCGGCCGTTCCGGTCGCCGGACGACGTGATGCGCCGCGTGGTGCGCGGGCAGTACGCCGCCGGCATGCGAAACGGCAAACCGCTCAAGGGCTACCGCGAAGAGGACAAGGTCGCTCCCGATTCGCAGACGGAGACGTTTTTCGCCGCGCGGATGTTCGTGGACAATTTCCGCTGGGCGGGGGTGCCGTTCTACGTGCGGACGGGCAAGCGGCTGCCGGTGAAGGCGACGGAGATCGTCATCGAATTCAAAAACGCGCCGGACAACGTCCTGTTCGCGAAGCGCCAGGTGCTGCAGCCGAACCTGCTCGTCATCCGCATCAATCCGATGGAAGGCATCTACATCAAGGTGAACGCCAAAAAGCCCGGCAACGAACCGCTCATCCAGCCCGTGGCCATGGAGTTTTGCCAGAGCAACCAGATCGGCATCAACACGCCGGAAGCCTACGAGCGCCTGCTGCACGACGCGGCGCGGGGCGACTCCACCTATTTCACCCGCTGGGACGAACTGGCGGCGGCCTGGAAGCTGGTCGACCCCATCGCCGGGGCCTGGCGGGAAAACTCGGGTCCCCTGTATTTCTACCCGGCCGGTTCCTGGGGGCCGCTGGAAGCGGAGAAGCTGCTTCGCGACGACGGTTTCCATTGGTGGCCGGTCAACGGGCAGGAGGAAGACAACGTCATCTGGGTGAGCAATACCCAGGTGACGGTCAAGTAAGGCCATGCTTCCGGAGAAACGGCGCAATGTCGCCGGCACAGTGACGCTTTGCCCTGAGAAGCGGCGCATTGCCCCGGACAAGGCGGCGTGTTGCCACCGGTGAAAGCACGCATGGTCTCCGTGAATTGAGGCCTGCCTCAGGTATGGCGGATCGCCCCGGCTTCCCGCCGCGGACGGCGGAGGCCGGGGCTTGAATATGTTTGCGGGAGGTTGGCAGGAATGCCCAAGATTTACGACATCTCCATGACCATTCAGGAAGGCATGCAGGTGTGGAAAAACTACGAAAGCAAAAAGCCGAAGATCGTCAACGTTCAAAACCACGACACGGGCAGCACCCACGAGAGCCGCATCGACATCGACGTGCACTGCGGCACCCATGTGGACGCGCCGTTGCACATGATTCCCGGCGGAGCGACCATCGAGACCATCGGCCTGGACCGTCTCGTCGGCCCGGCGCGGGTGCTCGATCTGACCGACGCGAAAGACTGCATCACGCGGGAACATCTGGAGCCCTTCGCGCCGCAGAGGGGCGAGCGCATTCTGCTGAAGACGCGTTCATCGTTCAGCGAAGAGTTCGACATGGAATTTCCTTTCGTGCGGGAGGATGCCGCCCGGTACCTGGTGGAATGCGGCGTGTCCCTGGTCGGCATCGACGCGGCCGGCATCGAGCGCGCGCAGCCGGGGTATCCGACCCACCGGACCCTCATGGGCAATGACATCATCATCGTGGAGGGCCTGCGGCTGAAAGAGGTGGAGCCGGGGCCTTACTGGCTGGTGATTGCGCCGCTGAAGCTCACGGGCATCGAAGCCGCGCCGGCCCGTGCGTTTTTGATCGGGTGAGACGGACCGCAACGGACATCTGGTCCGTTAGCCGGCGAAATCCGGTACGCCGGAAATTCTAACGGACATCTGGTCCATTGGAGCGGCTTCGGACTTTGAAGAAAACGATTGCAAAGCGGAACGCCGCCCTCTAACGGACTGTATGTCCGTTAGGTTTCAAGTGACCAGGTTCGGACCACGCTAACGGACTGTATGTCCGTAAAAATTTGCGCGCGTACGATTCATCGGGTTCAAGCCGTTTGCAAGAACCCGTTTTTTTATTGAGGAGGAAAACGGAAGCGCGCATGATCTCAAAAAAGCTGCGCGATCCGGCCGTTGATAGTATAATGATGTCTGTTATGCTTTGACGGAAAGGAACGGCGATGACAGGCTTGGCAACGGCTGACGATACGATCCGGAAGGAAGTGGCGAGGCGCCGCACCTTCGCGATCATTTCCCACCCCGACGCGGGGAAAACGACGCTGACGGAGAAATTGCTTCTGTTCGGCGGGGCAATCCATCTCGCCGGCGCGGTCAAGGCGCGCAAGGCGGCCCGTTTTGCCACCAGCGACTGGATGGAGATCGAGAAGCAGCGGGGCATTTCCGTCACGTCTTCGGTGATGCATTTCGAATACAACGGGTATCGCGTCAACATTCTCGACACCCCGGGCCACCAGGATTTCAGCGAAGACACGTACCGCACCCTCACGGCGGCCGACAGCGCGGTGATGCTCATCGACTGCGCCAAGGGCGTCGAAGCCCAGACGATCAAGCTGTTCCAGGTGTGCCGGCGGCGCGGCATTCCCATTTTCACCTTTATCAACAAGCTGGACCGGGAAGGCAGGCCGCCGCTGGACCTCCTGGAAGAGATCGAGCGCGTGCTCGGCATCCGTTCGGTGCCGATGAACTGGCCCATCGGCATGGGGCGTTCGCTTCGCGGCGTGTACGACCGCATGGAAAAGCGGGTGGAGCTTTACGAGGAAGGCGAACGGCGCGGCATACGCGTGATCCCCGTGCAGGGCGGCGATGATCCGGCGATCCGCGAAGTGGCCGGCGAAGCGCTGGCGGAGCAGCTGGCCCAGGAACTGGAGCTGTTGGACGTCGCCGGCGATCCCTTCGACCATGCGAAGGTGCTGGCCGGGGAGCTGACGCCGGTCTTTTTCGGCAGCGCCATCAACAACTTCGGGGTCCGGACGTTTCTGGAAAACTTCCTGCGCCTGGCGCCCCCGCCCGGACCCCGAAAGAGCGCGGACGGACCGGTGGAGCCGACGGACGGGAAGTTTTCGGGGTACATTTTCAAAATCCAGGCCAACATGAACCCGCAGCACCGCGACCGGATCGCGTTTCTGCGCATTTGTTCGGGGCGGTTCCGGAGGGGCATGACCGTCCGCCACGTGCGGGCGGGCCGGGAGATCAAGCTGGCGCAGCCGCAGCAGTTTTTGGCGCAGGAGCGGGAAATCGTGGAAGAGGCGTATCCCGGGGACATCGTCGGTCTGTTCGACCCGGGCATATTCCGGCTTGGGGACAGCCTGAGCGAGGGACGGGACGTGGTCTTCGAGGAACTGCCCACGTTTTCCCCGGAACTGTTCGCCAAGCTGACGATGAAGAACGCCATGAAACACAAGCAGTATCAGAAAGGGCTGGCGCAGCTGGCGGAGGAAGGCACGGTGCAGGTGTTCCGCACGGCCGGTCCCGTCGAAGAGACCATCCTGGGCGTTGTCGGGCAGCTGCAGTTCGACGTGTTCGAGTACCGGATGAAGCACGAGTATGGCGTGGAGCTGGAGCTGACGCGCATTCCCTACCGGTTCGCCCGCTGGGTGGCGGCGGAGAAGGTGGATCCCGGCCTGTTCCGGATCAACTCGACCCTGGTCCGGGACAAGGACGGCAACCCCGTGGCGCTGTTCGAAAACGAATATGCGATGCGCACGGCGATGGAGCGGATGCCAGACGCCCGTTTCCTGGAGACGGCTCCCTAAGGCGGAAGCCCGGCGGCGGGGGCAAGCCGCGTCCCCGCTCAGAAGGGTTGCCGTTGTCCCGCGCGGCGCCTCCGGTTACAATGGGAACAACAAGCCATTCGGACAGGAAGGAAGACGTGTCGGAAAATGGGCCGGTTGTTCGTGTGCGGAGGAAAGGTCGTTTTGCCGGACGGGGTGACGGAAACGGATCTGGCGTGCGAAGACGGGCGCATCAAGGCCATCGGCCCCGATGCCGCCCGGGATGCGGGGAGCCGGCCGGACGACCGGATCGTGGACGCCTCCGGCAAATGGGTGCTGCCCGGTCTCGTCGATCTCCATTGCGACGCCATCGAGAAGGAAGCGGAACCGCGGCCGAACACGCTGTTTCCGCTGGAACTTGCGTTTCTGGAATTTGAAAAGAAGCTGGCCGGACACGGCATCACGACCATGCTGCATTCCCTGTCGGTGGGCACCGGCCTCAGCCTGCGCGGGCAGCATCTGGTCGAAGAGATGGTGGGATGCATCCTGACGCTTCGCAAGGAGCGGGCGATGATCCGCCACGGCATTCATCTGCGTTACGAGGTGTCGAACCTGGCGGGCTTTTCCCTGGCCAGGCGGCTGATCGGGGAAGGCGCCGTGGACCTGTTCTCCCTGATGGATCACGCGCCCGGCGTGGGCCAGTACAAAAAGCCGGGTTCCTTTGAACGCTACATCATGAAAAACCAGGGCATCACCGCGGACGAGGCCGCCAGGGTTGTGGAGGAACTGCAGGAGCGGAGGCGGCAGGTGGACCCGGACCGGCTGCGGGAACTGACCGACGCCGCCGCGGCGCGGGGCGTGACCGTCGCGTCCCATGACGACGATTCCCATGCGGCGGTGGAAAAATCGCTTTCGTTCCGCGCGCGTATCTGCGAATTTCCCCTCGATCTGGAAACGGCGGCTTATGCCCGCCGGCGAGGCCTGGACGTGGCGGTCGGCGCGCCCAACGTGGTGCGCGGCGGCTCCCACGACGGGAATCTCAGGGCCTTCGACGCGGTGATGGCCGGCGCAGCCAACATTCTTTGCTCCGACTACCATCCCGCTTCCCTCTTGCACGCGTTGTTCATCCTGCACCGGCACGGGATGCCCTTGCACGAGGCGGCGGCCCTGGCCAGCCTCCATCCCGCCCGGGCAATCGGACGGGACGTCGAGGTCGGATCCCTCGAGCCCGGCAAACGCGCCGATCTCATCGTCGTGCGGGAAGTGCGCGGCTGGCCGCTCGTCGTCTGCACCGCGGTAAATGGCGCCGTCGTCCATGAGAGCCGGGACATGTCCGGTCATGACGGCAATTTCTGACGTCCGCGGCGTCGCATGTTCTAATGGCGCGCATCCGGCCGAGGCGGCGCCTGGTCGCCGGCCAGGCTTTGATGCAGGACGGAGACCATCCTTTCCCGTTCTTCGTTTCCGCTGTCCCGCCAGATCCGCTCGAACAGCACGCCCAGGCCCGGCAGGGTCATTTCGGTGTTGCCGACGGAATCCTCGATGATCTCGCGAAGCTCCGCTTCGCTTTTGTTTTTCATGCGGTTGATAATCGCCTGGCGAAGGTTCAGATTCAAGGCTTCAGCCTCCCCTGGCTTGGCGAAAAGTTCCTGCCTTAGCATGCGCAGGCACGACCCGTGATATCCCGGACGGCCGTTCGCGGCGTCCGGCCACGGTTGCGGAGCCCGTCCCGGGCGGCCAGCCGCTGTGATATAATGGGAACGAATTGTCCCCTGGAGGTTTTTCCCGAATGCCCAAAAAACAGTTCGCCGTCATCGGCCTCGGCCGTTTCGGGTCCAGCGTGGCCCGCTTTTTGTCCGAGATGAAATACGAAGTGCTGGCCATCGACAACAATTCCGAACGCGTGCAAAGCCTGGCGCACATCGTCACCCAGGCCGTCACCGCGGATTCCACCGACGAGGAGACGCTCAGGGCGCTCGGCCTCCGCAATTTCGACGTGGTGGTCGTCGCCATCGGCAGCGACATCCAGGCGAGCATCCTGACCACGCTCATCCTGAAGGAGCTTGGCGTTCCCCGGCTGGTGGCGAAGGCGCAGAACGACCTGCACGGCAAGGTGCTGGCCAGGATCGGGGCCGACCGGGTCATCTTCCCCGAGCGGGACATGGGTCTGCGCGTCGCGCATCAACTGATATCGCCCAATATCCTGGAACATATCGAACTGTCGCCCGAATACGGCATCGTGGAAATGGAAGCCGCTTCGGGCATGATCGGCAGGAATCTGCGGGAACTCGGCATCCGGGCGGAATTCGGCTGCAGCGTGCTGGCCATCAAGACCGGCAACCGGATGAACATTTCGCCCGGCGCGGAAGATTTGATCCGGGAAGGCGACGTGCTGGTCATC
This sequence comes from Paenibacillaceae bacterium ZCTH02-B3, assembly GCA_002159065.1. GTDB lineage: Bacteria > Bacillota > Bacilli > Paenibacillales > Paenibacillaceae > ZCTH02-B3. The sequence goes on along the minus strand of LZRV01000010.1, from coordinate 20,371 downwards.
GTCGGCCGCAATCAGGATCTGCACCGGCTTGAGAGAAGCTACGCGGAAAGCTGAGGTCGCCGGGGCATGAGTACCGTCCGCGAAACGATTGTCACTTCGCCGCAAAACGCCAAAGCGAAGCGCTGGGCCTCGTTGCAGCACAAGAAATACCGCGACCGCCACGGCGCTTTTCTCGCCGAGGGGGCGCATTTGGTCAGGGAAGCGTTGGAATCCGGCGAGAAGGTGGAGGCCATCGTCTATGACGACGGGCGGGGCTGGCCCGCGGAGCTGGACCGCGGGCTTGCCGCCGCGGCGGGGGAAATCGTCCGGGCGTCCGAAGAGGTCATGGCCAAATGCGCCGCCACCGATTCCCCGCCCCCCGTATTTGCCGTCGTGCGCAAGCGCCCGGCGGATCCGGACGCCCTGTTCCGGCCCGGCGCCCTGGTGATTGTCCTCGACGGGCTGCGCGATCCCGGCAACGTCGGCACCATCATCCGCAGCGCCGACGCCGCCGGCGCCGACGCGGTCGTCGTCGGGCGGGGAAGCGCCGATCCCTTCAGCCCGAAGGCCGTGCGCGCCACGATGGGATCGCTGTTTCACCTGCCCGTCCTCGAGGGAGATTTGGCGCAGCTGCTTTCCGAGGCGAAGGCCCGGGGATTTCGCCTGATCGGTTCATCCCCCCGCGCGCAGAGGACATGCTACGAATGCGACTGGAGCGGAGGCATCTGGCTCCTTCTGGGCAACGAGTCGGAAGGCCTTTCCCCGCAGGCTGCCGCGCTGCTGGACGAATGCGTCCGGATTCCCATGCGCGGCCGGGCGGAGTCGCTGAACGCGGCGATGGCCGCCACGGTGCTTCTGTTCGAGGCGATGCGGGCGCGTATTTCCCTGAATCAACATTGATGGCCGGGCTTGGCACGGTTATGGCGGACCCACAACGGTCCCGACCATGAATGGCTGTGTGAAAATCCATCCGGCATGGTGCATCCATGGCGGAACAGGGAGGAACGGAAATGGCGCAAATCGGAACGTGGGAAAACGTCGAGCCCGGCGTGAGGCGCCGGATTCATCCGCCCGGCCATGTTTCCCCAAATAAAAATTCCTGTCCGTGAATAAAAATAATTGTCCAGAGATAAAAATTAGTGCCCATGAATCGACCAAAGACTGGAAAATGATCAGGTTTGATCTCGATCATGGTACAGTCTTTTTTTTCGTCCGCCGCGGCATAAAGGATTTCCGTACATTTTCCGAATCATCAGATTTTGTCCAAGTATGTGAAAGGGCAAAACCACACATAGTAATAAAGTCGAAAACCATTGGATATAAACAAAAACTTCGGAAGGAGGGGTCCGTGTTGCAATGCAATGTGGGAAAAACGGAACAAGTGGTTCGAATTGCCGTTGGAGTCAGTATTCTTCTCGCAGGACTGTACAATAAAAAATGGTGGGGGTTGCTTGGCATAGCACCCATTATTACTGGGGCAACCTGCTATTGTCCTGCAAATACCGTTTTGGGAATTAATAATTGCAAGTCATAGGGTTTCGTTTAAGCGTGTATGCGTAGCGATGGAGCGATCCATCGCTTATTGAATTTGCACCTCTAATGTCCAAAGCTAGGAAAGCTGGACTTTTTACATCAAAAAGTACGTAACTTTTGTAAAAAGATGTATTCATGGTGCGGGTGATTTGTAAAAAGCTATCTGCATAGTGCGGAACTTTTGCAAAAAGTCTTCTGGAGCTGGGGTGAGGAAAAAGGGCTGAGGAAGGCGGGGTGGATCAAGAAGCCTTCAAGGATCAGCGGAAATAAACCAAAAGTAGAACGGGAATTTGATCAAAAAATAGGCCGATCAAAAGTAGAACTTGGAACGTGGTCTTTGTAAAAATAATGGCAGGGGCAAAAGGAGCGATGCAAGGCGTTGGATCTGGGCATCCAAGCCTGTCACAAGCTTCAGCTCAAGCATTTGTTCAAGCATATTCCTGCTCCCTTGACCAAATCCTTCTCCCTCACAAGGACAATAATTTTTATCTCGTTTTGTTCACAATTGTTCCATGTATTACCAGTTTCTTGCCCCTCAAACCTCACATGGGTGGACAAGAATTTTTATTCCGATTTTGACGTGAAAATGGCTTGGATGGCTTGAGGGGCAAGGGATTTCGGATTTTGTAAGGGAATGGAAATTGAGGACAGGAATTTTTATGTTTTTACACCATGCGCTGATGATCATGGAAGTGGAGTTCGAGGAAGGCGCCGAATCCGCCGAGCATTCGCACCCGCACGAACAGATTTCCTATTGCCTGAGAGGCGAATTCGAGTATCGTCTCGACGGCCGTCCCGTGCGCCTGCACGCCGGCGAGTCGCTGATCATTCCCGGCGGAACCCGGCACTCGGCGAAGGCGCTGACCCGGGGGCGTTGCTGGATGCGTTCACGCCGGTGCGCGAAGATATGGCGGGAACGTGAGCGGCCGCTTGCGCTCGCCTTCTGATTGGCCCGCGATCCGCATGAATCCCCGCCTTCTGATTTGTCCGCGATCCGCATAAAGATGGAGCAGAACAAGGGCCATCCTGGCCGGCGGGAGGGAGGCGCATGCGGCGCAGATGGGGAAGGCCGAACCCGGCGCTGAAATGGCCGCCGCGGGCGCGGTTTGTCCCGCGGCCTTTACGGTTGGCCGGCTCCCGGCGGTTCATTCCTGCCCGACGCGCCATGCGCCGGAGCTCCGCTTCGCGGAGGACGGTTTTCCGGCGTTCCGGGCTTCCGGTCCGCCCAAGGCGCATCCGGACGGTCCGTCCGCCCGGCGGGCTGAGGATGAGCCGCGGGAAGCTGATCCTGCTCTGTCTCCTCGCCTTCGGGATGTCCATCCTCGCCGCGGTTCGTTTTTTTGACGCCCGCATGAAAGAACCGTTGTTTTTTCTCGCCAAGACACGAATCACCCAAATCGCCACCGAAGCGGTCAACACCGCCATCGCCGCGCGTTTCGCCGAGCAGGCCGCCGCGGGCGGACTGATCCGCTGGCAGACGAACGCGCGAGGGGACATCTCCGGATTTGTGATCGATTATCGCGAACAGATGCGCATTACGGCGGAGACGGTCCGTGTCGTGCAGGACGTGCTGCGGGAAAAAGAGCGGCTGCCGGAGCGCATTCCCCTCGGTCACGCCCTCGACAGCCCGCTGCTTTCCGCCGTCGGACCGCAGGTGGCGGTGCGGTTCCATCCCATCGGCGCCGTCAGGGCGCAAGTGGAGACCCGCCAGCACAATGCCGGCATCAACCATGTGCTGGTGGAGGTGTTCCTGCGCGTCCGCACCGATATCGCCATTGTGATTCCCTTTGACCGGCATGCGGAAACCATCGAAACGGAAATCCCCCTCACCTACGTGCTGGTGGCCGGGGATGTGCCGCTGTATTACTACGACAATAAAGGAAACCCCGTCGGCGGCTCGGCCCAGGCGCCGCCCGTCGTGCTGCCGCCTGTGACGGAGCCGGAGTCCGCGCCGGGTGTCGAGTAGCCCGGGGTTTTTCCGGTCTAACGGTGTTTTGCCCCGCCCGTGCGCTTTTTTGCTTCCCTTTCCCATTTTTTCAGCAGCGGGTACGGGTCGAAGGCCCATTCCACCCAGCCGCGGTCGCGGTAGATGCCGTAGTGAAGGTGGGGCGGAAACTTCCCCTGCGTGCCCGGCTTGCCGTAGCCGGAGCTGCCCACCCAGCCGATCACCTGTCCCGGCCGGACGATGTCGCCCGGCTTTAAATTTTTGTCGTAACCCGACAGGTGCGCGAAGTAATGATAAAGATTGTCCGGGTCGCGGATGCCGATGCGCCAGCCGCCGTACCGGTTCCAGCCCTTGGTTTCCACGATGCCGTAGCAGGTGCTCCGCACCGGGGTGCCGTAGGGCGCGAAAATGTCGGTGCCTTCGTGGATGCGGGCGCCTCCCCAGCTGCGGCGCGTGCCCCACGTGCTGCGGTACGAATAGCGGGTGCCCGGCGGCAGGGGAAAGACATGTTCATTCAGATCCAACCGGTCGAAGGCGGCGTAGATTTTGGCGAACTGCTGCACGCGCTGCACCGCCCGGGTTTGCTGGTAATATTCCCACAGGCCGATGGCGAAATCATCGTCGGTGGAACCGTATTTCGCGATCAGCCTGGCCACGCTGTACAGCCGGTCGTCGTCGCTGGCGAGGTCGGCCCGGCCGTCGCCGTCCAGGTCCCGTCCGATGCCGCCGAAAAAGCGGATGGATACGGGATGCGTATCGTCCACGTCCGGGTTGGTCATTCCCGCCCATCGCCTGGGCGGCACATACACGCCGCTCAGGGCGTTTTTGTCCACTGGCCGATCATTGGGCCGGGCGCGCGACAGGGTTCGCTCGTACTGGTCCACCGCGGCCACCATGTACCAGGGCATGCCCGTGGCCATGGCGATGCGTTCGTACAGATGCATGCGAAGCGCGTAAATCTCCGTTTGGCGGGATTGGCTTCGGGTGGAGCCGGCGGTGGAACCGGACCGGGACTTGCCTCCGGTATCCGAGCGGATTTTGGCGGCGGCCAGGGACCGGGATGCGGCAACGGAAACGGAGCCGCCGGCGGTGCCGGAACGGAATCCGGCAGCCAACCCGGACCGGTTTCCGGCCGCGGAGGAGGTCCGGTAACCGGCGACGGCATCGGTCCGGTGTTCGGCGATGGAACCGGTCTGATGTTTGGTGACGGCACCGGTCCGATTTTCGGCGACGGTATCGGGCTGATGTTTGGCAACGATACCGGTCCGTTGTCTGGGGATGGAACCGGTCCGATTTTCGGCGACGGTACCGGGCTGATGTCCGGAACCGGCCCGGTATCCGGCGGCGTCCCGATGTTCGCCGGCGGACGCGGCAGCGGCATCGATGCCGGTTTCGGGTCCGAGACCGGGCCGGCCGAAACCGGTCACCAAGGTGCAAACGGCGATCAGAACCGTCCGGCGCAGCACCGTCCAAGTCACGATGGATCCCTCCCGATGTGGTCCGTGCCCCGGAATTGCCGCATGCTTTTCACCTTATCCACGCGCCTTAGCTTTTGCAGATTTCATTGGTTTTTATCCGAATCGTGTTATAATAGGGAAACAGAAAGCGGGGGACGGCCATGTCTGACCGAGCAAGCGCCCGCAAGCCGGATTGGCTTCGAGTCCGGCTGATCGACGGGGAACCCTACCAGGAACTCAAGCGGATGATGCGGGCCAAATCGCTGCACACCGTCTGCGAAGAAGCGCGCTGTCCCAACATTTACGAATGCTGGGCGAACCGCACCGCAACCTTCATGATCCTTGGCAACATTTGCACCCGCGCCTGCCGTTTTTGCGCGGTCAAGACCGGCATGCCCACCGAGCTGGACCTGCAAGAGCCCGAACGCGTGGCGGAAGCGGCGGAGCAGATGGGCCTGAGGCACTGCGTGGTGACATCCGTGGCCCGGGACGACCTGAGCGACGGCGGGGCCGCCATCTTTGCCGAGACGATCCGGGCGATCCGCCGGCGTCTGCCGCTGTGCAGCGTGGAGGTGCTGATCCCCGATTTCCAGGGAAATTGGGACGCCCTGCGCGTCGTGATGGACGCGGGTCCGGACATCCTGAACCACAATGTGGAAACGGTGGAACGGCTGTCGGACCGGGTGCGGGCCAAGGCCAAATACCGGCGTTCCCTGGAGCTTCTGCGCATGGCGAAACGGATGAAGCCCCGCATTCCCACCAAGTCAGGGCTTATGCTCGGGCTGGGGGAAACCATCGAAGAAGTGCTCCGGACGATGGACGACCTTCGGGAAGCGGGCTGCGACATCCTGACGATCGGCCAGTACCTGCAGCCTTCTCCGCAGCATCTTCCCGTGGAACGTTACGTTCATCCCGATGAATTCGAGCTGCTGAAGCGGGAAGGGCTCGCACGCGGATTCGCCCACGTGGAGTCGGGTCCGCTGGTGCGAAGCTCGTACCACGCCCACCGCCAGGCGCAATCCGCCGCGGCGGGCGCCGCCGCGGCCGCCGGTTCCGCCGCCGGGGACGCCTGACGGCCGGAGGCAACGATTTTCAGGGAGGACCATCTGTGATTTACATGGCTGGAGGAAACGCGTACCGCCTGGTTCGCAACCACAAAAACGGATGGAATCCGGAAGCGTTCCGGGAGCGGTACTGCGATGTGCTGGAGCGGTACGATTACATCGTCGGGGACTGGGGATACAACCAGCTGAGGCTGAAGGGATTTTTCCGGGACAACCATCCCAAGGCCACAAAGGACACCGCCATCTCGGGACTGATGGATTACCTGAGCGAATATTGCAACTTCGGATGCGCCTGGTTCGTGCTGGCCAAGGTGAACCGAAAACAGCTGCCGGCCGATGAACCGGTCGTTTCCGTCGAGCCCCAGGTAAGCGCATACATCGGGGAAACCCGGGAAGACGATCAGGGTCTTCCGATGCGCTGGAGGGCCGGCGGCACGACGTTTGTTCCCCATATCAGCGCGTATGATCTGGCGCGCGCCCAGGCGGAAATGGAGCGACGCCGGGCGGCGGCGGGCGCCGCGGCTTCTTCGCGGGAAAACGGGCGAAATTCGGGAGGTTCCGGCAACAGAACGGCCGGCTTTCGCTTGATGGAGGAGCGATGGCCGGGCGGAGGGGCGAATCGCCCGTCGAACGCCCACGCCGCGCAAACGGCCGAAACGTCGAAACAAACGGATGACAAGCCGGTCCGCACCCACGGACAGCCGAATCAGGGCAAAGGGGGGCGGGGCGAAGCCCGTTCCAAGAGGCAGCAGGCGGGCCAGCGGCAGGAACAGCCGCAAGCGGCGCGCCGGCCCGGCGAAGAGGCGTTTCGCGATGCCGCGAAGCGTCACGATCCGACGCGCGAGCCGGGCCGCGCCGGGCAGGAACCGGTTGCCGGCCGGACGGGCGATCCCGCGGCTTCCGTCCAGCCGGAACGGCAGGAGGCGCCTTCCGCGAACGCACGCACCGGCGGCGGTCGCGGCGGCCGCTGGGGCCGGCGCCACCGGCACAAGCGACGCCAGGGCAAATCGTTCCGTCCGCCTACCGACACGTCCCCCACGGACAACTAAAGGACAAGCCCCCGGGCCTTCGGGCTCCGGGGGCTTTTGGTTCAGATGATGAACGATTCCCGCACCCGGTTCCAGAACGGAAAGGGCCGGTAGCGGGCGAAGCTGATCTTTTCTTTGGCCACGTGGAACCGGATGGATTGGACGTCGTGCAGCTTGAGGAGCAGATGGTCCATCCACAGGTCGACCGGCTTTTCCGTTTTCACGTCGCAATAATGGTGTTTGGGCAGCACGATGGAGGACCCCAGCGTCCGGTACACGCGGTTGTTGATCGAGGCGATTTCCGCGATTTGGATCGCTTCCAGCGAGGGGTGGATCACGGCTCCCCCCACGCTTTTGTTATAGGCGGTGCTGCCGGACGGGGTGGAGATGACCAGTCCGTCGCCGCGGAACATCTCGAACGGCTCCCCGTTGATCCTCAGTTCGGCGACCAGCGTGCCTTCCGCGCTTTTCAGGGTGAATTCGTTCAGGGCGAGCTGGACGAGCCTTTCGCCGCCGCTTTCGTATTCGGCCTGGACGAGGGGGTATTGCACGATTTTCGGCTGCGCTTCCGCGATCATGCGGACGAGATCATCCAGCTCGTCCTTCCGCCAGTCGGCATAAAAGCCGAGACGGCCGGTATGCACTCCGACGAACGATACCGATTGCGCCAGGTGCCGGAACCGGTGGAACGCCTGGAGCATCGTGCCGTCTCCGCCGATGGAAACGACGATGTCCGGTTTTTCGTCGTCGGATTCAAGGCCGTACCGGGCTGCCTGCTCGCGGAACCTCGCCGAAAGGGCCCGCGACTCTTCGTCGCCTTTGTCCCAGATGCTGAATCTCAAAGGATGCGGCTCCTTTCCTCCCGCTGCTGCGCGTTTTTTCGCCGAAAATCGGCATCTTGATTACGATCATATCCAAACTCCCGCCGCAAAACAATGCCCGGACGAATCTTCGCGCGCCTCCTTCATGGTTTCACCCCGAGCAGAGGCCACAGCGCATACACGAGCAGGGTGGACACCGCGGCGTGCAGCAGCCGGGCCCGGACAAAGGGCGCGTACCGCCAATCCGTCCGGCTCATGAGCCCGGCCACCTGGGCGTGGACCGAAAATCCCGCCCAGGAAAGCACGAAGGCCGCGGCGGCCAGACGGTCCGCAAGGGGCACGGAGGCGTCCGAGGCCGCCGCTTTGGCGCCCAGCGTCACCTCCAGGACGCCCTGCGTGAGGGCGGACGCCAGCGCGCCGGACAGCCCCAGCGCCTGCAGCGCCTCGCCCGTCCTGTCCTGCAGCCAGCGCAACAGCCCGCTTTCCAGAAGCAGCGTGAGCGTCGTCGAAAAAAAGACCACCAATCCGCCCACGACGATCATCAGCCGGAAGGACGACCGCAGCGCGTCGGCCACCATGACGCCCGCCGGCCGCCCGTCTTCCAGGCGGGCCCGGTGCATCGCCCGCACGGCTTCCCCCAGCCGCCGGAAGCCGAAGGATGAGCGGCACGCGGCCGTCGGGCTTGTGCCGGACGTGCCCGGCCCTTGCCGGTTCCGGCGCCGAGTCCCGCGGCCGATCCATTGGCTGACGGGCAGGCCGATGAGCAGCGCTCCGCCGTAATGGGCGCAAACGAGCAGGGGCGCCGCTTCCTTGCTGCCGAAAAACCCCACGCACACCGCGCCGATCAGAAACAGCGGGTCGGCCGTGGTCGTCATCACCACCAGCCGTTCTCCCTGCTCGCGATCAAGCAGCCGCTGCTCCATCAGCCGCGAAGTCATTCTGGCGCCGACCGGATAGCCGGACACGAATCCCATGGCCAGCACGAAACCTCCCAGGCCGGGGATGCGGAAGAGGGAACGCATCAGCGGATCCAGCAGCGTGCCGGCGAAATGGACGACGCCGAACCCGAGCATGAGTTCCGAAAGCACGAAAAACGGAAAAAGGGCGGGAAACAGCACCTCCCACCAGATGGCGACGCCGCGCAGGGACGCCTCCAGGGCGGATGACGGCATGGCCAGGGCAAGGCAGGCGACGCCGAAGGCGGCCGCCGGGAGCAGGGCCAGTTTCCCGATTTGACGGACGGTCAAGGTTTCCCCTCCCTTGTCTGCCGATTTATCTATATGCAGGAACATGGTCCGGTTTTGTCCAATGACAGAAACGCCTGCGAAATGGTAAAATATAAACTATTAAACGGGCCTTGGTGTGGGAAAAAAGAAGCACAACCGGACGAAGCCGCATCCTGCCCGAGTTGCACCCAGCACACACCCCTCGGAAGCGTTTCCTATGCAACAGGAACCAAAGACCTTGCGGAGGGATTTATTACATGGTGGAACCCCTATACCGGGTGAAAGTGACCTGTTTGTGCTGCGAATCCGCGTTCGAAACGTCCAAGGTGCGGCCGAGTTTCAAGAAAGTCATCAAGACGGACACCGACTTTTGCACCTATTACAAGGACATCAATCCCGATTATTATGTGGTCCGCGTCTGTCCCAGCTGCGGATTTTCGTTTACCGAAAGCTTCTCCCAGAATCTGCTGCCCGCCCAGAAAAAGCAATACCTTGACGCCATCGGCTCCAAATGGCAGAGCAAGCGAGATTACAGCGGGGAACGCGACGCGGCGATGGCCATGGAGACGTTCAAACTCGCCCTGATCACCGGCCAGACCGTCGGCGAGAAGGAACGGGTCATCGCGTCGATTCTCCATCACATCGCCTGGATGTACCGCAGGGAAGGGAAGACGGAAGAAGAAAGGCGGTTTCTCGAATATGCCCTGGACGCGTACGTGCGGGTGTTCGAAACGGACCGGGAAGCGAGCAACAGCGCGCGTCTCATGTACCTGATCGGAGAGCTGAACCGCCGTCTGGGCCGGTTCAATGAAGCCGTCCGCTGGTTCTCCCGGGTGGTGCACGACCATTCCATCATGGACGCGGCAATGATCCGCGCCTCCCGCGAACAATGGCAGATCATCCGCGAGGAAATGGATGCTGAAAAAAAACTTGCTAGCTCCTCCGATTCTGACTTATAATGGTTCCGCAGCAATAGGAAATACATATCAGTCGTGACATAATATGACAAAATTCGCCGAAAGGAGGACGCGGATGGTGCAGGATCAGGTGCCGTTGCCGTTGGCCCGTCAGGTCGATGTGGCCATATCGCAATTGGAAGACGAATTGAAACGCCTGACGGCCGGTACGATCGTCTTGCAGATTCGCGACGATAATGTCGGAAAATTCGGATTGCGACACCTGCCCCTTGCATGCGAAGAGCAGCAGCCAGCGGAATCCGGCGGACTTACCTCCATGCAGGTGGCGGCCTTGCGGCGGATGGCGGTGCAGGCCCTTCGGCGCAAAGGCAACTGGACCCACGGCGAAATTTGCTACGATTTTGCGCTAAAGAACGGCAAGCTGAACCTCAGTGTACAGTTCGAATCGAACTATAACATGGCCAACATGCTGTTCAGGCTGAAGAAGAAGCGGAATGTCCGCGAGGCGGCCGGCGACTGAAGGCGGTACGACGGACCTGCGCAAGGCGCAAGGTGTTCGCCCGGGCGCCGGGAACCGCAAGGCGCCGGCAACCGTCCGGCGCAGAGAACCGCCGCGCGGATCAGGCGACCGCCCGCCCCCGACGGGAGCGCGGGCGGTTGCCTTGGGGCCGGCTTCATCACAAAACGCCGGGACCGCAGGCCAATGTTCGGCGGGCGGGCGCCGGGTTGACTTTTTTCTCGCCAGGGGTATAATTATCGAAAAAATCGAACGGCGATGAAGAGAAAGAGTACGCCTGCGGGAGCGCTCCAGAGAGCCGGTGGGTGCTGCGAACCGGCGCGCGAACCTGGCGGAATGGGTCTCGGAGCCGGAGGCGGAACGGCCGGTTTGCGCCCTGCGAACGGCCCGATGCTTTCCCGGGAGTTCCCCGTTATCGGAACATGAGAGGTTTCACGGCCAGGCGTTCCGGCGCCAAGGCGGCGCCGCCGGCCGGGAGACGAAGAAGGGTGGCACCACGGCCTTCCGTCCCTTGGACGGAAGGCCGTTTTCGTGAAGTACAGAAAAAATGTCGGGAAAGGCGGTTGAGACAAAATGTCCGAGTCCGGCAAGAAAAGGGTGTTGTCCGGCATCCAGCCGAGCGGCCTGCTCACCCTCGGCAACTACATCGGCGCCATGCGCAATTTCGTGGCGCTGCAGGACGAATGCGAATGCTATTTTACGGTGGTGGACCTGCACGCGGTCACCGTGCCGCAGGATCCGGCCGCCCTCAGGGAGAACACGGAAACGGTGGCGGCCCTGTTCGTGGCGGCGGGCATCGATCCGAAGAAGGCGGCGATTTTCGTCCAGTCCCATGTGTCCGCCCACGCGGAGCTGGGCTGGCTCATGACGACGCTGGCGTACATGGGCGAGCTGGAGCGGATGACGCAGTTCAAGGACAAGGCGGCGGGGAAGGAAGCCGTCGGCGCGGGGCTGTTCGTGTACCCGACGCTCATGGCGGCGGACATCCTGCTGTACGACGCGCATCTGGTGCCGGTGGGCGACGATCAGAAGCAGCATCTGGAGCTGACGCGGGATCTGGCCATCCGGTTCAACCGCCGCTACGGGGAAACCTTCGTCGTCCCGGAACCTTACATCCCCGAAGTGGGGGCCCGCATCATGTCTCTGGACGACGCCTCCAAAAAGATGAGCAAAAGCAACCCCAATCCGAACAGCTACATCGCGCTTCTGGACCCGCCGGACACCGTGCGCAAAAAAATCGCCCGCGCCAAGACGGACTCGGGGCGGGAAGTGGTTTTCGATCCGCAACACAAGCCGGAGATCAGCAACCTGATGACCATATACGCCCAATGCGCGGGCGTGACGCTGGATGAAGTGGCCAGGCGGTTCGAGGGCAAGGGCTACGGGGACTTCAAAAAGGAATTGGCCGAAGCGGTCATCTCCGTGCTGGAACCCCTGCAGAACACCTACAATCAAATCCGCAGCTCGGGAGAAATTTTTGACATCCTGCGCGACGGGGCGCAGCGGGCGTCGTCCGTGGCGGAGGCCACGCTGCGGCGGGCGAAGGAAGCGATGGGATTTTTGCTGCCGAAATGACGGGGTCCGGCCCCTTCACTCCGAAGGTTTCCGCCGCTTTTCGGCCCGAACCTTCACCGCGAAGCCGCTGCCGATGGTGCCGAGGGCCAAAATCGCGAACAGCAGAGCGAGCCAGCCGTTGTGGCTCAGGGCGACCGCCGTGGCGCCCAGCCAGATGACGGCAAACACGGCAAAAAACAATGCGAGCGGTTTGCTCATAAATCCACGTCTCCCCGGGATAAAATGATGCGTGCATTGCATACTAACCATCGCAAGCTTGCGCAACCCAACGCGAAAGGAGCAAACGCCCATGGCGAGAAGCAATCAACCCGTCGTTCCGCAAGCGAAAGCCGCGCTGCAAAACTTGAAGATGGAAGCCGCCCAGCAGCTGGGCGTGCAAATTCCGCAGGACGGCTATTACGGCCACATGAGCGCGCGCGACACCGGTTCCCTCGGGGGCTACATCACCAAGTCCCTGATCGGCATCGCCGAGCAGCAATTGCAAGGCCAACGGTTCTGACAACCCGTCCTGGCGGGAAAGCCCGAGGCGACTCGGGCTTTTTGCGTGCCGTCCGCCGGAAGGCCGCCGCGCCGGGCCGATCGGACCGGACGTTTTTATCATAATGCAACCGCGGATGTTTGTCACCCGCCGCCAGCGAAGGTTTTCCCGTTCAGCCAGCCGATGTGGGAACGGAAAGGCACGCCCCTCTTGTCGAGCAGGACGATGGCCGCGAATGGGCTTTGCCGGCGGGCTGGAAAGCGCAGGTCGATCCACCGCACCTCGTATCCCCAGTCCCGGGGGTGCACTTGCACACAGGCGAACGGCGTAAGCCTGAGCAGCGTCTGCACGTCCGGATGGCGGCTGGCCGCGTCCACCTGGGGACCGTTGTGGCTTCTCAGCACGTCAAGCCATTTCAGTCCCCCGGACGGCGTCCATTCGCCGATGGCGTACACGCCGCCTTCCGATTCCTTGAGCACGCTCCACCGACCCGGGGAGAGGGTCGGAAGGAGCGCGTAGCGGTCTCCCGGACGGGTCGACGGATCCTGCGCGGGCAGTCTGCGTTCGATCCGGCGGCGTTCCACCACCCGCCAAATGAAATACAAGGCCAGGAAGACATACAAAACGGCGAACAGCGCGCCCGGGCGAACCCGCGTTCCGCCGAACACCCAGAGCGCAATCGCGGCCAGATGCGCCGTGAAGATCACGGGATCGATGATGTGGACGGCGCTTAGGGCGATCCATTTCCGGCTGAAGGGCCAAAACCCCTGCGTGCCGTAAGGGTTGAACAGGTCCGTGGCCACATGAACGGCCGTCGCCAGCAGGATCCACGGCGCCGTCCGCTGCCAGGGGATCTCGGGAAACAGGACGGCGACGAAGGCGGTGATCAGCCCGGTCCACGCGAACAGGAACGGAACGGAATGGCTGATGCCCCGGTGGTGCCGGAGATAGACGGGGTAACTTTTCAGCTTCAGCAAAAAGTCCGCGTCGGGAGCCTGGGAACCCAGCACGGTGCCGATCATGACCGCCCACTGTCCCGAAGGGTGTTCCGCCAGGAAAGGGTCGGCCAGCGCAAGGCCGCCCAGTCCCAGTCCGAACAAAAGATGAGTGCCCGTGTCCATGCGGCTGATTCGCTCCCGTTCGTCGGATGATGGCCGAAAGACGGCCGGATATTTCCAAAAGGCCGCGCCGGCCGCGGATGTCCGGGGCCGGGTCGTTTATGGTAAAGTATGGACAGCAGCCGGAGAAAATATCCGACGGTCCGGAGGACAGGATTCCCGCTTGGCGTGCATGCGCATACGGAATCATCCTATGACGGGGGGAACCTTGCGTGAGGGCGGAAGACACGGTGCTCGTCTTTTGCGAATACCGGATTTTGGAGGAACACCGGAGCGCCTTTCTCGAATGGGTCCGGCGTCATCCGGAGCGGTGGGAGGGCGTGCTCCTGGCGGAAAACGAAACGCAGCCGGGCGTCTTCGTCGAACTCCGTCTCGCGGGGGACGGCGGACAAGCCCTGCGCATGGAAGAGGAACGCCGCGCCGGGCGTTCCGGTTTCGGGGAGATGGAACCGTGGGTCAAGGGCGGCCGGGACGGGGTGCGCGTCTGGCGGTTTCGCCCCGTTCAGGGCCGGGTCACGGACGTCATCCCGAACGGCAACTGATAATTGAGCGGCTCGTCAAAGGTAATGTAGTCCAGATTGATCGTCAGCAGCAGATATCGCGTGCCGGTGTTCGGGTCGCTGAGGACGATGTGGTCCCGGCCGGCCGCTTCCAGCACGCCCCGGAACACCTTGGCGTTCCATTCCCGGTTGTTTTCGAAGGTCATGTAGATGGTGGCTTCCTTGCCGAGGTTCATGCGCAGGATGTTTTCCACGTAGGATTCTTCGACGGGAGGCGCGGGCTGCACCACGCCGCCGGGCGAGATGGGCGCGCCGCTCAAGGCCGTGCCTGGGCCGGGACCCATGGCCGCGGACGGCGGGGCCGCGTAAAGCACGGAATACGGCGGCCAGCCCGCCGCGACAGGCTGCGCGTAGGCGTAAGGCGAAGCGAAAGGGTAAGCGGCCGGGAACGAGGGGGATTTGCCGTACAAGGGAAAACTCCTCCTTTCCGTGCGGGTTGCGCGCTCGCGGGTTACGGGTAGATCCGCGGGCAATCTCCCGGATCGGGAGCGAAGAAGCAATGGCTCTTGTACCTGCCGGTATGCCGCTGGTTGTACCAGCTGGGGGGACATTCGCCGGTGGGACGGAAAAACCAGAGCGCATAGGTGGCCGGATGCTGCCGCTCCCCGTTCACGACGCGCCTGGCCAGGGCGATGTCCCTTTCCCGCGCGGCCTGGTAAAAGTAAGGCTTTCGCACCGCTTCGAAACCGCCGGGAGATTGAAACACCATGTCCGGGATGGTGCGAATGTTGCGGAAATCGAGGCAATTGGCCCGCACCCGGTTGACCCCGACGTTGCCGACCATCAGCATGCCGAGTTCGCCTTCGCCTTCGGCTTCCGCGCGCATGAGGCGGGCCAGCAGTTTCAGGTGTTCACTGTCGGCCCTGACGACGGCCATGGACAGCACCGCCCTTTCGGCGCCATGTGGCGGGCGCCCGCCCGTATCCAATGTATGCCGCGGGCCGGTCCGTTTTTCCAGGAACCCGGGGAATTTGCGGCGTTCCGTTGCGGAACAATCCGTCTTCCCGGAGGACCGGGAAATTCCGGGGCGGCGGACGAATCCGTCTTTTCCGAAGACCCGGGAGATCCTAAAGCAATGGCCAAACAGGGAAATTTCGTTGACGAATTGTTGAACGGTGTGGTCGATAATTGTCATGACCGTTTTTGTGGGGTATGATGAGGATTAATCGGTACGGCTTTTTTGCGGTTGCGGGGGAGAAGGCGCCTTGCTGAAAGATCTGATCGGAATGACCAAGCCGGGCATCATCCGGCTGAATCTGGTGGCGGCTTTCGGCGGATACTGGATCGCCGCTTCGCGCGAGCCGGACTGGATGCTTCTTCTGTGGACGCTGCTCGGCAGCGCGCTGACGATGGCGTCCGCCTGCGTGTTCAACAACTGGTGGGACCGCGATCTGGACCTGCGGATGGAGCGGACGAAGGACCGCGCCCTGGCGGCGGGCAGGGTGAAACCCGCTTTCGCCCTCGCGTATGCGGCCGTATTGGGCGTCGCCGGGCTGCTCATCCTGTTCCTTTTGGTCAATCCCCTGGCCGGGCTAATGGGACTGATCGGGCATTTCGCCTATGTGGTCGTGTATACCATCCTGCTGAAACGCCGCTCCCCCTGGAGCACGGACGTCGGCGGGATCGCCGGGGCCATGCCGCCGGTCATCGGATACACCGCCAAGACCGGAGCCATCGACGTTGGCGCGGTGCTGCTGTTTGCCCTGCTTTTTTTCTGGCAGCCGCCCCATTTCTGGTCGCTGGGCATCCGCCGGCGGGAGGAATACGCCGCCGCCGGATTTCCGATGCTGCCAGTGGTGAAAGGCGCTTTCCGGGCGAAGGTGCACATGGCCGTGTACATCGCGCTGCTGATCCCAACCTGCGTGCTGCTTTACGCGTATGGATATGTGGGGCCCGTTTTTCTCGCGGTTTCCGTCCTGCTCAGCGCGTGGTGGCTGATCGACACCCTGGCGGGCTTCCGCGCCCGCGACGACGCGAAATGGGCACGCGGAAATTTTCTCATCTCGGTGAACTATCTGCTGGTCATTTTTATCGTGATGGTGCTTGACGCGAAAAACTTCTACCGTTCCCGGCTGATGGACTGGCTGAACCACTGGATCTACTAACGGACGGGGGTGACCGGAATGGGAGAGACGGCGAAGGGGGCTAACCGCTGGAAAACCTGGGCCTTTCCCGCCGCGGTGGTGATCGTGCTGGGGGTGATCGCCATCTATTGGTGGGCGTCCTCCGCGGGCGGGTCCAGACTTCCGGTGGTCAGGGACGCGGCGCCTTTTTCGTTTGAGGACGTGGACGGCAATACGGTGACGCTGGAAAATACGGGCGGGAAGGTCAGGCTGCTGTATTTCTTTTTCTCCTATTGTCCCGACGTGTGTCCGCCGACGACATTCCTTCTGTCCCAGGTGCAGAACCGGTTGAAGGACCTGGGCGTGTTCGGCGACAAGGTGATGCTGCTGTCCGTCACCATCGATCCGGAGCGGGACACGCCGGAGCGCCTGAGGGAATTCGCCGGCAAGTTCGACGCCGACTTCAGCGGATGGAAGTTTCTGCGGGGCGAAGAAAAGGCCACGGCGGATCTGGCGAAACAGTACGACATCCTGGTCACCAAGGACAGCGAGGGCAATTTCGGCCACTCCAACCTGTACATCCTGATCGACCAGGACGGCAAGATCCGCAAATGGATTTCCGTCAACAGCTATCTGCTGGAAGGGAACCTGGAAGGCACGCTGGACGGCATCATCGGCGACATCAGGAGTTTGCTGTAAACGCCGTGCGCCGTGCCGTCGGGAAGACAAAAGCACCTTGAGATTTTCGCATGAAAACCGGGTTTTCGGGAAAAAACAGGAAACAGGCCTTGCGGCCTGTTTTCATTTTCCGGCCCGGAATCCGACGGCGGGAGCGAAAACGCGCTTGCCCGGAAAAACCGGACGGTCTGGCGCCGGATCGCACTCCGGATAGACGATGTATTCCTCCAGTCCGGCTTTCTCGAGCTGGCGGATCAGGTATTCCTCCGGCGTGCCTTCCACGCCGTTGTAACCTTTGCGCGTGTAAATCTGCACGGCGTCGGGGAACACGTCACACAGGATGGCGCGAATCTTGCGGCCGGAGGCGTCGTTGTCCATGAACAGGTAGACCTGCCGGTTGCCGGCGGCGCGGCGCAGCTTCTCGATGCGTTCGCTGCTCAGCGACCCGTAGGTGCAATGGATCGGCACATCCGGCGACAGCACGCGGGACAGGCGCGCCTTGTCCTTCTTGCCTTCGACGATGATCACGATGTCCACCGCGGCATATCCCCCTGTCCGGGTTAATCCCGCTGTTAGGGGTCCGCCCGCAGTTGCGGATCCGGCCCCTTTGTCCGGTTTGAAGTGGTTTAAAGTATTATAGCCTTTAGCGGCGGCGGGGGCAAGCGGACCCGTGTCTGTCCCGGGAATTCCCATTCTTCCGGACAGGCGGAGGGAGGATTTTCCGGCGGAAATCTTTACGCTCCGGACGGAGGGACCGTCGGCCGGCCCCCCCGGCCGGAGACGAGGGACGGCCTGGGCGTGAGCGCCAGGAGGGCGAGCATGATCACCAGAAACGCAAAGAAATAGGGGGAAATGTGATTCCGCACCAGGCCGGCCGCCAGCGGACCAAGGAACGCGCCGACGGAGACCGCGATGGACAGGGCGGAGAACGTTCTTCCGTACCGCGACGCCTCGCTCAGCTGCATCAGAAACGTATTCATCGCGGGAAGCGCAACGCCCTTGGCCATGCCCAGCAGAAACAGCAGGACGGGCAGCGCGCCCGCCAGCGGGCGGGAAGCGAGCATCCAGAAGCACAGGGCCATCGCCGCCGCGCCCGCCGCGGTGCGCATGTAAGGCGGCAGGCGTTGCAGGGCGAGCAGGCTGAGGGTGGTAAGCGCGCCCAGGCTGACCAGGGTGAACAGCCAGCCCGTGTGCATCGCGTCATGCACCTCGCCGCCGGCCTTGAACGGCAGCTCGAAGGCGAGGATGCCCTGGGCGCAGGCGAGGGAAAGGGGCAGAAGCAGCACGCTCCACGGAAAGCCGCCCGAGGGGGCGTCCGCAGCGGAGGCGGCGTCCGCCGCGGGAAGCGCCGCGGCAGGCCCGGATGCCGTCGGTTCCGCCGTTCGCCGGGGCGGGGAATCCGCGACCAGCCAAAGCGACAACAGTCCGGTGGCGATCAGCACCCAGCCGAGGGCGGCGAAGGTCTTCGCAAAGCCGAGATGGGCGGCGAGCCAGGCTCCCGCGGCGGGCGAGACCACCGACGCCACCGTGTGCACCAGCCCGTTGACCGCCATCAGCTTGCCTTGCATGATGCGGTCGCGGGCCAGCCTGCCGAGCAGCGACAGACAGGCCGGGGACAGAAACGCGATGGCGAAACCGCTGACCGAGCGGACCGCGAGCAGTTGCCAGGGATCGGTGACCCTGGCCTGGAAGACGAGCAGCACGCCCACGGCGACGAGGCTGGCGGCGATGAACAGCCGGCTGCCCAGCCGGTCGACGCCGTAACCGGCCAGGAGATTTCCCGGCAGATGGGTGAGGGCGTACATGCCCATCATCAGGCCGATGAACGACGGCGCGGCGCCAAGGGATACGGCGAACGGCGTCAGCATCGGGTATTGCGCGTGAAGGTCGAAAAACGCCACAAACAGAAAAAGATAAAGCCAGAAGGCGGTTTTCACCCGTCCACCTCCCATTCGCCTTGCCCGGGCGTCCCCGGTTTCTTCCGGCGGTTTGTCCCGCGCCCGCTCTTACCTACTGTACGTGCCGGCGGCGGGCGTTATGACGAAGGCGGCGTTTGTCCCGCCGTGTTGCGGCCGGGCTCGCTCATATAATAGAATCAAGATAAAAGGATTGGCCGTCATTTCGGGCCGGTGGAGGTTGGATCGTGAACCCGGACTTGTGGAACCCGGAAGCCTGGCTTCAGGTGCTGCAGGATCACTGGGTGGTGGCGGTGGTCGCCCTCGTGGTGATCTTCATCGTTTTGAAACTGGTCAAAACGGTGCTGAAATGGGCGCTCGTCATCGTGATCGTGCTCGGCGTGCTGGCGTACGGGGGCTACAGCGTCACCGATCTTACCGAAACGCTGAAACGGGAAGCGATCTCCGTG
This sequence comes from Paenibacillaceae bacterium ZCTH02-B3, assembly GCA_002159065.1. GTDB lineage: Bacteria > Bacillota > Bacilli > Paenibacillales > Paenibacillaceae > ZCTH02-B3. Next base: position 1,047 of record LZRV01000010.1, on the reverse strand, counting down.
ATGACCGCGGGGGCGGAGGACGCCAAGTACCGGGAGACGGGAGGCGGGGCGTTCGAAATCACCGCTTCCGATCTGAAGCTGACCGGCGAGGCGGGATCGGACAGGGTCCGGGTCGCCTACCGGGGCATTCCCCTCGGATCCTGGCCAATGGACGACGTCATCCGGGAGTTCGTGGAACGGGCCCGGGCGTCCGGATCATGAACGAGTATTTCGCAAGCGGCACGACGGTCCTGCTCGTCGGCATCGTCGCCGTTTCTTTTTTGCAGGGCATCTGGCGCGGAGCGTCGGGTTCCGCCGCCGGCCTGGTCGCCTTCGCGGGGGGAACCCTGTTTACGCTGGGATCGCTGGCGCTGGCCGCCTGGGCTTCCGCGTACGCATCGCCGCACGTTTACGGCTGGCTGGCCGCCCGCGACTGGCAGCGTCCGCTGCCGGAGGCGTCCTTTGCCTCCCAGCTGATCTACACGCTGGCCACCGGCCTTCGCGATTTGCCGCTCACCAGATTCGCCGTTCTGTTTTTGCTGGCCTATTTGCCGATCCGTGCCGCTGTGGGCTTCATCGGCGGCCTGATCGTGAAAATCGGCGTCCTGCCTCTGCGTTTGCTGCCCTCCGGCGGCCTGTTCGGACGGGCGGCGGGCGGCATCCTGGGCGCCGCGCTGGGCGCCGCAAGGGCCATGCTTGCGGCCGTGCTGCTTTACGGGTATTGCGCCCTTTTCCCCCAGGGACCGTTCACGGACGACATCGAACGTTCCGAAGCGTACAGATGGCTGGCCGACCGGATCATCCGGCCGGCGGCCGGACAGGTTCTCGATACGCGCCTGCCCGTTCTCACCGGCGCTTTGCGGGAAGAGCTCAGGGAGCTGTGGCAGCGCCGTTACGAGGTGATCGACGCGGAGATTCCGCCGGACGCGGCGGAAGCCGCGCTGGCGATCACCGCCGGACTGGAGGGCGATGAAGCGAAAGCCCGCGCCCTGTACCGCTGGGTCGGCACGCGCATCGCCTACGACCATGCGAAAGCCCGCGCCTGGGAAGAGCGCGGGGAGTGGCGGG
>LZRV01000009.1 GCA_002159065.1 Paenibacillaceae bacterium ZCTH02-B3 | reverse complement strand
CGCCAGCACCTGGGGCGGGAGTTTCTTGACAGGAAACCCCCCAATGTTGCGGGCACAGACGGGTCGCCCACCCATGGCGTACACGTCGGACAAGGCGTTGGCCGCGGCGATCTGGCCAAAGGCATACGGGTCGTCCACGATGGGCGTAAAGAAGTCCACCGTCTGCACGAGGGCCAGATCGTCGCGGATCCGGTACACGCCGGCATCGTCGCTCGTGTCCGTCCCGACGAGGAGATCGGGGTTCGGACCGGCCGGCGGCAGGCTGCGCATGATGCGGCTCAAATCGGCCGGGCCGATTTTGCAGCCGCAGCCGCCTTTTGTCGTGAGCGACGTCAGTTTGACGAAGGCCGGCCCGTCCGAAGCCGCGCTTCGCGCCGCTTCGTTTTCCGCCGGCCGTTCTCCGCCCGTCGTGTTTCCCGCTGTCGTTTCTCCCATGGCAATCGGTCCTTCCTTGTCAGTTCGATAGTCTACACCCATCATTGTAACGAAAAAAAGGGCGCCCGACCAAGCGCCCTTTCCATTTTCTTTTCCGGTCTGCCGGTGAAAGACGCCGGCTCGTTTTTCGGCAGGCCGGTTTTTCCCCGTCCGTTGTGCGGAGCGGGCATTTCGCGGCTTGCCGTCTTTCGGCGCGCCGGTTGCGGCGTTCGCCCGTCCGGCTGCTTTATCGCGCCGTTTCCCGCGTGACGTCGTTGTAAAACCGGATGGCGTACAGCGCGCACAACCCGACGATGGTGTACACGATCCGAGACATCAGCGAATCGCTTCCCCCGAAAATGCTGGCAACCAGGTCGAACTGGAACAGCCCGACGAGCAGCCAGTTCAAACCGCCGATGATGAGAAGTGTCAGCACAATCGCATGGAACGTCTTCATGGTGGGCAACGACTCCTTGCCTTTTTTTCCTAGATTGCCCGCCGGGCCGTCCGTCTATGCATGGAGATGTCCGCGCATGACATTGATTGCCGCATGATGCCGAGCCGGGCCGTGCGGGTTTGGCCCCGCTTTTTGCGCCTATTCCTCCGCCCATCCCATCGTCCGTTCCACGGCCTTCTTCCATCCGGCCAATAGCCGCGTCCGCGTCTGGTCGTCCATCCCGGGGCGGAACGTCACCGTCTCCCGGTTCAGTCCGCGGATGTCCGCCATCGACCAGAAGCCCGTGCCGAGCCCGGCCATGTACGCGGCGCCGAGGGCGGTCGTCTCGGTCATCACCGGGCGCACCACGTCCACGCCGAGAATGTCCGCCTGGAACTGCATGAGCAGATTGTTCGCCGACGCCCCGCCGTCCACCCGCAGGACTTGCAGGCGGATGCCGGCATCCTGCTCCATCGCCCCGAGCACGTCCCTCGTCTGATAAGCCAGCGACTGGAGGGTGGCGCGGATGATGTGGTTTTTGTTCGTGCCCCGCGTGAGGCCGAAAATCGCGCCCCGGGCATACATGTCCCAGTACGGCGCGCCGAGGCCGGCGAAAGCCGGCACGACGTACACGCCGCCGGTATCCGGCACTTTGCCGGCGTAATATTCCGAATCCGCCGCCGACTCGATCAGGCGCAGCCCGTCCCTCAGCCACTGCAGCGCCGCGCCGGCGATGAAAATGCTGCCTTCCAGCGCATAGGCCACCTTGCCGTCCATGCCCCAGGCGATGGTCGTCAAAAGCCCGGACTTTGACGCCACCGGGCGCCGGCCCGTGTTCATCAGCATGAAGCAGCCGGTGCCGTACGTGTTTTTCGCCATGCCGGTTTCAAAGCACTGCTGGCCGAACAGCGCGGCATGCTGGTCGCCGGCGACGCCGCGGATCGGGATGAGCGCGCCGCCGAACGTCTCCTTGTCCGTCTCGCCGAATTCGCCCACGCTCGGCCGCACCTCCGGCAGCATCGCCTTCGGGATGCCGAGCTCCCGCAAAATGTCCTCGTCCCACGTCAGCGTATGGATGTTGAACAGCATCGTGCGGGACGCGTTCGTGTAATCCGTCGCGTGCACGCGGCCGCGGGTCAGGTTCCAGACGAGCCAGGTGTCCACCGTGCCGAACAGGAGGTCTCCCTTCTCCGCCCGCTCCCGCGCGCCTTCCACGTGGTCGAGGATCCATTTGAGCTTCGTGCCGGAAAAATAGGCGTCGATGATCAACCCCGTCTTTTCGCGGATCACCGGCTCCCAGCCGTTTTTCTTCAGCGTTTCGCAAAGATCCGCGGTGCGCCGGTCCTGCCAGACGATGGCCGGATGCACCGGTTCGCCCGTATGGCGATCCCACACGATGGTCGTCTCCCGCTGGTTCGTGATGCCGATGGCCGCCACTTCCTGCGGACGGACCCTGGCGGCTTCCAGCACCTCCCGCGCCACGCCGCTCTGCGCGCCCCAGATTTCCATCGGATTGTGCTCCACCCAGCCGGGTTTCGGATAGAACTGCGTCAACTCCTTCTGGGCGACGTGCACGACGTTCCCCTGCCGGTCGAACAAAATCGCCCGCGAACTCGTCGTCCCCTGATCCAGCGCCAGCACCACTTTTTTCTCCATGCATCAATGCCTCCCGTGTCATCCGGAGATGACCTTTTTCTTGTCCGGCTGAAACAAAAAGGGTAAGATTTTTTCTGTTCGAACGTCCAGACGTGAGCAAAAAGGAGCTGAGGGTCCCTTGGAAGGAACGAGACCGCATTTCAAGCTGTGGACGGAAGTCCGGCAAATGTTCATGATCGCCGTCGGCGCGGCCATCGCCGCGGTCGGGCTGGAGCTGTTC
>LZRV01000008.1 GCA_002159065.1 Paenibacillaceae bacterium ZCTH02-B3 | reverse complement strand
ATTCAGTTCCCCGTTCACGTGCCGCCAGCCCGCGTCCGGTTCCTCCGCCAACAGCACCAAGGCAACCGCCCCGGCAACAACGGCGACAACCAGGATCAGGCACGCGAAGGCCGCCGTCCGCTGCACGATAACCACCCTCCGCACGTTCCTTTTCGTTTTCCGGCGTCATTCCGTCTTCATATATGGAAGGCCGAAGCCATACACTGACAGTGAAGGCGCTTGCCTTGCCCGGTTTGTCCCGCGGACGGGCGCGGGGAAGAGGAGGGATCCAGGTGGTGGTCGGCTTCATCGGCACGGGCAACATGGGCGCGGTGCTCATCCACGCCCTGCTCGAAAGCGGCGCCCTGAAACCGGACGCACTGCTTGTCCACAACCGGACGACGGCCAAGGCGGAAGCGATCGCCAGGCGCTGGCCGGGCGTGCGGGTGAGCTGCTCGCCGGTGGAAACGGCGGTCTCCTGCGACGTGCTGTTCCTCTGCGTCAAACCGCTGGACGTGGCGCCCGTGCTTGACAAAATCGCCATGTTCATGCGGCGGGACCAGGTGCTCGTCACGATCGCCAGCCCGGTGATGACCGGCCAGCTGGAGCGGATTGTCGCCTGCAAGGTGGCCAAGGTCATTCCGAGCCTGACCCACCGCGAACGAAGGGGCGCTTCCCTCTGCATGTACGGCGAGCGGATGACGGAGCGGGACAAGGAGCGCCTGGAACGGCTGCTGGCCGCCATCAGCATCCCGGTGCGCATCGACGAAACCTGCGTGCGGGCCGCTTCCGATCTGACGAGCATCGGCCCCGCCTTCGTGGCCTTCTTCGTGGAGCAGCTGGCCAATGCGGCGTCCCGGCGGTCCGGCCTTCCCAGGGCAGACGCGGAACGGCTCGCCGGCGAAATGGTGCTGGGCACCGGTCTTCTGCTCGTGCAGGGAGGCTTGTCGCTGGCCGGCATCCAGCGGAAGATCTGCGTGCCGGGCGGAATCACGGAGCGGGCGCTCGGCGCCCTGCGGGCGCGCCTGGACGGCCTGTTCGACGCCATCCTGGCGGAAACGCACCGGAAATTCGACGAAGACGCGGCCGCCGTCCAGACCGAGCTGAAAAAACGGGCCAGACAACCGGAAGGATGAACGTCCATTTTTTGGTATATTATATCGAATATCTCCTTCTTTTGTCAAAAAATCCGCGCCTCCCGGAGAAGGTGCGGATTTTTCGCTCCCGGCCGCCGGCATCAGCCGGCCACGATGTTGACGAGTTTGCCTTTCACCGCAATGACCTTGCGGATCGTTTTGCCCGCCGTCGCGGCTTTCACCTTTTCGTTTTCGAGCGCCAGCTTCTCCATGGCCGCCGGTTCCATGTCCGCCGGAATCCGGACCCGGTCGACGATTTTGCCGGAAACCTGCAGGACGATTTCCACTTCGTCGTCCACGGTCCACGCTTCTTCATACTCGGGCCACGGCTCGTAGGTAATCGTGTCCGCGTGGCCGAGCCGCTGCCACAGTTCTTCGGCGATGTGCGGCGCAAACGGCGACAGAAGCTGCACGAAGTTTTCCATCGCCCGGCGCGGCAGGACGTCGGCCTTGTACGCTTCGTTGACGAAGATCATCATCTGGCTGATGGCCGTGTTGAAGCGCATCGCCTCGATGTCTTCCGTCACCTTCTTGATCGTCCGGTGCCAGACGCGGCGGAAGCTGTCGCTCGCTTCGGCGTCCGCGATTTTCGGATTCAGCCGGCCGTCTTCGCCGATGTACAGGCGCCAGACGCGGGCCAGGAAACGGTGCATGCCTTCCACGCCCTGGGTGTTCCACGCCTTCGTCGCCTCCAGCGGCCCCATGAACATCTCGTACATGCGCAGGGTGTCCGCGCCGTACTCGTTCACGATGTCGTCCGGATTGACGACGTTGCCGCGGGATTTGGACATTTTTTCGTTGTTTTCGCCCAGGATCATGCCCTGGTTGACCAGCTTTTTGAAAGGTTCCTTCGTGTCCACCACGCCGATGTCGTACAGCACCTTGTGCCAGAAGCGGGCGTACAAAAGATGCAGCACCGCGTGCTCGGCGCCGCCGACGTACAGGTCGACGGGCAGCCATTTGCGCGCGAGTTCCTTGTTCACGAGCTCCTTGTCGTTGTGCGGGTCGATGAACCGCAGGTAATACCAGCAGCTGCCGGCCCATTGCGGCATCGTGTTCGTTTCGCGGCGCGCCTTGCGCCCCGTCTTCGGGTCGACGACGTTCACCCATTCCGGCACGTTGGCCAGCGGCGATTCGCCGGTGCCCGTCGGACGGATTTCGTCCACTTCGGGCAAAAGCAGCGGCAATTCCTCTTCCGGTACGGTCTCCATCGTGCCGTCCTCGAAATGGAGAATCGGAATCGGCTCGCCCCAATACCTCTGACGGCTGAACAGCCAGTCGCGCAGCCGGTAGGTGACCTTGCGCTGCCCCTTGCCGTTCTCCTCCAGCCAGGCGATCATCCGATTGATCGCGTCCTTCACGTTCAGCCCGTCCAGGAAGCCGGAATTGACGTGCGGACCGTCGCCGGTGTACGCCCCTTTTGTCACGTCGCCGCCCTGCACCACTTCCACGATCGGCAGTCCGAATTTTTGCGCGAACTCCCAGTCGCGTTCGTCGTGGCCGGGCACGGCCATGATCGCGCCGGTGCCGTAGCCGCCTAGCACGTAATCGGCGATCCAGACCGGCACCTTCCGCCCGTTGACCGGGTTGATCGCGTACGCGCCGGTGAAGACGCCGGTTTTATCC
>LZRV01000007.1 GCA_002159065.1 Paenibacillaceae bacterium ZCTH02-B3 | reverse complement strand
TGTCGAGGCCGTGCAGGAGCGCGCCGCCGCCGGTCAGGATGATGCCCTTGTCGATGATGTCGGCGGCCAGCTCCGGAGGCGTCCGTTCCAGCACCGTCTTCGTCGCGGCGATGATGGTCGCCACCGAATCCCAGAGCGCCTCGCGGATTTCGTCGGAGTGGATCGTGATCGTCAGGGGCAGGCCCGACACCATGTCCCGGCCGCGGATGTCCATTTCCTCCTTGCGCCCGTAATACACCGTGCCGACCTTGATTTTGACGTCTTCCGCCGTCCGCTCGCCGATGAGCAGCTTGTATTTGTCCTTGATGTATTTGATGATGTCCACGTCAAACTTGTCGCCGGCCACCTTGACGGACTGGCTCGTGACGATGTCGCCCATCGACAGCACGGCGACGTCCGTCGTGCCGCCGCCGATGTCGACGACCATGTTGCCGCTCGGCTGGAAAATGTCCATGCCCGCGCCGATGGCCGCCGCCTTGGGCTCGTCTTCCAGAAACACTTCTTTGGCGCCGCACCGTTCCGCCGCCTCGCGGATCGCCTTCTGTTCCACGGACGTGATGTTCGTCGGCGCGCAAATGAGGATGCGGGGATGGCTGAACCATCGCTTGCCCCCCACTTTTTGGATGAAGTGCTTCAGCATCAGCTCCGTGATTTCGAAGTCGGCGATCACGCCGCCCTGCAGCGGCCGGATGGCCACGATGTTGCCCGGCGTCCGGCCCACCATGCGACGGGCTTCCTCGCCGACTTCCAGCACCTGCTTCGTGTCGCTGTTGATCGCCACGACGGAGGGCTCGTCGAGAACGACGCCCCGTCCCTTGACATAGATAAGCACGTTGGCGGTACCGAGATCGATTCCGATGTCTTTGCTCAGCATCCTCTGCATCCTCCCAGGCCCAGCCGTCCGATTCGCCGTTCATTCCCGCAAAACGGACGTTTTCGCTGGCATGACGGTTGCGAAAAAAAATAACGAAATCCGCTGTTTCGTTTTTTGCCTTTTTGTCGAGTCTTGGTGATTCCTACATTTGATTCGATAGAGGATCGCAAAATTCCTCCATGGATGTGCTTCCTTTTTTTCTGTTTTCCTGCATTCGGGCGATCGGCGCGCCGTCAGGAACGGGTGCTCACGAGCGTGTCGTTTTTCTGCTGGCTGCGGTATTTCTTGTATTTGATTTTTGTCGCTTCCCCGCACCGCAAATGTCGAACCGATTTGTGGTATTCGAGGATCGACTTGACCTGGTTCGCCAATTCCGGATTGATTTCGGGCAGGCGTTCCGTCAGGTCCTTGTGGACCGTGCTTTTGGACACGCCGAATTCCTTGGCGATCATCCGCACGGTGTTCCTCGTCTCCACCACGCACCGGCCGATTCGGATCGTCCTTTCCTTGATGTAATCGTGCACGCCCCTCGCCTCCCTGCTCGAGATGGTTTGGTACATTATATGAACGGGCAGGTGGGATATTCTTTGTTTGCCCGGGGTGACAAGCTTAATTCCGTAAATATTTTTCCCGCCAAAAAACGCCCGTTCTCGCCAAAAAAAACCGCCCGCGCCATGTTTGCGCGGGCGGCTGGAGGATGGCCGGTTCTCCCCGGACGGCCGGTTTTCGTCCGTCCGGACGGCCCTGGGGTCGTCAGCTCGTTCTGCCGGTTCCGCCAGTTTCGCCGGGTTCGCCGGCCTGGCCGGGCTCGCCGCCCGGGGCGGCCGGGCCGGCCGTGTCCGGGTCTTCCAGCAGCGTGGCCGGATTGACGGGCTCGCCGTCCTTGTGCACTTCAAAGTGGAGATGGACGCCGAACGCCTTGCCGAGCTCGTTGCGCCCGGCCTTGCCGATCCGGTCGCCCTGGGCCACCTTGTCGCCGGGCTTCACTTCCACGTCGGCCAGGCTGTAGTAGATCGTTTTCAGCCCGTCCTCATGGGTGATCTCCACCAGGTTGCCCACCGTCGGCACCTTCTCGGCCCGGGTGACTTCCCCGGACAGCGCGGCGCGGACGTCGAACGTTTCGTTGTCCTCGCGGGCGAGCACGATGCCGGTGTTCGGCGTGTACCGGTTGCCCTGCTGCAGGATGGCCGCCTGCTTTTCCTCGTTGCCGGCGGCGGGATCGTAGAACGGCATCACCACTTCGGTTTCGCCGGGATCCGCCGGCCACTGCATCCGCTCAACCGGCGCGCCCGCCGGCAGCGCTTCCTCCTCCGGCAGCGGCTGCCCGTCCTGCACGTCCCGGACGTCCTCCGCGGCTTCCTCGGTTTGCGGCTCCGTCCCGGTGCTGCGAAGATCCTGGATCACCCACATCAAGGCCAGAATGATTGCCGCGGCGGCCAGATACGTGGCCGGGACCATCCATTTGCGGGAATACAGCGGCTTGCGCGCCGTCGAACGCGGACGGTGCCCGACGCTCGGGATGCCCGTCAGAATCTCTTTTTCCTGTTCCGGCTTCGCCGGCCGAGCAGAACCCGAATCTTGCACGGAATCCGGAGCCGTTTCGGTTTTGGCCGCGGATTCCGGCACTTTCTCTTTCTTCTGCTTGTCACTCATTGGCACATCACCTCGTTACCCATTGTTGCCATTTGGAAGTCTTTTATACGGGGTGAGTGCCGTTTTTGTGAGATTTGCCGGCCGGCCATTTCCGCCTGACCGGCTTCATTTGCCCGCTTCTGCGGCCGCCCGGCCGGCCGCAAGAACCGGATCCGGCCCCTGATAGCTTTCGATCGTGATGCCGGTATAATAGTGGCGCAAAATCTCTTCCGCCTTGTATCCGGCCAGGGC
>LZRV01000006.1 GCA_002159065.1 Paenibacillaceae bacterium ZCTH02-B3 | reverse complement strand
CATCAACGGCCTGGAACAGAAGAAACTGAGCCAGTTCGTCGGTGCGCTGAACGTCGTCATGTTTGCGCCGGAGGATCTGGAAATCGTCAAGGGTTCGCCGGGAATCCGGCGCCGTTTCATGGACATGGAAATCGCCCAGGTCCATCCGTCCTATCTGCACCATCTGCAGCAATACCAGCGCATTGTCGCCCAGAAAAACAACCACTTCAGAAACGCCGGCGCCGCGGGCGATCTGATGCTGGATGTCTGGAATGAACAGCTGGCCCGCGCGGGTGTTAAAATCATCCGGATGCGTCAACACTTTATAACAAAACTGCAAGGCTGGGCGGACCAAATCCACCGCGGCATCACGGGCGGACGGGAACAGCTGACCGTCACCTACAGGCCGTCGGTGGATTTCGGCGATGAAGAAGACGAAACTGTTTTATTCGACCGGTTTATGGTAAAGTTATCACAGATCAAGGAACAGGAAATCCGCCGGGGAGCGTGCCTCATCGGGCCGCACCGCGACGACCTGTCTTTCGCCGTCAACGGAAAGGATGCGTATGCTTTCGGATCCCAGGGGCAGCAGCGCACGGTTTCCCTCTCCCTCAAGCTGGCCGAACTGGAACTGATCCGGTCGGAAGTGGGGGAATACCCGATCCTGCTGCTTGACGACGTTTTGTCGGAATTGGACCGCTTGCGGCAAAGCCAGTTGATCGAAACGTTCCGCGGCAAGGTGCAGACGTTCATCACGACCACGTCCATCGACAGCATCGAGGCGGCCAGCCTGAAGGACGCCCGCATGTTCCGGGTGCAGGCCGGCCGCGTGATCGAATGAACGGACGCCGGCGACGCGGTGCTCAATCTTTCGCTGGAGGCGGACGCGGATGTACATTGATCTGGGCGGTGATACCGTCATCCGGGCTTCCGAGCTGGTGGCGATCCTGGATCTTTCGGGGGAAAAATCGGGGAACGCCGCGGCGTTTTTTGCCGATGAAAATCAGCTCAAACAGATCGTGAAACTGGGAGATGAAGAGACGAAAAGCCTGGTGGTGGCCCGAAACGGCTGCTATTTCTCCCCGGTTTCCGTCGTCACCCTGAAAAAACGAATCCTGCAGGCGGGCCCGGCTTCCGAGCGCGTTTCGAATTCGACGAAGTAGGTGAACGATCCAATGTCGAGTCTTGACGTCAATCCCAACGCATACGACGAAACCCAGATTCAGGTGCTTGACGGCCTGGATGCCGTGCGCAAGCGGCCGGGGATGTATATCGGGTCCACCGGCAGCCGCGGGCTCCATCATCTGGTGTGGGAAGTGGTGGACAACAGCATCGACGAAGCCCTGGCCGGATTTTGCACCCGCATTGACGTCATCGTGCACCGGGACAACAGCGTGACCGTCATCGACAACGGCCGCGGCATTCCCGTCGGCGTGGAGAAAAAGACGGGCCGGCCGGCGGTGGAAGTCGTCATGACCGTGCTGCATGCCGGCGGCAAGTTCGGCGGCGAAGGCTACAAAGTGTCCGGCGGCCTGCACGGCGTCGGCGTATCCGTCGTCAACGCCCTGTCCAAGCGGCTCATCGTGGAAGTGAAGCGGGAAGGCAAAATCCACATGCAGGAATATCGCCGCGGCGTGCCGCAGTACGATCTCAAGGTCGTCGGCGAAACGGAGGAAACCGGCACGACGATCACCTTCTGGCCGGACGAGGAAATTTTCAGGGAAACGACGGAATTCGAATACGAAGTGCTGCAGTCGCGCATCCGCGAACTGGCCTTCCTGAACCGGGGCATCCGGATCAACCTGACGGACGAGCGGACCGGCATGAGCCAGTCCTATCATTACGAAGGCGGCATCCGGGAGTTCGTCCGGTTCCTGAACCGCAACAAGGAGACGATCGGGGAAGAGCCCATCTACATCGAAGGCACGCGCGACAACGTGGCGGTGGAGATCGCGCTCCAGTACAACGACGGCTACAATGAAGCGATTTTCTCCTATGCCAACAACATCCACACGCACGAAGGCGGTTCCCACGAGGCCGGCTTCAAAAGCGCGCTCACCCGCGTCATCAACGACTACGGCCGGCGCCACGGCCTGCTGAAGGACGGCGGCAGCCTGACGGGGGACGACGTGCGGGAAGGCCTGACGGCCATCATTTCGGTCAAGATCCCCGAACCGCAGTTTGAAGGGCAGACGAAAACGAAACTCGGCAACAGCGAAGTGCGGGGCATCGTGGAATCCCTTTTTGCCGAAAAATTCGCCGAGTTTCTGGAAGAAAACCCGTCCCTGGCCAGACGCATCCTCGAAAAGTCGATGCAGGCGGCCCGGGCGCGCGAAGCGGCCCGCAAGGCGCGGGAACTGACGAGGCGGAAGAACGCCCTCGAAGTGAGTTCGCTGCCCGGGAAACTGGCGGACTGCACGTCCCGGGACGCGTCCGTCTGCGAATTGTACATCGTGGAAGGCGATTCCGCCGGCGGCAGCGCGAAACAGGGCCGCGACCGGATGTTCCAGGCCATTTTGCCGCTGAGGGGCAAAATTTTGAACGTGGAGAAGGCGCGGCTGGACCGCATTTTGAGCAACGAGGAAATCCGGGCCATCATCACCGCCCTCGGCACGGGCATCGGCGACGACTTCGACATCGAGAAGGCCCGCTACCACAAGATCATCATCATGACCGATGCCGACGTGGACGGCGCCCACATCCGGACGCTGCTTCTCACCTTCTTCTACCGCTACATGCGGAAAATCATCGAAAGCGGCTACGTGTACATCGCCCAGCCG
>LZRV01000005.1 GCA_002159065.1 Paenibacillaceae bacterium ZCTH02-B3 | reverse complement strand
ACACCAGATTCATGCTCCCACCTCCGGAAAGATTCGGGCGGACGAAAAAAGCACCCCTCGATTGCACATCGAGGGGTGCTTCCCCATCCGCCCTTTTTCTAAAAAATAACATATTCGGACAATCATTTCAATCTTCTTTTCGAAATTTTTCATGTTGCCGTTACGGCATGTTGAAGGGCCGTCCGTGTTCACCCGGCGGCGGCGTCCGCCCGCGGTTCGCCGGGGCGGCCCGCACAGCCGGCCGTCCTCATCCGACAATGCCGGTCCGCTCCACGCTTTCCACGAAATAGCGCTGCACGAACAGGTACAGAACGATGAGCGGCAGGATGGCCAGCAGAATGCCGGTGTCCACGATGAGCGCCACGTGGTTCGGATCGGCCCGCTGCGCCGGGTTCAGCCCGAAGCCCATCAGCGTCGGCAAATACAGGCTCGCTTCCGCCGGCAGGGCGGCGACTTTGTTCGACAGGAGCGTCACGTTCGGCATGAACAGCGACGCGTAATACGTGTCGTTGTACTGCCAGACGAAGGCGAACAGCGCCACCGTCACGAGGGACGGAATCGAGTTGGGCAGCATGATCCGGTAGAACGTGCGGAAACCGCCCGCGCCGTCGATCAGCGCGGCTTCCTCGATTTCCTTGGGCAGGCCGCGGAAAAACTGCCGGAAAATGTAGACATACAAACCGGACTTCAGGCCGTTGGCCGTGGCCGACAGAATGAGGATCGGCCAGTACGTGTTCAGCAGGTTGACCCCGTCGGTCCCCCGGATCAGCTTGACGACGCCCAGCACGTCGAAGGTGCGGAAATGCAGATACATCGGCAGCATCAGGGTGCTCGCCGGAATGAGGATCGTCAGCACCACGAGGGCGAACAGGACGTTGCGGCCGGGAAACCGGAACCGGGCGAACCCGTATCCGGCCAGGGCGCAGGAGACAACCTGCAGCACCATCGTCGACACGGAAAGCACGAGGGTGTTTTTCAGCGCCAGCCAATATTTCATGATCCCGATCGCGTATTTCAGATTGTCCAGCGTGTAGTGGACGGGCACCAAGTAGACGATCGGATTGTAGATGTCCGCCGGGTCCTTCACCGACGCGGAGATGTACCTGAGCAGCGGATAGATGATGGTGAACGACACGCCGATGATCAGCACGGCGCGCACGAACGCCCACAGCCAGCCCAGCGACTTCCGCTTCAGCCGGTAGACGACCGCCCCGTTGCGCGTCAATTCCGTCAGCAAACCGACGTCCCTCCTTTCTGGATCGCTTCCGTCATTCGTGGTAAAAGACCCGTCTCGACACGAGGATGCCGATGACGATCAGGATGAGGCTGACCACGATCGTGTACAGCCAGCTCATCGCCGCCGACAGGCCGAATTCATTGGTCCGGAAGGCGGTTTCGTAGATCGTCTGCGTCACCGGGCTGTTGTTGAACGTGTCGATGACCGTGTAGATGATGTTCGTCAAAATGAGCGGGCTGACCATCGGAAACGTGATTTTCCAGAACGTTTCGTAGCCGGTCGCCCCTTCGATCTTCGCCACTTCGTACATCGACTGGGGCACCGACTGCAGCGCGGCCAGGAAAATGAGAATCTGCACGCCGGACATGCGGATGATTTCGTAGATGCGCTCCACGGCGTCGATGATGTATTCGGTGAACCAGACGGGCAGTCCGGCGCCGTCGAGCAGGAACGCCAGCGAATCGACGTCGAAGCCGTACTGGGCTTTGCCCAGCTCTTCCGCCACTTCCGAGCTGCCCGTCAGGTGGATCAGGCCGGATTCCTGGGCGGAAGCCACCGCCCCCGACGCCAGAATGACGGGCAGGAAGAAGATGGCCCGGGCAAGGGGCCGCCCGCGGAACTTCTGGTTCAGCAGGACGGCCGAGAACAGGCTGAAGAACAGGATCAGCGGCACGTTCCAGGCCATGTCGATGACCGATTCCGTCAAAATCCGGTTGAAGTTCGGATTGATGAACAGCGCTTCCCGGTAGTTCTCGATGCCCAGGAACGTCAGTTCATAGCCGCCGCCCGGCGCGATCTTGAGCTCGGTGAAGCTGTACCGCAGCGACTCGACGAGCGGGAAGGCGAACAGGAACAGGAACCCGGCAAGCCACGGCAGGATGAAGACGAGCCCGAGCAGCGCTCTCCTTTGCGAAAGGGTGATCCGCATCCGTTTCATCTGGTCTCACCGCCCGTGGTGAAATTTCGCGCCTCGACCGTCACGCCGTTCACGGTGACCGGCGCATCCGTGTAGTTGACGTAGACGGACGTGCCGTTGTCGTACCGCACTTCGACGACGCCCGCCGCGTGCCGGATGTGCTCCTCGATTTTCGCCAGCCTGAGGTCCGCGAACACGTCGTTGAGCCTTTTGTACATCGCGAGGGCCTCATCGTACCAGTCGGCGTACGCCGTGGAAAACAGATGGTCGAACCGGGTGAATTTCAGGTTGCTGCTCGGCTTCTCCGACCACAGGAAGTGCGGCGCGGCACCCAGTTCCGCGTGCTTCAGCAGGTGTTCGACGAGATCCTGTTCGTCGCTCAGGTTGATCGGGCGGCCGGCGTAGTCCGCGTACCCGTGCAGCACCATTTGCAGGAACGGCACTTCCTCGTCGACGATGGTGAAGCGGCTCGTCGCCATCGGCACGTTCACGAACTGGTCGGACACCGACAGGGCGAAGGCGTTTCCGCCGACGACGAGCACGTCCGGGAAGGCGTCCCGGATCCGCGCCAGCTGTTCGCGCACGCTGTTTTCGGCCTGTTTGCGG
>LZRV01000004.1 GCA_002159065.1 Paenibacillaceae bacterium ZCTH02-B3 | reverse complement strand
CACGTGGACGGTTGTCATTTCCGGCGTGATGATGGACGCTTCGGAAATGTTGTCGAAACCGACGACGGACACGTCTTCGGGCACCCGGATGCCCAGGCTCTGCATCGCCTTGATGGCGCCGATGGCGATGTAGTCGCATTCGCAAAACACGGCCGTCGGCAGGTCGCGGCCGGCGGCGAGGTGGTTCGCAAAACGTTCCCGGAGCTCCGCCTGGGCGTGAAGCATCGAGGGCGACGCGGAGAAGACGGCCTCATCGGCGACCGTCACGCCGCATTCGGCAAGCGCGGCCATGAACCCCCGCCGGCGTTCCTCGAAGTTGCGGATGCGTTCGGCGGAGGCCAGATAGCCGAAGCGGCGGTGTCCGAGCTCGCACAGATGTTTTCCCGCCTGATAGCCGCCCATCAGATTGTTGATGGCGACAACGTGGACCGGCAGTGTTTCGCACATCGTGTCGAGCACGACGGTGTGCGGTCCGAGGGCCTGATGCAGCGCGGCCAACTGCCCGGCGTCCAGATTGGTGCCGAGCAGGATGCAGCCCCGTCCCCGGACTTTCTCCACCGCGGCCCGCGGGCTCCGTTCGACGTCGTCGACGCTCACCGTGGAATATTGCAGGGAATAGCCGTGCATGCTGCACCGTTCTTCGATGTGCTGAATGAGCTCGCGAAAAAAGGGCTGTTCGTAATATTGCTGCTGGACGAGTCCCGTGTTGACGCAGGCGAGGAACGTCAGCACGTCGCCGTTCTGGGCGTCGGTCCTGGCCTTCGGCCGGTAGCCGTGCTCCTCGGCGATTTTCAGAATGCGTCTTCTCGTGTTTTCGCTGACGCCGGGTTTGCCGTTCAGCGCCAGGGAGACCGCGGATTTGGACACGCCCGCGAGTTTTGCGATGTCTTCCAGGTTCATGGAAACGCGCTCCATTGATCGTTTTTGGTCATGGTTAGTGTATCTCAACGGCTCAACTTTTTCAATGATGGAACTAAAGATTTATTTATTTCTATATGAATATTTAATTAAATTCAACTAAACATCATTGAATTTTTCGCAATTTCGCGATATGATCGTCAATGAAAGGGGTTTATTCCGTGCGATGTGCGATCATTTCATCTAAACATGTGGACTAAACGTTTATTTGCACGGGAACCCTTACCATTCATCCATCATGGCGAGGGGAGATGCGACGTGCGCAGGTTGAAACTGGGCTATGCGCCGACCAGGCGGTTTGTGTTCAGCGCGGAGGATGCTTTCCGGTACAAGCAAATGATCCGGGAGAAAATCGAAAGTTTCGGACTTGGCATCGACATCGTCGATCTGGAAGGGATCAACGAGGAAGGGCTCCTGTACAACGATCTGGCCGGCGCGGAGCGCGTCATCGAACGGTTCAGGAAGGAAGACGTGGACGCCGTGTTCTTCCCCCATTGCAATTTCGGCACCGAAGATGCCGTCGCGCGGGTGGCCAAGGCGCTGGGCAAACCGGTGCTGCTGTGGGGGCCGCGGGACGAATCGCCGCTGGAAGACGGCATGCGCCTTCGCGACACGCAGTGCGGTCTGTTCGCCACGGGCAAGGTGCTGCGGCGGTTCAACGTGCCGTTCACCTATGTCACGAACACCCGCGTGGACGATCCGGTATTTGAGCGGGGGTTCGTCAATTTCATCGCCGCCGCCAACGTCGTCCGGCATTTCCGGAACCTGCGGATTTTGCAGATCGGTCCCCGTCCGGCCTCCTTCTGGACGATGATCTGCAACGAAGGGGAGCTGCTTGAACGGTTCGGCATCGAAATTCATCCGATCACCCTGGTGGACATCCAGCGGGCCGGCGAACGAATCGCGAAAAAGGGCGGCCCGGAGCTCAAGGAGGCCATCGATTACATCAAGGCAACGCTGGACTGGTCGGAAGTGTCGGAAGACGACGTCAGGCGGATTGCCGCCCTCAAAGTGGCCATGCGGACGTATGCCCGGGAGACGCAATCAAGCGCCATCGCCATCCAGTGCTGGTCGTCCCTGCAGGATGCCATGGGCATCATGCCCTGTCTGGCCAACGCGATCCTGACCGACGAGCAGATTCCCGTCACCTGCGAGACGGACATCCACGGCGCCATCACCTCGGTGATGATGCAGGCGGCGGCCTTCAATGAGGCGCCCACCTTCTTCGCCGATCTGACCATCCGGCACCCCGAGAACGACAACGGCGAGCTCCTGTTCCATTGCGGCAACTTCCCGGTTTCGCTGGTGGAAGGCCGGCCGAAGCTGAGGCGGCATTTCCTGTTCGACGACCATTCGCCGGGCACGAATGAAGGCAGGATCAAAGGCGGCAGCGTTTCGCTGGCGCGCTTCGACGGCGACCACGGCGAATATTCGCTGTTCCTCGGCCGCGCCCGCGGCAGCGAAGGCCCCTACACCCGCGGAACCTACGTCTGGGTGGAAGTCAACGACTGGCCGCTGTGGGAAGAAAAACTGGTGACGGGTCCCTACGTGCACCACATCGTCGGCATTCACGCCAACGTCATTCCCGCCCTCTACGAAGCGTGCCGGTACATTCCCGGGCTCAAACCGGATCCGGTCGATCCGACGGAGGACGAGATCCGGGCCTGGCTGCGCGGTTCGAAGTAATGCGGCGGGGGGAGGTGCGGACAAGTTGGACATCACGGACCTCAAACTGAAGGCCGTGCAAATCCGCATGGACGTGCTGAAGATGATCCACCGGGCAAAGGCAGGCCACACCGGCGGGTCGCTCAGCAATGCGGATATTTTGACGGCGCTGTATTATAG
>LZRV01000003.1 GCA_002159065.1 Paenibacillaceae bacterium ZCTH02-B3 | reverse complement strand
GTGTGGGCGAAAGTGGCGCTCATGCTGGCGATGACGTGGCGCTGGACCGGTTACAACATGATCATCTATCTGGCGGCGATGCAAAACATTCCGGAGCACTTGTACGAGGCGGCCAGCCTGGACGGGGCGGGGAAGATCCGGCAGTTTTTCAGCGTGACGATTCCGCAGCTGAAGCCGATCATCCTGTTCACCGCCATCCTGTCCACCATCGGGACGCTGCAATTGTTCGATGAACCGTACACGCTGACCAAGGGCGGCCCGAGCGACGCCACGCTGACCATCGGCATGTATTTGTACCAGACCGGGTTCCGCTATTTCGATTTCGGTTACGCGTCAACGCTGGCCTATGTCATCGTCGTGTTGATCGCCGGTCTGTCGTTCATCCAGTTCCGGCTCACGGGGAGGGAATGAGATGACGTTCAAAACGGGACTGTACCGCCTGGCGTCACGCCTGATTCTCGCCGCCGGCGTTTTCGCGTCGCTGTTTCCCTTCTACTGGGCGGCCATCGCCGCGACGAACGAAAGCGGCAAAGTGTTCGCGAAACCGCCGCAGCTGGTGCCCGGTAACATGCTGGTTGAAAACCTTGTCAATCTGAATGCGTCCATCGGCATTTTCCGCGTGCTGTTCAATTCGCTGTTCGTGGCGCTCGCTTATACGGCGGTCAGCCTGACTGTCTGCACGATGGCCGGATACGCCTTCGCCAAGTTTCGATTCCGGGGCAGCAACGTGCTGTTTTCGATATTTCTCGTCTCCATGATGGTGCCGATGCACGCCACGCTCATTCCGCTGTTCAAGATGATGGCAAGCCTGGAATGGCTCAACACCTACAAGGCGCTCATTCTGCCCAACCTCGCGTATCC
This sequence comes from Paenibacillaceae bacterium ZCTH02-B3, assembly GCA_002159065.1. Lineage (GTDB taxonomy): Bacteria > Bacillota > Bacilli > Paenibacillales > Paenibacillaceae > ZCTH02-B3. The sequence goes on along the minus strand of LZRV01000003.1, from coordinate 1,902 downwards.
GTTTGCCATCTTTCTGATGCGGCAAAACATGCTGGCGGTTCCGGACGCCATCCTGGAAGCGGGGCGCATCGACGGGGTGGGGGAATGGCGGCTGTTCACCGGCATCGTGCTGCCGTCGATGCGGCCGGCGCTGGCGGCGGCGGCGATCTATCTGTTCATGTACCAGTGGAACAATTTCCTGTGGCCGCTTGTGGCCACAAGCACGAAGGAGATGTATACGCTGCCGGTGGCCCTGTCCAGCCTGATCGGGCTGTCCAGAATCGACTACGGCCAGGTCATGACCGGCGTGACGCTGGCGACCGGACCGATCGTGGTGTTTTTCCTGATTCTGCAGCGTCAGTTCATTTCCGGCATCCTCGGGGGCGCGATCAAGGAATAGGAGGGAGAGACCATTGTACCTGGGTGTCGATTACTATCCGGATTACTGGCCGGAGGAATGGATGGAAGACGATCTGGAAGGCATTGCCGGTCTGGGCGCCAACATGGTGCGGATCGGCGAATTCGCCTGGCACCGGATGGAACCGCGGGACGGCGCGTTTGATTTTTCGTTTTTCGACCGCGTGCTGGAGAAGGTGAAAAAGAAAGGACTTCGCGTCCTGTTCGGCGTGCCGACCGCCACGTTCCCGGCCTGGCTTGCCGCGAAACACCCCTCGATTCTGTCCCGGGATGAAACCGGCGCGGTCCGCGTGTTCGGCGGACGGCGGCAATACTGCTTCAATTCGCCCGAATACCGCAAGTACGCCCTGCGGCTGGCCGCACGGCTGGTGGAGCATTACCGGGACGAGCCGGCCATCGCGGCATGGCAGATCGACAACGAATTCGGCCACGAAGGCAGCGACATGTGCTACTGTCCGAATTGCCTTGCGGCGTTCCGTCGATACCTGAAGGAAACCTACGGCTCGATCGATCGCCTGAACGAAACCTGGGGCACCATCTTCTGGGGGCAAACCTACAACGATTTCGACGAAATTCCGCTGCCGCTGCCGACGATCACGACCCACAATCCGTCGCTCCGCCTGGACTGGGCCCGTTTCCGTTCCCGGTCGCTCAACGATTTTGCCCGGGCGCTGGTGGAGACGGTGCGGAAACACAAGGGACCGCACCAGGCGGTGACGACGAACCTGGCCGGCGGCTTTTTCGGCAAATGGTTTGATCACGCCGAACATGCGGCGCTGTACGATTTCATTTCGTACGATCAGTACCCCGTCTGGGGTGGCCTGGCCGAACCGCTTGCGCCCGGCGAGCTGGCGATGCACCTGGACTTCGTCCGCGGGCTGACCGGCAAGCCGTTCTGGATCGTGGAGCAGCTGATCGGTGCGCAGGGACATGACATGATCGGCTATCTGCCGCGCCCGGGACAGGCCCGGCTATGGTCGTTCCAATCTTTCGCCCGCGGCTGTTCGGACATGCTCTATTTTGTCTGGCGTGCGATGAACCGCGGGGCGGAACAGTTCTGCACCGGCATCGTGGATCATGACAACGTGCGCGGGCGCAAATACGAGGAAGCGCGCGACGTGTTCCGGGACATCGCGCCCCATGCGGAACTTCTGAAAAGCGGCATTCGGGCGGAAGTGGCGGTGCTGTACGATCACGACAACATCTGGTCGTGGAGGTTCCAGCCGCAGAGCGAAGCCTTCGATTTCCCCCGCGAAATGCTCCGCCTGTACGAGCCGTTCTATCGGCTGAATTGTCCGATGGACGTCATTCCGGCGAATCGCGATTTCTCCGGATACAAAGTGTTGCTCGTGCCGGTGATGCAGATCATCGATGCGGCGCTGGCCCGCCGGCTCGAGGCGTTCGTGGAGGCGGGCGGCACGGTGGTGTTTTCGTTCCGCGCCGGAATCAGGAACAAGGCGAACAACCTGCATGTCGGCGTTCCGCTGCCGGGGCCCGTGGCGGACT
>LZRV01000002.1 GCA_002159065.1 Paenibacillaceae bacterium ZCTH02-B3 | reverse complement strand
CGGCGACGATCTCCGGAATGCGGATGCCGCCAAGATGCGGCTTCAAATGGCGGGCCACCCACCGCTCCCGGCCGGCGGTCTTCGGAAAGCCGACCGGTTTATAGATATAGCTGCGCCGCGAATCCCAGAAACGCTCCACGCGGTTGCCGTTCAGGCCCACGTACAGCGTCTCGCGGCGCAGCACCCGATCTCCCCCGAGGGAACCGTCGGGGCGGATGCAGCCCGCGATGTCGATTGCGCCGTCCATCAAGCGTCCATCCTTTCCGCCCCCGATCCTTTTGCATCATTATATCACTTTTGGAGGTGCCGATGAGCCGGACGACGACGCCGGAAAAATCCGGCCGGCAGGCGGCGGTTCTTCTGCTGCTTTTCGCCGTGTTCGCGGGAACGCTGGCGATGCTGGCGGGCAAAATCCATTCGCTGGAACGGCAGCTGGCCAGGGAACGCCGGCTGGCCCAGGCGGATATCGCGGAACGCGACGCCGTCAACCGGCAGCTGGAGAAGGAACTGGATTTGCTTGGCAACCAGGCGGTGCTGACAGAGTGGCGCATGGCGGAACTGGAGCAGCTGGAACGGGAATTGCGCCGCGCGGCGGGCCGGGCGCTGGCCGTCGCCTCCCGCTCCGGCGTGCAGATCGCCGGGGCGGGCGGCCAGTTTGTGGCCTATCATAACCCGGAATCGCTCGGCGACGCGGAAGACATCGGCGCCAGGTTCGCCGCCCTCATCGAAAAAGCCGACGACATTCGCCAAGCCTACCGGCAAACGCTGTCCGCCGTCCGGTCCCTGGATGCCGCGCTCCGCCACACCCCCATCCTGTGGCCGGCCGATTCGCGCCAAATCAACTCCCCCTTCGGGTTTCGCCGCGATCCGTTCACCGGGAAGGCGGCCCATCACAACGGGATCGACATCGACGGGGAGGAAGGGGATCCGGTCTACGCCTCGGCGGACGGCATCGTCGAGTCGGCGGGCGACAATGGCCCCCACGGCCTTCAGATTGTCATCCGGCACAACGACCGGTACGCCACCGTGTACAGCCACCTGGGCGCCATCCGCGTCGAAGCCGGCCAGGCCGTCAAACAGGGAGAGCCGATCGGCGAAATCGGCTCGTCCGGCCGCAGCACCGGTCCCCACCTTCACTACGAAATCCTGCTGGACGGCGTGCAGGTGGACCCGCAGGATTTCCTCCTGTTCGGCCGCGAGGAACTGGAAGCGGACCATCGCGGGTGACGGACGGCCAGGCCGCGCCCCGGTTCCGGCACGGAACGAAAAAAGCCGCCTTCCCTTTCGGAAGGCGGCTTCCTTTGTGCCGGCTTATTCCAGCGCGCAACTCGCGGGTCGCCCGATCCGGCTCCGGGAACATGCCCGGCTCCCGCCGGCTTCACGCGGGGGCCGGTTCACATGCCCCGCGCCGTGCCGGTGCATCCGGCGGATCCGTCAGACGCCGAAAATCCCCGCACGGCTCACGATGACCAGAAGAATGAACAGAACGAGGATCACCCCGGTCGTCGTGAATCCGCCGCCGTACCCTGCCACAGCTGACATAAGCGAGCACCTCCTTGCGTTTGGTCTGCTCTCACTCTATGCCTGCCCGAAGTTCTTGGTATGGACGTTCAACCATTCGCGGAAGCGCGAGGGGAAAATGGGTTGTTAACCTTGGACGGATTGTTGGCACGTCCGTTTCATGGTAACATTTGGATGGGACGAGATGATTCATGCCCGTGTTGGCTGTATCAAGAAAACACGGAAAGGAGTTCAAAGGGAGAATCCGATGAAGCAGCACACATTCAGGCGGATGCTGTCCGCCGTCATGCTGGTCGTGCTGGCCGCGGCGTCCGCAGCCTGCGGCGGGGCAAAGGACGAACCCGCCGCCTCCGAACCGGTCACGCTGAAAGTCATGTATTATGAGGAAGGGGGTTTTTTCCGCGAATACGGCGAACTGCTCATGATGAAGTTTCCCGGCATCGACTTCGAAGTGGTCAGCACCACCGGCCTGTATGCCAACAGTTCCGAACCCTATGATCCCGAAGCCGCCCTCATCAAACTGATCGAAGAACGGAACCCCGATCTGCTGTTCCTGAACGAATATCAATACGCGAAGTTCTATCAGGAAGGCCGGCTGGTCAACCTGGAACCGAAAATCGAGGCCGACGGCTACGACATCGAAACGATCGCGCCCGGCGTCATCGACATGCTCAGGGAGCGGGCCGGCGGCCAGCTGCACGGGCTCGCGCCGACCTTCCAGAGCCAGGCGCTTTTCTACAACGTCGACCTGTTTGACGAATACGGCATCCCCCATCCGACCGACCGGATGACCTGGGAGGAAGTGATCCAGCTGGCCCGCCGCTTCCCGACAGGCGGCAGCGGCGACGACCGGATTTACGGGATCAATTTCGACACCTACACCCAGCCCACCGAAATCCTGAACCTCATCGCCAGGACGGAAGGGTTGATGCTCGCCGATCCGGTCACGAAGCAGATGACCGTCAAGAATGAAAACTGGGCCCGGGCGCTGTCCATGGTGGCCGAACTGTACCGGTCCGGCATCGCGCCATCTCCGCAAGACCCGAGCCAGCAGCCGGCGGTCATGTCTTATGAAGACTATCTTTTCGGCAACCCGTTCTCCGCCGGCAAAAGCGCCATGACGATCAATGGCCCGTATTTCCTCGACCAATTGAGACAGGCGGCTCAGCACAGCCCGGACCGGGCGGTGAATTACGAAGTGGTCACCATGCCCGCGGACCCCGTCAACCGGGAACGCGGGGGCAGCTTCGACG
>LZRV01000001.1 GCA_002159065.1 Paenibacillaceae bacterium ZCTH02-B3 | reverse complement strand
ATGGTGGGCTACGGGCTGGCCAAATACCAGTTCAGGGGACGCAACGCGGTTTTCGTGCTCGTGCTTTTTGTCATGATGGTGCCGGTGGAAATCATCATGCTGCCGCTGTACAAGATGGCGGTGACGTTCCGCATGCTGAACACGTATTGGGGCGTTGTCATTCCGTTTGCGGTGTCGCCGTTCATCGTGTTCTTTTTCCGCCAGTCTGCCGTTTCGATTCCGAAAGACTTCATGGATGCCGGCCGCATCGACGGCTGCTCCGAATACGGCATTTTCTTCCGCATCATGATGCCGCTGATGGCGCCGGCGTTCGGCGCGATGGCGATCCTTGCGGCGCTGAGCAGCTGGAACAACTTCATCTGGCCGTTGATCGTCCTCCGCACCAACGACATGTTCACGCTGCCGATCGGGTTGTCATCGCTTTTGACGCCGTACGGCAACAATTACAACATTCTGCTGTCGGGCTCCATTGTTTCCGTGCTTCCGCTGCTCATCCTGTTCATCCTGTTCCAGCGGTATTTCATTTCCGGCCTGACGGTCGGCGGGCTGAAAGGATAGGGGGGACGTTTGTTCCGGGCTGAATGTTGCGCAGCGTTTTTACGTGTCAGATCGCGCCGCTGCTGCTCGAGGACATCTATGCGCATGAAGATGCCGTGCTGGTCGGCTGCATGCTGGTCACGCTGCCGAAGCACAGCGGTCGCGTCAAAATTGCCTGCCCGGCGCAACTGGTCAACGTGATCGCCCGATCATGACGAGGAATGGCGGCGCCGCCTGGCGGCAGACGATTTTTTACCCGTACATGCAAGCGTCCCGGTACGGACGGGGGACGGCGATCCGTCCCGTCATTTCCTGCCCGGTGCATGACAGCCGGGACTTTACCGACGTGCCGTATCTGGAAGCGGTCGCCGTATTCAGCGATCCGCCCGGCGTTTTTCGGATCCGGCCCGCGTTTCATTGAACCCCCTTCTCCCGGGGATTAAAATAGGGTTATGAGCCGGGAGGTGGGCCTTTTGTTGAGCGATTTTTATCGTCCGACCTGGGTGGAAATCTCGCTGGACGCCATCCGCCACAACATCGCGCAGTTTCGCGGGATGCTGCCGGAAGGCATCCGGCTGATGGCCGTCGTCAAGGCCAACGCATACGGGCACGGCGCGGTGGAAGTCGCCCGCGAAGCGGAGCGGGCGGGGATCGACTACCTGGGCGTTGCGTTTCTGGATGAAGCGCTCCAGCTCAGGGAAGCGGGCATTTCCGCGCCCGTTTTTGTTTTGGGGTACACGCCGCCAGACGGCCTCGACGCGGCCGCGGAGCGCGACATCGCCATCGGGCTGTACGACGAACGGGTGCTGGAGGCGATCGCCGCCGGCGCCGGCCGCCGGAAAAAACCAGTCAAGGTTCACGTCAAGATCGACACGGGCATGGGGCGGCTCGGGCTGGCCGATCCCGATGAAGCCGTCCGCTTCATCGACAAGGCGCTCCGAACGCCCGGCGTGAAAGTGGAAGGGCTCTACACCCACTACGCCAAGGCGGACGAGGCCGACAAAACGTACACGGAAATGCAGTACCGCAAATTTGCCGGGATCGTGGACCATTTCCGCCGGAGGGGCGTGACGTTCGACTATCTCCATGCCGGCAACAGCGCCACCGGCATCGACACGCCGGAATGGACGTGCAACATGCTCAGGATCGGCATCAGCCTGTACGGCCTGTACCCGTCCGATGAAGTGAAGCGGGAGCGGGTGGCCTTGCGGCCGGCCATGGCCTACAAGACGAAGATCATCCATCTGAAGGAGCTGCCGCCGGGCAGCGGCATCAGTTACGGCGCGATTTACCGGACCGCGGGGACGGAACGGATCGCCACCCTGCCGGTCGGCTACGCCGACGGCTACTCCCGGCTGCTCACCGGCAAGGCGGAAGTGCTGATCCGCGGCAAACGGGCGCCGGTGGTCGGCCGCATCTGCATGGACCAGTGCATGGTGAACGTCACCCACATTCCGGACGCGACCGTCGGCGACGAGGCGGTGCTGTTCGGCCGCCAGGGGGACGGGGAGATTACCGCCGACGAGCTGGCCGGCTGGCTCGGGACGATCAATTACGAAATCACCTGCATGGTGAACCACCGGGTGCCGCGCGTGTACGTCCGGGACGACGGAACGGTGGAACGGATCGTGAACGGGCTGGCGGACGGCCGTTGACGCGCGGGAGGAAACAATTACCTCGCGTCGAAATGAATTGTCCACAAGGATTTTGCCGCCCTTGGGCGAAATTTAAATCGTCCGGACTGCCGGCCGTTCGGCGAACCCGCCGGACGGGGCGCGCCGTCCGGTTCTTGTGGTGTCATGCGTTATAGACGCCGGGCATATATTTGCTTTTGCATAATTTTGCTTTCCGGGTTGCATAATGAAAATATTGCATTGGAAACCGTTGGAGGTGCAGTGGTTCGTGGAGAGCGCGCGCAACACGAAGCGGATCATGATCAGCCTGCCGGAGTACCTGCTGCAGGAAGTGGACGGCGTGGCCGAGAAGGAAAATTCCAACCGGAGCGAGTTGATTCGACAGGCCATGAAAATGTATTTGAACGAGCGGAAAAAGCGGCTGTTGCGTGAAGCCATGCAGCGGGGATACATGGAGATGGCCAACATCAACCTGCGCATGGCCTCGGAAGCTTTCCACGCGGAGGATGACGCCGATTCGATCCTGGACCGTCTGGTAAGCGGGGTGTAAGCCATTGATTGTCAAACGGGGCGACGTGTTCTATGCGGATCTTTCGCCCGTCGTCGGTTCGGAACAGGGC